>CAWIEL010000054.1:0-3856 GCA_963835025.1 uncultured Acidobacteriota bacterium
CGCTTGCCGGTAAAATTAACCGAAACAAAAACCGGGTACACGGCGAGTTCGCCGGTGATGGCGGGCTGGCGGAATCCGGGCGACATGGAATTTGTTTACACGGGCGGCAATGCGTTCTGGTCGGAGCGGTCATGGGGACTGGGAGCGTGGACCGAACCGCGTTGTCCGGTGGCTGGAATTGCAGGCACGACGATCACAATGGCGCAACCGTGCTGGGACAATTCGACCAAGCGCGTGATGCTGCCGGCGGATTCCGGTTTCAAACGCACGGCCAATCTCGTCGGCCCGGCGAGCATCGGCAAACAGCCGGAATATGTTGAAAATGCGTATGAACTTCTGGGCACTCCCGGCCAATGGTATTTTGACCGCGCGGCAAAAATAATTTATTACATGCCGCGGACGGGCGAGGATTTGACGACGGCGGATGTCGAAGCGCCGGTGCTGGAAAAGTTGGTTGCCGGCGAAGGAACGGAAGGCAGCCCGGTTCAAAATATCGTTTTCAAAGGACTGCAATTTTCCTACGCGACATGGTTGTTTCCGTGCAGCAATGAAGGGTTTTCAGAAATCCAGGCCAATTACATGGTGACGGGCGCGGATGGTTATGCCGCGCAAGGTCTGGGGGAACTGGCTCCGAACGGCAAGAATCCTTTTGGCGCGTGGACAAAAACTCCGGGTAATGTTTCGTTCAGTTACGATCGTGGGATTCAATTTTCCGGAGACGATTTTGTGCATCTGGGCGGCGCGGGACTGGAACTGGGCGACGGCTCGCAGTCGGATGCGGTTGAAGGCTGCGTGTTCACAGACATTTCGGCGAATGGCATGGAACTGGGCGGCGTGGATTTGCCGGAGGGGGACGGCGGGACAGGTGACGCGCGACAATCACATCGCAAACAATCATATCTACAATGTGGCGGCGGAATATCACGGTGGCGTCGGCATTGATGTCGGTTACGCGCAGCACACGATGATTGCCCACAATCAGCTGGATCATCTGCCCTACTCGGGTATTTCGATGGGCTGGGGCGGCTGGCCGGACAAAATCAAGCGCGCCGGGGTGGCGAATAATTCGCACGACAACCTGGTCGAGAACAATTTGATTTTTGATCACATGCAATTGCTCGCCGATGGCGGCGGAATTTACACGCAAGGGTTGACCGGCCCGTCGCTGGCGCACGGTGAAAAACTCATGGGCAATGTGATTTATAACCAACTGGGCAGCGGACACGGCATTTATACCGACAACGGATGCAACAATGTCACCGCCAAACATAATGTCATCTTTCACACGAACCACGACAATTGGGGCGGCCGCCATCGCAATTATTACGAAGGCAATGGACGGGCCGAAGATTACTTCGATTTCGAGGACAATTATTGGCAGCAAGGCGACCGGGATGCTTCGGCGGAAAATGTGACGCTGAAAAACAACCACCTCATCAGTGCATTGGATCAGGCGCCGGCGGACATTTTGCAAAATGCCGGCGTGCAATCTGGCGCACTCGGCGGAGTCCAGATCGATCACCTGAATGCCCAGCGAGCGCAGCCAATCGAGGCCTCCCGCAAAGTTGCGGCTCTCGCCGACCACCAGCGTTCGAAATCCGAATTGGCGCACCAGCCCGCTGCAATACCAACACGGCGCCAGCGTCGTCACCATGATCAGGTTGCGATAGCTGCGCTGTCGTCCGGCGTTGCGGAACGCGTCGGTTTCGCCATGCGTCGAGGGGTCGCCATTCTGCACGCGGCGGTTGTGCCCCACGCCGATGAGCTTTCCATTGGCATCGAAGACTGCCGCGCCGATTGGAATGCCGCCCTCGGCCAGCCCCGCGCGCGCCTCCGCAATCGCCACTTCCAGCATTGCCGCGTAATCCGGAACTTCGCTCATCGCCGATATCTCCCGCATAAACTATATCCCTTATTTTTCAGAATCTCATCGCGAGTGCGCGATTATTTGAGCGGGATCGAGGGCTTCGCTGGACATGACGGAGCTTCGCACGTAAAATTCGAAACGGCAGGTACCATCGAGACAGCGCGGATATTTTCGCGCCGAATTTTTCCCATAGAAAACGAACCATGACCGACGCACTGACAAAAATAAAACAGAAATTGCAGGAAGAAATCACCGCGCTCGAGTATGAAATGAACGTCGACCTGCCGAAAGAGCTGATGAAAGCTCGCGCCCATGGCGACCTGAAGGAAAACGCCGAGTTCAAGTACGCCAAGGAACGCCAGGGCTACGTTTCCGCGCGGATCGGCCAGCTCCAAAAGCGCATGGGCGATATCGGCATGCTCAATCTGACGAACATTCCCGCCGACCGCGTGGGCTACGGCTCTCGCGTCTGGGTGCTGGACGTGAAAAAGTCCGTCGAAATCGAATACAAGCTGGTGACCGCCGAAGAGGCCGATTTCGCCGCGGGGCTGATTTCGACCACGTCCCCCATCGGCAAGGCGCTGTTGGGAAAACACATTGGCGATGAAGTGAAAGTGCAGACTCCCGCAGGGATCAAGGAACTGGAAGTCGTAAAGCTGAAAACGATTCACGAGGATGTGTAGAAAATCGGTAGTGTCCCAATTTAGAGAAATGTCTTTAGGGAAACTTGGAACTACGACTTCTGAGTTCACCCTGGGAACGCCAATCTCCCGATTGGCGCTTTGTGCCTCTCGACCGTCGCCAATCGGGAGATTGGCGTTCCCAGGCTAGCCCCCGAAGTCACGGCCCCACATTTCATCGAACGCATTTCCTTAGATTAGGACACAACCGAATATCGGCACAAATTTGACTGCGCCGATGCCTCTCTGTTAATTTTCCGCTCACTGAAAAGAACGAGTCATTGCTGCTTGCTGATTTCCGTGTCCGATGGTCTTGCAATCTTTCTGGAGGAATCCGATGTTGACGCGACGAGAAATTCTGATGGGCGCAGCCGCCGCCGGAGCAGCCGCGCTGGTGCGTGGCGCGGCACCGACCTTCGCCAAGGCTGCACAGCCCTCGACGCCGGTGAATTTCGCCGTCCCGGCAGGCGCGTGCGATTGCCACACGCACATCTTCGGCGATCCGGCGCGCTACACGTTTGCCACGCCGCGCCCGTACACCCCGGAGCCGGCGACGGTGCCGGAGATGCGCGCGCTGCATAAGGCGCTGCACACTCCGCGCGTCCTGATCGTGCAGCCCACCGTGTACGGCACCGACAACACCTGCACCCTCGAATCGATGAAGCTGCTCGGCCCCGGCGCGCGAGCCGTCGTCGTGATCGATGACAAGACGCCCGAATCGGCCCTCGACGACATGGCCCGCCTCGGCATTCGCGGCATCCGCATCAACCTCGAAACTGTCGGCCAGACCGATCCGGCCATCGCCCGCCAGCGATTTGCCGCCGCCGTGGACCGCATCAAGGCCCGCAAATGGCACATCCAGATTTACACGCGCCTCTCGATCATTGAGAGCCTCAAGGACCAGTTCGCCGCGTCGCCTGTGCCGCTGGTCTTCGACCACTTCGGCGGAGCGCAGGCGTCGCTCGGCCTCGATCAGACCGGCTTCCCCACGCTGCTCAATCTGGTGCACTCCGGCAAAGCCTACGTGAAAATTTCCGGCGCCTATCGCAGCTCCACGCAGGCCCCGAATTATCCCGACGTCACGCCATACGCCAAAGCCCTGATCGCCGCCAACCCGCAGCGCATCGTCTGGGGCAGTGACTGGCCCCACCCGGACTCGGCGCAAATCCCCGGCCGCAAAACTACGGACATTGCCCCGCTCTATCAGATTGACGACGGGGCGCTCCTGAATCAGCTCCCGGTGTGGGCGCCGGAAGCTTCGGTGCGCAAGACGATTTTGGTGGATACTCCGGCGAAGCTTTATGGGTTT
>CAWIEL010000055.1:0-13890 GCA_963835025.1 uncultured Acidobacteriota bacterium
GACGAATTCGAATGACCGGCGGATTGGGGCGGATGGATTATTTCGGGCGTTGCTGGAGAGGCGGGCGGTGGGGATTGTGACTACGCATGATTTGGCGTTGACGGAGATACCTGGGGCGTTGTCGGCGGTGGTGAGGAATGTGCATTTTCAGGATTATGTCGAGGATGGGAAGATGCGGTTTGATCATAAGTTGCGGGATGGGGTGGTGGCGAAGAGTAATGCGTTGGAGTTGATGAGGTTGATTGGGTTGAAGGTGTGAGGGATTTGAGGCGTGGCGGGGATGGCGGGCTTAAGACCGCCGCTACAGATGCTTGGTGTTTCTGAGTATCGCGTTTTAAACCCTATTCTGGTGTGGGATTAACGTTACTTTTGCAAAGGCGGCGGCAAGCCGCCGCACTCCAAGGTAGGCTGGTGCGGATTCGGCTTGGAGGCTGCACGATCGATTTCTATGTGGTGGGAGGGGTGTAGGGTTCGGTCATGGCGATGGGAGCGATGACTGGCGGCGGGGTCCAGACTGGTTGCTGGGCTGCTACTGGGGCGTGGTCGCGATACCAGAGGGCTTCGCTGGCGCGTTGCCAGAGGCGGGTGGCGATCCAGAAGAGGAGCATGAACTGGCTGAGCAGGAAGGCGGCGACGGTGGATTCGGGAGCCAGGCTCATCATCCAGAAGCGCAGGCAGAGTCCCACCACGATTACCGCAATGATGCTGACCCGCAGGTAGAGCCACAGCAGCGAGAAGAAATTCCGGCGGAAGATTCCGAAGGCGATGCGCAGGGCCTTGTGCATGCGCTTTTCGTCTTCGGCGACGGCCACGACCTGGGCCATATCGAACCAGACGCGGACAACCACCATCAGGAACAAAATCACCACGGCGGCGGCTTCGAGGAAATGGACGGCGGGGAAGGGCGAGATGGATTTTTCGTCGATGCGGTTGTACATCACGCTGGTAAAGCCGATGAGCCCGCCGATGGGTAGAAAAACGAGCAGCATGTAAATCAGCAAACGGACGAAGCGCCAGAAATGGTGACCACAGGCTTCGAAGAAGGTGGTGGCGGAGGGTTTTTCGTCGCGGACGTAGGTGGCGACGATGCCGCCGGTGAAGAAGAGCATTAGGATCATGAAGACCACGGCGAAATGCACGGTGGTGGGGCCTTCGATCTGCAGCGGCGAGTCGGGCTGGCTCATCAGCAAGGCAAATTGCGAAACGTCGAAGCCGTGCACGAAGGCTGCTTTCGCTTCGGCGCTGTGGTTGAGCGCGGGGCTCAGCTTGTCGACCATGCCCTGGGTGGCAAACAGCCCGAAAATCAAATTGATGGCGAAAATCCACCAGAGCAGGCGCTGCCATTTCCAGACCAGGCCTGCGCCGCTAACGAATGTTCCGCGTTCCGATCGAGCCATCTGCATCACTCCTCGAATACCGGTTGAACGTTAGGTGAGCCAGGCGAGCAATTGCGCAAGCCATTCGCTGGCGAAAACCCACAGGTTGCGAAATTTGTGAACCGCGGTCGCATCGCCCTGGTCGACGTAACTATTGTTAAGGAACCTACGATCGAGCAGGACTTGGTTCTGCGGATCGATCTGGGCGGAAGTGATTTGCGCTTTGCGGTCGTACTGATAGCGCATCCAGCGATCCTGACCGTCCCAATGTTCCGTGGCGGTTGAGCCGTCATCGAATTTGACGATGAGATCTACGGGGAAAACGAAATCGCCCTTGCGCTGCACGGTGACATAGGTTCGGTAGATGCCGTCGGCCGGCTTGGGATGAGCCATGGTCACATCCCACCATTTCAGTGGATCGGAATGGGCGTCCTGGATTTCGTAGTCGAGGACTTGGGTGCCGTAGACCGCCTGGTTGAAATACCAGTGCAGGTCTTTGCCGGAAACTTCTTCGATGGTCTTGATGAAATCTTCACCGGTGGGATGGGTGAAGCGGTAACGCATGAAGTAGGTGTGGATGCCCTGGCGCAGCGTATCCTCGCCGATGATTTTTTCGAGGGTCAGCAGCATGGTGGCGGTCTTACCGTAGGTGATGCCGCCGTAGGACCCGTTGTCGCGGAACTTCCAGGCAAAGCGCGCGATCGGGTCGCTATCGGGGTCGCCCAGATAGGAGATGCGTTGCGCGCCCTTTTCGCCGAGTTGGGCGAAAGGAAAATTCAGCGCAGAATTTTGGCCGTAGAGCTTGTCCATTACTTTTACTTCGGTGTAGCTGTTGATGCCTTCGTCGAGCCACGCTTCTTCGAATTCGTTGGTGGCGACCATGCCGTACCAATACTGGTGTCCAAACTCGTGTTCGGTGACGATCTCGGGAAGCAATGCGCCCTTGGGCATGTTCCAGGCGGTGCCGCAGGTGATGAGCGTGGGATATTCCATACCGCCGGCATCCTGGCCGCCGTGGGGCGGATCGATCAAGGTGATGCGGTCGTAAGGATACGGACCGTACCAATCGTTGAAGAGTTGTAGGGTGCCTTTGGTCACGTCGATGTATCGCTGGGTGGAGGAGTCATTGCCCGGCGACATCAGCACACGGATGGCAACCGGGCCATTCGGACCATTCCACTGATCTTCGGTGACGGTGAAGCTGGGGCTGGCGGCCCAGGAAAAATCGTGAACGTCTTCGGAGTGGTAGGTCAGCGTCTGGGTGCCATCGGAATTTTTTACGGTGGAGAGCAGATCGCCGCCGGCGCCGACGATTTCATTTTGCGGGACGGTGACTTTCACGTCGAAAGTGCCGAAGTCGGCGAAGAATTCGGTGTTGGCGTGAAATTGGTGGCAATTCCAGGCGTCGTGCCACCAGACGCCGACTTTGGGGAACCACTGGCCGACCATATCGAAGTTGCGTTTGTAGCCGGTGCGTTCGACGACTTCGGGGAGCTGGTCGCGGAAGGTCATGCGGAAGGTGACGGAATCGCCGGGGGCGACGGGCTTGGCCAGCGCGACTTGAAATACGGTTTTGTCGGCGGTGTTGCCGTCATCGGGCTGGATGAATTGCATTTTGGAGGTGAGGTCGCCGCTGCCGTCGGCTTCGAGATGGTCGACGGTGATGGAGCCAAAGTGTTTGGGATCCCACTCGGTGTTGGGTCCGGCGCCGCGGGTGCCGGAGCGGCGGACTTCGGTATTGAAAGTGGATTGGGGCTGGAAGGCGTTGAGATACAGGTGGAAGGGAAAAGTTTGCTGCGGCTTGCCGGTAAGATTTTTGTAGGTGAGTGTTTCAGTGGCGTCGATGGTGTGTTTGGTGGCGTCGAGCTTGGCGTCGATGGTGTAGGCGACGACGCGGGTAGAGAGGGCATTCTTGGCCGACTGGGTGGGGCTGACTTCGGCAACGTGCGGCGTGATGGGTCCGGGAGGAGCCTGGGCGAAGAGCGGCGCGCCACATGGTGTGGAAAAAATAGCGCAGCCCGCGACAATGGCAAACGCAAAACGGAAATTCATGCTTCCTCCCCCAACGGCCGGACCCTTTGAGCGCGAATGGAGCGAGATGAGACGCCCAAAGCGAGAACACAATATGATACGGGAGGGCGGGCACGCAAGTTTCCTTTCCCCAAAAGAAAAACGTGGCGGCTAGTTTGTGGAAGATGCGCTGGAGATGATTCGCTATTCTGCTGGCAGAACCAAAAACCCGTAGGCGGCGATGCGGCCGATCATCGGACTGGTTTGCGTTCCGGTAATCGTTGAAGTCGCCAGCTGACCATCGGTGGCGTAGGCGTAGATGAAGTGGAATCCGGGCAGCAGCGCGGCCGTAGTTGCTTTGAAGTTGCCACTGCCTTCGTTGGTCGCGGCGGTCCAGGGGCCTTCCCAGCTATCGACCTGGAACAGGACGCCGCTGGGAATCGTGTCGTGGGGCGCGAAGGTGCTGGTGGCCTTGAAACTAAAAGTGGGCGTCGCAACTGAAGTCGCGTTATTCGCCAGCGGCGAAATGGCCACGGTCAGCGGACCTGAATCTGGGGCTTGCTCGCTTAGTTTCGCGAAGCCGTTGTCACTCGGCGTGTAAGCGACGTTGGTGGCGGGATTCACCGCGGGAACCCACGGCTCTTCCATCCCAAAGTTGTAACGGTAGCTTTCGCCAGGCGCGAATCGTAGACGGTCAGCCCCGCCCCCTCTCCTTGGTACGGGGTTGTGTTGGACCAGGAGACGTAAATATTGCCGCTGGCCTGATTCAGGATCACACCCGTAACGAATCCGGGGGTGGAGAAGGTGCTCACGTTATTGGTGGCGCCGTCGATCACCGCGACGTCGAGACTCGAGTAGTTGGCAACGTAAATTTTGTTCAGAACATCATCGATAGCGAGTGAGTACGTGTACGTGGGATATGCCGGGATCGGCAACTGGGTGGTTGCGTTGGTTTCGCCGTCGATCACCAGTACCGTCCCTCCCAGACTGTTGCCGATCACCGAATAAATCTTGTTCGTCACGGGGTTCACCGCTACAGATTCCCAAGCCGTTCCGGGAAGAAGGTTGGTGAGCGCTTGAGTCGCGCCATCAATGACCGTGATGCCGGGTTCGTCCGCATATGAGTAGTCGTAGGAAACGTAGATTTTGTTGGTGGCCGGATTGACGGCGAGAAACCGTGGCGACAAGGGAAGGGAAATGTAGATGACGGCGTTGGTGGCGCCGTCGATCACTCCGACGTTTGAGCCGTTGAAGTTCGCAACATAGATTTTGTCGGTCACCGGATTCACGGCCATTTGCCCCGAGACGCCGGCGATGGTGTGCACTACGCCGGTCGCATCGTCAATCTCGGTGACCGAGTTCGCGGTATCGTTCGAAATGTAAATCTTATCGGTTACAGGGTTTACCGCGACGTAGGTTGGCCCAGCACCGGTTGAAATGGTCGAGACGGTGCCGCTCGTGCCGTCGAGCACACTGACCGTATTGGCCGAGGAGTTCGTGAAGTAGCTTTTGTTTGTGACTGGATTTTGAGCCGCATAGTAACTCCGACTATAACCGGGGATGGCGGTCGCTTGAATCGGGCCATCGACCACCACCAGATTATCCTGGGCCACATCCGGGAAGTACGCGCGGTTGGTCACTGGATTGACCGCAACGGCGGCCGGCACAAAGCCTACGCCAGGCTGTCCGGTTACCAGAGCCGTGACCGCGTTAGTGGCGCCGTCGATCACCGTGAACGGGCCGAAGTTCGGCCCGTAGGTGCCGTACATCTGATTGGCAACGAAGATTTGGTTGGTGGTGGTGTTCACCGCCAGGGCGATGGGGCTGAACTGGCCGGGTACGGACGTGGTGGCGTTGGTGGCGCCATCAATTACGGTCAGATCGAAGCTGAGGTAATTCGCGACATAAATCTGGTTGGTCACTGGGTTCAGGGCCACGGCGACGGGTCGAGTGCCGACCGCGACCGTGGTGGTGGCTTTGGTTGACCCGTTGAGGACGGTGACGGTGTTGCTGTCGCGGTTGGCGATGTAGATGAGGTCGGTGACGGGATTGACCGCGAGCGAGAAGGGATACTCGCCCACGGCGACCGTCCTGGTGACGGTGCCGCCGATGGTGGTGACGCTATTGGAGCCGGCGTTGGCGACATACACCGTGCCGGTCACCGGATTTACGGCGACCGCGCGAGGCTGGCTGCCGGTGGCGATCGTCGACGTCGCGTTGGTCGCGCCATTGATTACCGACAGGCTGCCAGCATTGAAATTGGCGACGTAGATTTTGTTGGTGACCGAGTTCACGGCTAGGGCGATGGGCCGGCTGCCGACCGGGATGGTGGTGGTGGCGTTGGTCGCACCATCGATCTCGGTGACACTGTCGTCGTAGATGTTGGCGACGTAAATTTTGTTGGTGACGGGATTGACCGCTACCGCGATCGGAGTGTTTCCGGCGGCGACGGTAGTGGTGAGGCTTGAGGAACCATCGATTACCGTGACCGTGTTGCTGCCGCTATTGGGCACGTAAATTTTGTTGGTGACAGGATTTACCGCAGCAGCTATAGGTTGGCTGCCCGTGCCGATGAATTTGGTTACAGCCTGGCTGTGGGCCGATAGGGCCAGGAGCGGAATAAATACGATCAAAGCCGCAAAACGTGGCAGGGCTCGAATCATGAGGGCAACTCCTCGGTACTTGTGTCGGGACGAGGTGGCGGGTTCAAGGTTGGAGTCCTACAGGCGGCAGGTCAACGGCGAATAAAACGAGAATGAAAATCGCAATTATCACCGTCTTCGGTGTTTAGTCGGCGACAACGGCGGAGCACCGCATTGACGGTTTTGGCCGCAGCGACTAAAATGTAACTACGACGCGCGCGGTGAGTCTTGAGCGCGCAGGTTAACTGCGCGTGATTTGCGCGGCACGATCCCGGCGAAATATATGAGTCCTACGGTCCTGCAGCTTCGACGAAACCAGCAGATTTTGACGGAATTGGTGCGGGTGTACATTGAAACCGGGGAACCGGTTTCTTCGCGCAGCGTGGCGCGGCGGCATGTGGAGGCGTTGAGCACGGCGACGATCCGGAATGTGATGGCGGATCTAGAGGATGCCGGGCTTTTGTACCAGCCGCATACTTCGGCGGGGCGTGTGCCGACGGCGGCGGCTTATCGATTTTTTGTGGAGCAGGTTACGGCGCAGGCGACGGCGAGTCCTGAGGACCGGCAGTGGATCCGGCGGGAACTCGAGGCGGCGCAAACTCCGGAAGCGGTGATGGAGCGAGCGAGCCAGGTGCTGGCGGCGGTTTCGCGCGGGTTGGGAATATTTATTTCGCCGCCGCTGGCGAGCGCGGTGGTGGAGCACATTCGTTTTCTGCTGCTGCCGGATGGCCGGGTATTGGTGGTGCTGATTTCTGCGGGAAGCACCACGCGGGACAAATTGATTCGTCCGGAGCGGAATTTCCGGCAGGAAGATTTGGATCGCACGGCGGATTATTTGAACCGGCATTACGTGGGCTGGACGCTGGAAGCGATGCGCGCGGATTTGCGGAAGCAATTGGAGATGGACCGCGAGCGATACGGGCAACTGGCGAACGATGCGTTGTTGTTGTGCGATCCCAGCGTGCTGGGCGATTCCGGGGAGCGCAAGATTTATGTGGATGGGGCGGCGCAGATTGCGTCGTCACCGGATTTTGCGAATCCGGAGCAGCTGCGGGAATTGCTGGAAGCGATTGACGCGAAGGACCGGCTGATCGCGCTGCTCAGCGGATGCATTGAATCGCCGGAGCCGGTACACGTGGAACTAGGTTTGGACAAGATTTCGAACGAAGGAAAACATCTCGCCATCGTTTCGGCGTCGTATTCATCTAAAGATCAGGCGCAGGGGACGCTGGGGATTCTGGCTCCGATGCGCATGCATTACGACCGGGTGATTACGGCGGTCGCGTTTATGGCCCAAATATTTTCAGAAGAACGACAAGGGAGTTGAGAAGAGTGGCGGCTCACAAACACGGACACAATAAGGATAAGGAAGCAGCGGCAACGGGAGTGGCTCGCGACGAAGTGGTGACTCCGGATACGAATCCGGATTCGATTTCGGGCGTGGAGACGGCTGCGGATATTTTTGGCGCGGACCCGATGCAGAAGCTGATCGCCGAGAAACAGGAAATGATGAACACGCTAGTGCGGCGTCAGGCGGATTTTGAAAATTTCAAGAAGCGGGTAGAGAAGGAAAAAGTTCAGGACCGGCAACGCGGCATCGAAATGATGATTGAGCAGATGCTGCCGGTGCTGGACGCGTTTGATCGCGCGCTGGCTGGGCCGGTGACCGGCGGGAACGCGGATTATCGAAAGGGCTTTGAAATGATTCGCGCGCAGATGTGGGCCGGGCTGGCCAAGCAGGGTGTGGCGCGGATCGATACGGACGGGAAGGAGTTTGATCCGAATTTGCATCATGCGATTGAGAGCGTGCCGGGAACGGAACACGCCGAGGGAATTGTCGTCGGCGAAATGCAGCCGGGTTATACGTTCAATGGGCGAGTGCTGCGTCCAGCGATGGTGAGGGTGTCGGCGGGGCGAGCGAATTAAGAAATTTTTAGAGCTAAGAAGCGTTACACATTCATAGAGCGGTAGATGTGGCAGGTCTGAACTACAAATCCAGACTCAAAGAGAAAAGCGAAATTATGGCAGCAGCGAAGAATTCGGATTATTACGCGGCGTTGGGCGTCGAGAAGGACGCTTCGGCGGAGCAGATCAAGTCGGCGTATCGCAAAGCGGCATTGCAGTGGCACCCGGATCGGAATCCCAACAATAAAGAAGAGGCGGAGCGGAATTTTCGGGTGGCGGCGGAAGCGTATGCGGTGCTTTCGGATCCGCAGAAGCGGACGATTTACGATCGTTACGGCGAAGCGGGTTTGAACAGCCGGGGATTTGATTCGGGATTCAACGCTACGATCTTTGAGGAATTCCAGGACATTCTCGGCGATCTTTTTGGGATTGACGATGCGATGGGCGGCGGGCGTCGGCGCACTGGGCGCGGCGGCGCGCGCGGGCAGCGTGGCGCGGATTTGCGTTACGACATGACGTTGACGTTTGAAGAAGCGGCGAATGGGGTGACGTCGAAGATTAGTTTGTCGCGGCACGAGATTTGTGAATTGTGCAAGGGGACCGGCTCGAAGCCGGGCACCGGAACGACTCCTTGCCGGACCTGCGGCGGGCGCGGGCAGATGGCGTACTCGCAGGGATTTTTCTCGATCACGCGGACGTGCCCGGCGTGCCAGGGCGCGGGGCAAGTGATTCAGGATGCGTGCACCGGATGCCGCGGGCAGGGACGCATCGAACGCGAGCGCACACTGGAAGTGGGAGTGCCGGCGGGCGTCGATTCCGGGACGCGTTTGCGGATGGCCGGGCAGGGCGAGTTGGGAATTAACGGCGGGCCGGCCGGCGATTTGTACATTTTTCTGGAAGTGAAAGAGCACGCGTTCTTCGAGCGGCGCGGGTCGGATCTAATTTGCGAGATTCCGATCAGTTTTGCGCAGGCGGCGTTGGGCACGAAGATTAAGGTGCCGCTGTTGAAGGGCGAAGAAGAATTGGAAATTCCGGAAGGGACGCAGTCGGGGCAAATTTTTAGGAAGAAGGCGAAGGGGTTGCCGAATCCGCATGGCGGGCGCGGGGATATGTACATCAGTATTCGGGTGGTGGTGCCGGCGAAGGTTTCGAGGGATCAGCGAAGGATTTTGGAGCAGTTGGGCGCGACGATGAAGGTGGAGAATAAGCCGGCGGAGAGGAATTCGACGTTCTTCGACAAGGTTAAGGATATTTTCGGGTAGCGTTGAGATTTTACGCGACGAACGCTATGGCCGGCGAAGTATAGGAATGGATGAGATCCTTCGCTGCGCTCAGGATGACGGCAATTGCGCTTTTGAGATTTTTCTGAACCGCGGCCCTTACGTAATTCTTCTTAGTTCCTTCCTGGTTTGAAGTGGTCCGGATACAATTGCTTCGTGCGGCGGCGATTTTTCGTTGAACAATTTGGGGATTCGACGGCGACCTTGCTTGGCGAGGCGGCGGAGCATTTGGGGCGGGTGTTGCGCGCGGAGCCGGGACAGCTTTATGAATTGAGCGACGGCGAACGGGTGTGGCTGGCGCGGGTCGAGAGCGTGGGGATGCTGAAGCGCGGGGAAAACCGCGTGGAGTTTTCGTTGGTTGAGCCGGTGGTGGTGCGGGAATCGAAGCTTGGCGTGGATTTGCTGATTGCCTTGGTGAAGTTTGATCGGTTTGAGTGGTGCTTGGAGAAGGCTACGGAGTTGGGCGTGCGGAATATTTTGCCGGTGGCGGCGGCGCGAAGTGAAAAGGGTTTGGTTGCGGCGGCGGAGAAGCGGCGGGAGCGGTGGGAGAAAATATTGGTGGAGTCGGCGCAGCAGTCGCGGCGGGTGCGGGCGCCGGGCTTGGAGCATATTGTTAGCGCGGAGAAGGGGTTTGCGGCGGTGCAGGCGGAGCTGCGCATTTTGTTTTCGGAGCGCGCGGAGGCCGCGCCGTTGCGTGACGTTTTGCGGGGGAAGACGTCTAACTCTGTAGCGATGGCTATTGGTCCGGAAGGTGGGTGGACCGACGCGGAATTTGAGGCGGCGCGCGCGGCGGGATTTGTGGAAGCTTCCTTGGGGCATTTGATTTTGCGGACGGAGACGGCGGTGGCGGCGGGGCTGGCTAGCGTGAATTTCGCGTTGGGCGATTGAAGCGGCGATTGCTGAAGCCCGGGATGAGATTGATTTTCGCCCCGAGATCGTAAAAAGCAGATTCCTCGCTATGCTCGGAATGACAACGATCGGTGGTCGGCTTGGCAGCCTATTGGCGGGTTGCGGGTGGCCGTGTTATAAAGATTTGAGCAGAGAATGTCAGAATCTCCCCACGTTGACCCCACTCCCCCGAACGAAAATGCCCCATTGCCGAGTTTGCGGCAGGAATTGCGCAGTTGGACGCGCGACATGGCGGTTTTTCTCGGGCTCATCCTGGTCGTCGTCATTTTCCTGTTCCAGCCGGTGAAAGTGGAAGGGACCAGCATGGCTCCGCTGCTGACCGATCAGGAACGGATTTTCATCAACAAGTTTGTGTACCGGTTTGAGCCAATCGAGCGCGGCGACGTGGTGGTTTTCTGGTATCCTCTCGACCGTTCGAAATCGTTTATCAAGCGGGTGATTGGGTTGCCGGGCGAGACGATTGAAATTCGCAGTGGAAAGCTCTACGTGAACGCCAAGGAATTGGGCGAGCCGTACGTTCCGGCGATGTATCTGGATGGATCGAATTACGGGCCGGTGCAAATTCCGGTGGGAAATTATTTTGTGATGGGCGACCACCGCGATAGTTCGAATGATTCGCGGGTGTTTGGCCCGGTGGGGCGGCCGTACATTTATGGCAAAGCGGTTTTCGCTTACTGGCCGGCGGATCATTTCGGTTCGCTGACGTCTTCGTACACGGTGAATGCGGCATCGCGCTAACGATTCGATGACTAATTTTGGAGGCCACACTGACGCAGCAGCAAGCAGGGCGCGCGATACTCGCGCTGGAAGACGGAAGAGTATTTAAAGGCCGTGCGGCGGGCGCTCGCGGGCGCCGCGGCGGAGAAGTCGTTTTTAATACCAGCCTTACCGGTTACCAGGAAGTTTTCACCGACCCCAGTTATTCCGGCCAGATTGTTTGCCTGACTTATCCCCACATTGGAAACGTCGGTTCGAATATTGATGATGAGGAATCTCCCAAGCCTTACATCGAAGGGCTGGTGGTGCGCGAATTTTCGGCGTTGGCTTCGAACTGGCGTTCGACCGAGACGGCGCAGAAATATCTGGAGCGGCACGGCGTTCCGGTGATTTGGGATATGGATACGCGGGCGCTGGTGCGGCATTTGCGGCAGGTGGGCGCGTTGCGCGGAATGGTGTCGACGGATGAGACTCCGGCGGAGGCGCTGATTGCCGAGGCCAAGGCGTTGCCGACGATGGCCGGGCAGGAACTCGCTAGCCGCGTGAGCGTGGCGAAGAAGTATGAGTGGAAGGATGGATCGATCGGAATTGCTTCGCCGATTTTGGCGGATGCGCTTGCGGAAGCGGATGGCAAGCGACGGCGGCGCCGGGTGGTGGCTTACGATTTTGGGATTAAGCAGAACATTTTGCGTTTGCTGGTGGATCACGATTGCGACGTGACGGTCGTGCCGGCGCAGACTTCCGCGGAGGATGTGCTGGGGCTGAAGCCGGATGGCGTGTTTTTGTCGAATGGGCCGGGGGATCCGGAGCCGATTCATTATGCGGTGGCGAATATTCGCAAGCTGGTTGGGCGGGTGCCGATTTTTGGGATTTGTTTGGGGCATCAGTTGTGTGGATTGGCGCTGGGCGGGAAGACGTTCAAGTTGAAGTTTGGGCATCATGGCGCGAATCATCCGGTGCAGAATTTGCGGACGAAGAGGGTGGAGATTACTTCGCAGAACCATGGATTTTGCGTGGACCCGGAGTCGTTGCCTTCGAGTGACGTGGAGATTACGCACGTGAATCTCAACGATCATACGAACGAGGGGATGCGGCATCGGTCGTTGCCATTGTTTAGCGTGCAATATCATCCGGAGGCGAGTCCGGGGCCGCATGATGCGCGGTATTTGTTTGGGCAGTTTGTGGAGATGATGGATGCGGGGAAGTAGATGGGCTGTTGCCGAGGGCAACGGAAGGGCGGGGCTTCAGCCCCGCCGACAAGAAGGGAAGGAGAGGGGCTTTAGCCCCTGAAGCCAATTGGCACGACCGAAACATCGCACGCAACCGGGGGCAACGTATTTCGTAACGACCAGCACCTGGCAGCGGCAAGGATTATTTCGAAATTCGCCGCTGGCGGTAATCGTTGAAGAGGCGATATTTCGCTACCGCGATCGAGGAAACTATTTGGTTCATCGACATGTTGTGATGCCCGACCATCTCCACTTGATCATTACTCCGGGCGATTCGACGACTGTTGAGAAGTCCATGCAGCTTATCAAGGGTGGTTCGTCACACGAGATTGGTAAGAGACCGGGACCGCACTATCCGGTATGGAATGCCGGCTTTACGGAACATCAGATTCGCGATCAGCGGGACTTCGACGAGCACGTGAAGTACATGGATGAAAACCCCGTGAAAGCTAGTCTGGTTACTGACTGCAAGGACTACCAATGGGGATCGGCGGCTGGGAAATTCGTGCTCGACGAGTGGCCGGTGGCTTCAGGGGCTAAAGCCCGATCTACGCTGGACGGTCTTTCGGCGGGGTTAAAACCCCGCCCCTCCGTTGCCGGAATTAAGGAAGGGCTTTGATTCATGCCGAAGCGAACTGACATTAAGAAGATTTTGATCATTGGGTCGGGGCCGATTGTGATTGGGCAGGCTTGCGAGTTTGATTATTCGGGGACGCAGGCTTGCAAGGCGTTGCGCTCGGAAGGCTATGAAGTGGTGCTGGTGAATTCGAATCCGGCAACCGTTATGACCGATCCGGAGACGGCGGACCGGACTTATATTGAGCCGCTGTCGAAGGAATATTTGGAGGCGATTATTGCGGCGGAGCGGCCGGATGCTGTGTTGCCGACGGTGGGTGGGCAGACGGGTTTGAACCTGGCGGTGGAATTGGCTGAGGCTGGGATTCTGGAGAAGTATGGCGTGAAGTTGATTGGCGCTTCGCTCAGCGCGATCAAGATTGTAGTGCCGAGCGCGTCAGACGCGCGGGCGGCACTCGAGTGCTGATCTTGCCGGGAATCATGGGCTCGAAGCTCGGTCACGAGCCACGGGGCGCCCACGTCCCGCGCCGGTCGGGCGGCGCGCTTCCAGGGCTCCTATGGATGGACCCCTTGCGGATCTCCGACGGCCTGCTGACGCGGCTCTCCCTGCCCGCCGGCAGCGGATTGCGCGCCACGGGCGTACTTTTGATCTCCTACGCAAGACTCAAGCTCGAGCTCGAGATCGCGGGCAACGACGTTGCGCTGCACCCCTATGATTGGCGCCGCGGCATCGACGAGCTCGGCAGGGAGCTGGCATGGCGTATCGTCGGGGAGGGACGCCCGGTGACCTTGGTGGCTCACAGCATGGGCGGGCTCGTGGCGCACGCGTCGCCGCCGGCCTGCTCGCCAAACGCTGGATTCACCGGGTGATCTTGCTGGGCACTCCCAATCGCGGCTCGTTCGCATCGGTCCAGGCGCTGGGGCACCTATCCTTCCGTGCGCAAGATCGCGCTGCTCGACCGCCATCACTCCGCGCGCTATCTCGCCGAAAAGGTGTTCGGCACCTTTCCCGGCCTTTACCACTTGCTGCCGTCGCGGCCAAACCGCGGAATCGACCTGCTCGATCCGCGCTCCTGGCCGGCGGGAGGACCTCGCCCTCGAGCTGATTTGCTGGCACAGGTCAAAGCGGCTCACGCCATGCTGGCGCCCGCGGATTCGCGCATGACTCACATCGTCGGCGTCAATCAGGACACGGTGGTCGGCATCGGGCAAACCCAAGCCGGGTTCGAGTACCTGGTGCGCAAGA
>CAWIEL010000056.1:0-24073 GCA_963835025.1 uncultured Acidobacteriota bacterium
AGCGGGTAGAGTTCCCTCCTTGCTGGTTCTTGTTTCCTAATATTTCAGCGAAAGGCACGGCTTCGAGCGGCGAGGTGCGGGCGCCGGTGCGTGCTTTTTTTGCGTCGGAAGGAGCGAAGGAGGCAAGGCTCAGGGCAACGGCGGAGGTGGCGGTTTGGGACCGGGCAAGAAGGAGATTCTTCGTCGCAAAAGGCGCTCCTCTGAATGACGGCCAAGTGCGGTTGGTCGGTGGAAGATGGGGCTAGGAGAAACGGATTCATCGCGGTGGGTGAACGGGACCTGAACCACGATGAGGATGACGGTTGCATAGCCATGCAGTCGACCGCAGCTTCACAGCAACACCTACGGCAGCGGCAACACCTACGGCAACGGCCACATCAATGGCAAATGACCCACCTAAAGGTGGCCGCTACATAACAACCCTCCGTGAGTGTGGCAGCGAATTCCGACCTGGTAATGCGCTGAACGGCAGCGCGGGGCGGTTCGTTGACACCCCTAACAGTGGCTGTTAGATTGCCTTCTTTGTGCTTTTAGGGGATTTGTCTGAGCATTCGCGGCTGTATTTGGATGGTTTCGCTGGCGTTGGCGGTGGGTGTGGCTGGCGGATGCGCGGCCAGCCATAAGACGGTGGTGAAACCCGGAGAGGCGCCTGCGGCGGCGCAAAGTGCGACGCGGGAACAGCTGATCGAGCGATACAACGCGCAGGCCAACGCGGTGCAGACTTTGAACGCGGGCGTGGCGATGAAGCTGACGTCGGGCTCGGCGTATTCGGGAGTGATCGAGCAGTATCACGAAGTGAACGGATTTTTGCTGGCGGCGAAGCCGGCGAGCATCCGGGTGATCGGGCAGGCGCCGGTCATCGCTAAAAATATTTTTGACATGGTCAGCGACGGGCAGACCTTCGAAATTTCGATTCCTTCCAAGCATAAATTTGTGGTGGGGCCGGTGAATGTGGCGCGGCAGTCGACGAAGCCGATCGAGAATCTGCGGCCGCAGCACCTGACTGAGGCGCTTTTGTGGGCGCCGCTGCCGGCGGGCGCGACGGTGCTAATCGAGGAGTCGAGCGAATCAAATGTCCGGTATTATGTACTGACCATCATTCGTCCGGCGGCGGGGGCCGATTCGGAGAACGCGGCGGGTAGCAGCCAAGATTTCGAACTCGTAGAAAAAGTGTGGTTCGATCGCGGGGCGTTGCAGGTGTCGCGGGTGGAAAGGTACGGGCGCGGCGGCGCGATTGGGTCGGACGTGCGGTACCGCGACTGGCAGCCGGCGGGTGGCGCAGCGAATTATCCGCGGGAAATTGATATCGTGCGGCCGGGCGAGGATTACCAGCTGGCGATTCACATCAATAAATTGACGCTGAACGAGCCGGTAGCGGCGGATCGCTTTAGGTTGAAGCAGCCGCCGGGATCGGACTTGGTGCGCATCAGCGAAGACGGCACGCAAAGCACGGAGCCGGCCAACAAGGAGCCGCAGCCTTAAAGTTTTAATTTACGCCTTCTCACCTACCTCTATGATTCGTCACATGATCGTACAAAACGTGCTGCACCGTCCGCTGCGCACGTTGATTACCGTACTGGCGGTGGCGATCGAAGTGACGCTGGTGATTATTGTGGTGGGGCTGACCAGCGGCCTGCTGGCGGAATCGGCGAAACGGATTGAGGGCGTCGGCGCGGATATCATGGTGCAGCCGCCTTCGGCGTCGGTGTTTATGGCGTTCAGCGGCGCGCCAATGCCGATTGCCATCGCGGGAAAACTGGAACAACTGGAATACGTCCAGGCGGTAGCGCCGGTGCTGCTGCAGTTCAATTCGACCGGCCTGGAAATCGTATACGGAATCGAGCAGAACAGCTTCAAGGCGGTGACCGGCGGGTTCGTGTTCCACGAAGGGCACGACCTGGAGCAGCCGAACGACATCATCGTCGACGACGTTTATTCCAAGAGCAAACACATCAAGCTGGGGCAGACGGTGCGGATCCTGGATCACGAATTCCACGTGGTAGGAATCGTAGAGCACGGCAAAGGCGCGCGGCTATTTGTGTTTATGTCGACGCTGCAGGACATGGCCGGGGCGCGGGACAAAGCTTCGGTATTTTTCATCAAGTGCGACCGGACGGATCATACGGCGGCGGTGATGGATGAAATCCGGCAACTGTTGCCGCGTTATGAAATTCGGCCGCTGAAAGATTTTATTTCGCTGATGACTTCGTCGAACTTGCCGGGGTTGGGCGCATTTATCAACGTGATGATCGGAATCGCGGTGGTGATTGGGTTCCTGGTAATTTTTCTTTCGATGTACACGACGATCATCGAGCGGACGCGGGAAATTGGAGTACTGAAGGCACTGGGGGCCTCGAAGCCGTACATCGTGCAGATTATTTTGAGTGAGACGACGCTGCTGTGCCTGGCGGGTGTGGTGGGCGGGATTGGGCTGAGTTTCCTGATGCGTTCGATTTTCATCAAGCTATTTCCGACGCTGACGATTTTGATTACGGTGCCGTGGATCTTGCGGGCAGGGCTGATTGCGGTGCTGGGCGGATTGCTGGGCGCGGCTTATCCGGCGTGGTTGGCGAGCCGGAAGGATCCGGTAGAGGCGCTGGCGTACGAATAGTTCCGCACGCGTGCCGCGGGCGTGAACTGCGTTGATGGATGAAACGATTTGGAGCTGATTGTTGGAGCCCATACTTAAAACTGAAAACCTGTGGAAAGTGTACCGGCAGGGCAAGGTGGACGTGCCGGCGCTGCGCGGCGTGAGCATTGAGATTATGCCGGGCGAATTCGTTTCGATCATGGGGCCATCGGGGTGCGGGAAATCGACGATGCTGCACGTGATCGGCGGGCTGGCACAGGCTACGCGCGGGCGAGTGCTGCTGGATGGCAACGATCTGACCACGATGAGCGATTCGGCGCGCACACTGTTACGTCGACATAAGGTGGGATTCGTATTTCAGCGGTTTAATTTGCTGCCGACGCTGGACGCGTATCACAACATTACTTTGGCGCAACACATTCATGGGAACGGATTCGATCCACACCGATTTGAAGTGGTGGCGGGGCTGCTGGGGCTGAGCGGAAGGTTGAAGCATAAACCTTCGGAGCTATCCGGCGGCGAGCAACAGCGGGTGGCGTTGGCGCGGGCCATTATCAGTGAGCCGAAAATCGTGCTGGCAGACGAGCCGACCGGAAATCTGGATACGAAAAGTTCGGACGCGGTACTGGGGTTGCTGCAGCAACTGAATCGCGACCTGGGACAGACGATTGTGATGATCACGCACAATCCGGAAGCGGCGGCCTACGGGCACCGGGTGCTGCACATGCGCGACGGCGAAGTGGTCGACGGCAGTACCGTTCACTAAGATGCGTTCTCTGTGGCGCGGAATCGTCAACACGATTTTCTGGTCGTACGAGCGGGGCAGCTGGCCGTACGACTTGATGGTGATACTGATTGTGATTTTCGTGCTGCTGACGCCGCGGGCTTGGTTCCGCGATCAGCCGCAAGCGCCGACTGTGTCGAGCAGTTCGGTACAGCTGCTTGGCAATGACGATCTGGCCCGGACGCACACCTACCGTATCGATGCGACGGCGTTTGCGCCGGAAAAGCGGACGGCAAAAGCCCCGGAGCTCGAGCGGGAGATGCATGACTTGCTGGGGCGGACGGTGGCGGAATTAAAGGACCGCACGTTTCAGATTGTAGACATCGAACCAGTGCGGACCAACGCAGGTGTGATTGTGTCCTACGATGTAACCGTACATCCGTAGCCATTCCGAAAGAGGCGCGGCCGAATCTGAGGCGCCGACGAGCGATCTCTCCTCGCCGAGGCAGTTCCCGACCGGGAGGCGACAGAGGGTGTCGCACCCACGGCGCTCGGCGTGTTTCCGGGTTCAATACCCAGCCCTCCCGGGCTGGGCTAGATCTGTGCCGCGCCTACGGCGCTGCGTTTCAGACGAAGTGGCCCCCAAAAAAGTGGCAACTTACCCTTGTTTTCTTCACCCCTGACTTCCCGCGGCAGCCCCTCTTACATCAAACGACACGGAACCTACGCGCCGGAAGGCACATCTAAATGATGTAGTATGATTTCGTCTTCACTTATTGCTTGGGATTGGGGCCAGGGGGCGTCTTGAAAGGAAAGCAGGCGACTTGGGTTTTGATTTTGGGCGTGGTGGTGTGCGCATGGGCGGTGGTTCGCAGCACGGCTGCGGCGCAGAGCCACGCGCCGACCTCGGTTGAGGGCGTGCTGCGGCAGCTGGATCGCTCATCGAAGGATTTTCATTCGCTATCGGCGGATGTGGAACGGACCAAGGTGACGGTGGTGGTGAACGACAAGTCCGTTGAAGACGGTTCGCTGCTGGTGCGCGGCGACAAGATGCTGCTGGAAATGAAACCGCCGAATGCGCGGACGATTCTGCGCACGGGCGATAATTTGTATGTGTATACGCCGGGGCTGAACCGGGTGGAAGAATATAATTTGGCGCAGCACCGTTCGCTGGTGGACCAGTATTTGCTGCTGGGATTTGGAGAGGACGGCAAGGAGCTGCAGAAATCGTATCTGATTACGCTGCTGGGCGAGCCTTTGCTGGATGAGCGGAAGACGATCGAGCTGGAATTGACGCCCAAATCGGATGAGGCGCGCAATCAGATTTCGAAAATTCAGATCTGGTTCGACGAGTCATCCTGGCTGCCCGTGCAGCAGCAATTCAACGAAACTGGATCAGGCGATTATTTCGTGATTCGCTATTCGAAAGTGGTGCGCAACCCGGATTTGGGCGATGCGCACTTTAAACCGCATTGGCCGAAAGGCACCGAAAAAGTAAAACCGCAGGGCTGAGTCCGGCGGCGGTTAGCGCCGCCATTTTCGACCTGCGGTTTCCCCTCAAGCAATTGGCGAAAATTCAGGATTTGCGCGCGGCTTCGTGTGCCAGAAGTTCGCGCTTACGTTCCAAGCCCCAGCGATAGCCCGCCAGATTTCCATCTTCACGAACCACTCGATGGCACGGAACCACGACCGATACGGGGTTGGTGGCGCAGGCGCGGGCTACCGCACGAGCTGCGGTAGGCTGGCCGATGGCTTTGGCCACCTGGGTATAGGTGCGGGTGGCGCCGTAAGGGATGCGTCGCAGCTCCTGCCAGACGCGGCGTTGGAAAGCAGTGGCTTGCAGGTCGGTGGGCAGATCGAGATTCGGTTGGTGGCCGCGCAGATGATCGAGAATTTTTCCGACCCATTTTTCCATGCCGTTGCGGTCGCGCTGGATCTCGGCGCGAGGATATTCGTCATGCAGGGCCGCTTCGAGTGGCTCGTCGTCCTTGCCAAGGTAAACGGCGCTGATGCCGCGGTCGGTGGCGCCGACCAGCAAGCGGCCGAGCGGCGAAGAAGCGATAGTGTAGCGGATTTTCATGCCGGCCCCGCCTTGGCGATAGGTGGCCGGAGTCATGCCGAGATGGCTGGGGGCGCGTTCGTAAAGGCGGCTGCTGGAACCAAAACCTGCGTCATAGAGTGCGGTGGTCACGTCATCTCCTTTTTTTAGCTTGGATTTCAGGCGGTGCATGCGGCGCGCGTCGGCGTACTGACGCGGAGAAATGCCCATGACGCTGCGGAAGGCGCGTTCGAGCTGGTAAGGTCCCATTCCGGCGGCGGCGCTGAGGGATTGCAGCGTCAGACGAAAATCTTCGGGATCAACGGCAGATGCCGAAAGGCCCTGACCGGTTTGCAGGTGGCGATCGATGGCGGCGCAGACGCGGGCGACGGCCTGGGTGCGCGGATCCTGCGGGCGAGCGGAGCGCGGCTGGCAGCGGCGGCAAGCGCGAAAGCCCTTTTGTTCTGCCGCGGCCGGTAGCGGGAAGAAGGAAGTGTTCTGACGCAGCGGTTTACGCGACGAGCAGGAGGGTTTGCAATAAATTCCGGTGGAGCGGACGGCATAGACGAAACGACCGTCGGCAGATTTATCTCGAGCGAGAACCGCCGCCCATTTGGCACCCGGCGAATTTTGCGGAGCGCTGGTGGCGCGACTCGTTTTTATTTTGCGCCGAGAAATTGTGGCGTTGCGGTTCGCCATATGTTCAACCCTAGATTGCGTGGCGGTTTCGATTAGCATGGTGACAAAATATCGAAACTGAAGGAAGCGAACTATCCGTTTCTGGCGGTCAAATTGGCGACTTCACTTTCGCTTTCGCCATGTGGGAAACCAGTGGAAAACCTTTGAATTGAGGGGATTCAAAGGTGTTACATGATTGGGCACTTTCGCCCCCTACAGCGTTGACCCTACTCTCCGGCCCGCGCATATTCGTTCCACCTCTCTGGGGATGTTGTCCAAACAGGTCTTGGGGGTCTGTTCAATGGGGGCTGCTCCGCAATGGAAGGGACGCCTTGCGTCCGTTTCACCGATCCGCAGTTTCGACAGCAACACCGTACCGGTAACATCACCAGCCAATAAGCCCGGACCACGACGGTTCGCGCGCGTTCCGACGCACGCTGTAGGAGTGGTGGCCGACCGGCGGAGAGCGCCGCGCGCGGCTTTGTCATTGCCGATGCGTCTGCTGCGGGTTGAAGATCAGCCGGAATCCTACCCAGTCACCCTGGTTACCCGAAACATCAGCTCGAGCGGCATATATTTTCTGGCACCGAGGGTTTTGCCTCCGGGCACCGCGATTGAATTGGAAGTCGCGCTGCTGGATCGCCCTACCGGGCAAGGCCGGGTACAAATGTGCACGGCGGCGCACATTGTGCGCTGCGACGCGGTGGACATGCCGGGCTGGTTCGGATACGCCGCGAGTTTTGACGATTTTGCTTTACGCCGCGATGATGTGGTACCGATGCGGCGATGCGATCAGGTCGGGCGGAACGACAAGTCGGCTTAACTGCCGCACAACCAGCGTCCGTAGCCTTAACCACTCGACTGCTGCTTCCTTCCGCAGTTCCTCGCAAATGCGATTTCTTCTGGGTGTAAACGCTTGCTTCGGAATTCCCCCGCTTACTTAAAACCTGGTGTGTGGCGCCGCGTTCGTGGGCGGCGGTGTCGTTTGCGGCTTGGATGATGAATCTCCGGCGGGCGGAGTGGTCGCTGGAGCGCCTTCGGCGGGGGCTTCGTTGCGCTTGAAATCGGTGGCGCGAATGACAAGTTTCAGGGGTAGGTCGTCGCTTTGGTCGGATTTGAAGAAATCGTCGGAGCGGGTGTAGGTGGGCAGCCAGTATTTCTGCTGAAAATTCTCCCGGTAGGTTTCAAACATGGTGAAGGGCAAGGCGGTGCCGTTGCCTTCGAATTCGCTGATGAATTTCCCGTAGCTTTTGACAATGGCGAAATCGTGATCGTCGATCCAGACCACGCCTTCGAAGTAACGTTTCTTGCGGCTGAGGGTTTTTGGTTTCACCTGGAAAACGTAGGTGTTGAGCTGGTCGAGCTTTTCCTGGCCGGCATAGACGAAGTTGTAGTTTTTGATTTCGTCGGAGGTGAGCGGGAAGAGTGGCATGGTGGAGAGGGCGCGAACGTCCTCCAGCGAAAAGTGCATGAGCTTCAGGGTGTTTTCGGGCTGGCCTTCGACCCGGAAGTAGCGCTGGCCGTCGGGGCGGATGTAAGCCAAGCCGGTGACGTTATAGCGGCCGCCGGGTTCGGTCTGCTCATCGAGGCGTATCGTTTCCTGAAAATTGTAAGTGTCGTAGATGCGCTGCATGACGTCTTCATTGGCGGCAAATTTCTGGATGATTTCCGGTTCGGGGATGGGTGGCGGGCCGGGATGCGGCTCGGCGGAGATGCGCTTTACCTCGAATTTGGGAGGCGGGGCTTGCGGGCCGGCGGACTGGGCGCGGGCCGGAATGGAGAGTGCGCCCGCGACGATTGCGGCGGCTAGAAGCGCGGCGAGGTGGAGCGAGCGTATTTTCGGCGCGTACATCACTGGTGATCTCTCGATTCTTTGATGCAAAAGCCGGGCGGCGCGGCTGGGGCGCCCGCCAGCCTAGAATACACGAGTGCGATAGGCGAGCGTGGCGGGAGTGAATGTTCTTAGGTCCGTTAGGGGCGTCTGTTAGAATTTCGCGTTTGCGAAACAGGATGGGAGCCAGCGTGAGCGACGGTGCGGAATCCCATGCAGGCGCGCGATATTTTGTGAGCGGGACGGTGCAGGGAGTGGGGTATCGCTTTTTTGCTCGGCGAACGGCGGAGCGCCTGAAACTGGCGGGATTTGCGAAGAATCTGGCGGACGGGCGGGTGGAAGTCTACGCGATCGGACCAACTGAGACGCTGGAAAAGTTCCGCGAGGAGCTGAGGCTGGGACCGGAAGGCGCATCGGTGAGTGAACTGGTGGAAGAAGAGGCGGAGATTGAGGCACGTTTCGCGAATTTCTTTTCGATCGAACGGTAGAGATTTCCAGACGGCAAAAAACGAGGGGACTGAATGGACGATTTGAAAGCACTGATCCGCGAGATTCCGGATTATCCGAAACCGGGGATTCTGTTTTACGACTTGACTACCTTGCTGAAGGACCCGAAAGGATTTCATGGTTTGGTCGACCGGTTGTGCGAGCAATACAACGGGACGAAAGTAGATTTGGTAGCGGGGATTGAGGCCCGAGGATTTATTTTTGCTCCGGCGCTGGCTTACCGGTTAGGCGCGGGATTCGTTCCGGTGCGCAAACCGAAAAAGCTGCCGGGCAAGACGACATCGGTGACGTACGCCTTGGAATATGGGACCGACCAACTGGACATTCATACCGACGCGATCAAGTCGGGGCAAAGCGTGCTGATCTGCGACGACCTGCTGGCTACGGGCGGGACGGCGGCCGCGGCGGTGAAATTGGTGCGGGAGTTAGGCGGAACCGTGGCCGGGGCGGCGTTCGCGGTGGAGTTGGAGTTTCTGAATGGGCGCGCAAAGCTGCCGGGGATTAAGGTTTTTTCGTTACTGCAATACGATAAGTAATCGCGAGGCTTGCGGTCCGCAGGATTATTTTTTGTTACCGGCTGCGGTGTTCGTGCGTTGGCGGACGACCTCGAAGAGCATGACGCCGGCGGCGACGGACACGTTGAGCGAACGGACCGGGCCGGAGGTGGGCAGCGAGACGAGAAAATCGCAGCGCTTGCGGGTGAGTTCGTGCAGGCCCTCGCCTTCGCTGCCGAGAACGATTCCTACCGAATCTTTTAGATCCACGCTGTTGTAGGAGCGGTCGGCGCGTTCATCGAGGCCGACCAGCCAGTAGCCCGCCTCTTTCATTTCTTCCATGGCTCGAACGAGATTGGTGACGCGCGCGATGGGCAGATGCGCGAGAGCACCGGCGGAGGCACGTTCGACGGTATCGGTGAGGCCGGCGGCGCGGCGTTCAGGGATGACGATGCCGGAAGCTCCGGCGGCGAGCGCGGTGCGGACGATGGCGCCGAGGTTGTGGGGATCTTCCACCCCATCGAGCAGGACGAGCAGGCCCTGAGGATTTTTTGCGGCGAGCAAGTCGTCGAGATCGACGGCGGGTTTAGCGGCCCCGATGGCGGCGACGCCTTGATGATCGCGCGTACCGGTGAGACGGTCGAGCTGGATGCGATCTTCGAAGCGGACTGGAACGTTTTTATTTTTGGCGAGCTGCACGACGGCTTCGACGCGGTCGCCGTGGCGGCCCTTGGCGATGAGGATGCGGTCGAGCGGGCGGCCGGCGGCGAGGGCTTCTTCGACGGCGTGAAATCCGGTGAGCCAGTTCATGTGCGGCTAGCCTTCGAGAGTGGCAATGGTGTGGGAGGCGATGGCTTCGCCGCGGCCAATTTCGCCCATACCTTCGTTGGTCTTCGCTTTCAAATTGATTTGGTCGATGGCGATGCCTAGCGATTTGGCCAGGGCGGCGCGCATGGCTGGAAAATGCGGGCCGAGCTTCGGGCGCTCGCAGATGACCACAGCATCGAGATGAGTGATCTTGAGATTTTTCGCGTCGAGCAATTTTCGGGTGTGCTCGAGGAACATCAGGCTGTTGGCGCCTTTCCACTTCGGGTCGGTGTCGGGGAAATGCGTGCCGATGTCGCCGAGCGAAGCCGCGCCGAGAAGAGCGTCGCAGAGCGCGTGAGCGAGAACATCGCCGTCGGAATGACCTACCGGGCCTTTATCGAACGGCACTTCGATGCCGCCAATCATCAGCTTGCGGCCGGCCTCCAGGCGATGCGAATCGTAGCCAATTCCCGAGCGGGTCATTTACCGGCACGCTCCTGTTCGAGATAAAAACGGGCGAGGTCCATGTCTCCGGGGCGCGTGATTTTGAGATTTCGTTCGGAGCCGAGGACGACGAAAACTTCGTGGCCGAAACGCTCGACCAGCGAAGACTCGTCAGAGCCGACCACGCCATCTTTTTCGGCGGCCCGGAAGGCATCGCGCAGGAGGGCGTAGGAGAAGGCTTGCGGCGTCTGGGCCAGGACCACGCGTTCGCGCGGAATGGTGGAGGTGATGAGGGCCACGTCCGGTGGAAGGCTGGAACGTTTTACTTCTTTCACGGTGTCGATGGCCGGGATGCCGAGAATGGCGGCACCGCGGGTGCGGGCTTCT
The DNA here is from genome assembly GCA_963835025.1 of uncultured Acidobacteriota bacterium. Taxonomy (GTDB): domain Bacteria; phylum Acidobacteriota; class Terriglobia; order Acidiferrales; family UBA7541; genus Palsa-295. Next base: position 10,501 of record CAWIEL010000056.1, read on the forward strand.
TCGATGACGCGATCGATTTGTGCGGCAGTGACGAAGGGGCGGACGGCGTCATGCACCAGAACAATTTCTGTCGACGGATCGACTTGGGCGAGAGCGTTGGCCACGGATTGCTGGCGCGAATCGCCGCCGTGCACGACACGAGCGGGGCGGCCGATGGCGGCTTGGGAAAGCTTGTCCTGAAGCGACACGACATCATCGGCGCGAGTGGAAAGAAAAAAATCAGTGATGGCTTTGCAGGCGGCGAGGCGGCGCAGAGTGAAAATCACCAGCGGCATGCCGTCGAGTTCGAGGAATTGCTTGGGCGTCGGAGCGCCCATGCGGGTGCCGAGACCTGCGGCAGGAATGATGCATGCGATGCGCGTCATAACCGGGCGGACAGTCTACCTCAAGTCGCAGCGGATTAGCGTTTTGAGCGGCGACGTCACGAGCGATTTGGTTCAGGATACAGCGGGCGCGGCGGACGTTCGCCGCCCGTGCCACTTTCGGTGGGGCGCGGAGCGTGAGAGGGCTCGACGTGATGCGCAGTGACGGCGGAGGAGCCGGCCACGGCGGCGCGCGGCACCTGTTGCTCGCCGCGATCATCGAAGCGGCCGAAAATCATTTTGCCGGCGGTGGTCTGGTGGACGGAGGTCACGGTGATGTCGATGGTCTTGTTGATCATCTTGCGAGCGCCATCGACGACGACCATGGTTCCGTCGTCCAAGTAGGCGACGCCCTGGTTGTATTCCTTGCCTTCGCGGAGGATGAAGACGCGCATGGTTTCGCCGGGAAGGACGACGGGCTTCAAGGCGTTGGCCAGCTGGTTGACGTTCAAAATTTCGATGCCTTGCAGGGTGGCGACTTTGTTCAGGTTGTAATCGTTGGTAACGATTTTGGCGTCGTAGCGCTTGGCGAGTTCGATCAGCTTGAGATCGACTTCGGGGACGGCCGGAAAATCATCGTCGGAAATGTGGACTTCGAGGTGCGCCATTTTTTGGATGCGCTGAAGCACTTCGAGGCCGCGGCGGCCGCGCTGGCGTTTCAAGGGATCGGCGGAATCGGCGACGAGTTGCAATTCGTGCAGAACGAATTGCGGGATGATGATGGTGCCATCGAGGAATTGGGCGTCGGCGATATCGGCGACGCGGCCATCGATGATCACGCTGGTGTCTAGAACTTTGAAGGAGTGCTTCAGGCTGCGTTCGCTGCCGAAGAGGCCACCGAGAGCCTGGAGGTTCAGCATGTCGCCTTTGTTGGCGCCGAGGACCAGGCCGGTGTAAGCCATCACCAAAAACGCGGCGAGGCTGAAGAACGAGCGAGTGCTCTCCGGCATGGTGGTGTGGGTCAGGATCAGCGAGGTGAGATAGGCGCCGAGGAGGCCGAGGACGGAGCCGGCGGAAGCGCCGATCAGGCGTCGCAGGCTGGCGTGGCGCAGGCGTAATTCAAAAAGGATAACGCACAGGCCAAAGAGGAAGCCGATGGCGACGCCGACTTCGCGGGTGACGCTGAACGGCTTGAAGTGATATCCGGCGGCGACGCAGACGGCGACGAAGACGATGCGGATACCGAGCATGTCCCAGAAACTGCCGACACTTTCAGGAGTAGTGCGTAGGGGAGCCGAAGGCTTGATGACCGGGGCCGGTTCAGTAACAGCAGGCGCGGGCGGACGGCTCTGCGGACTGAAATTCCTCTGCATGAATTCACCTTGTGGTTATGAAGGAGACGTTTGCGCCGACGGCACGCCTCGAAACGCCTAACCCGGCAATATAAAACCACACAGCGCGAGGCCGGGATAAAAATAAATACAGTTTATAAAATCTTTAAGAGTGCACAGTATAGCACCGCGAAGGAATAGGGAGTCAACGAGGGCGACGACGTTTCACCTTGAAACACAACAGGGAGAGTACGGGTACTTCTATACGTAGAATTTCGGGACTCGGCGACCGAGGGAGCAGAGCAGGTCAGAGGTGACGGTACCGATTTCGCGGGCGACGTCGGAGACGTCGATGCGGGCATGGCCGTCCTGGCCATAGATGGTGACGATGTCTCCGATTTTGGCGTTGGGGACATCGGTGACATCGAGCATGGTTAAGTCCATGGAAATGATGCCGACGAGCGGGACGAGTTGGGACTTGAGCAGGGCAAAGCCGCGGTTGGTGCGGGAGCGGACGACACCATCGGCGTATCCGGCATTGATGACCGCGATGCGCGAAGGGCGTTTGGTGACGAAGCGCGCGGCGTAGCCGACGCCTTGGCCGGCCGGAACGTCACGAAGAGAAATGATGCGCGCGCGAAGAGACAGACACGGCTCGAGAGGCATGCGGTCCATGACTTCCTGCTTTTTTTGCGGCGGGTCGAAGGATTGGTAGTAGCCGTAGAGAATCGCACCGGGGCGGACCATATCGCCATAGGTTTCGGGGCGGGCAGAGATGGCTCCGCTATTGGCCATGTGCACGATGCCGGGTGAGATGCCGAAATGTTTCAGGCGGTCGAGACAGCTGCGGAAGAGTTGCTCCTGATCGGTGGTTTGCTGGGCGGTGAAATCTTCGGCGGAAGCGAAGTGGGTGTAGGTACCTTCGAGTTGTAGGTGCGGCGAACGCGCCAGAGATTTACAGAAGGCGTCGACTTCGTCGGCGGCGATGCCGAGGCGATTCATTCCGGTATTAATTTTTAAATGGAAGGGCATGCGCGCTTTGCCGCGGAAGTGTTTCGCGGCGGCGCGTTCGAGATGGCCGAGATCGTCAAGACGAGTGACGGTAGGCGTCAGATTATTTTTGATCAGGCGCTTTTCTTCACCGGGCCAGAAACCAGTGAGAAGCAGAATGCGGCGGCGAATTCCAGCTTCGCGCAATTCGATGCCTTCATTGGCGCAGGTGACGCCGAACCATTCGGTACCGGCTTTCTGCAGGGCTTTGGAAATGGGAACTGCGCCGAGACCGTAGGCATTTGATTTCACGACGGCGAGAACTTGGCGATTTCTTCCGACGTGTTTGCGGATGGACGCGAGATTCTTGAGGATGGCGGTGAGCGAAATTTCAGCCCAGACGGGGCGGCCTTCGAAATGAAATGATTTGGACATCGTCTTTTAGAATGCCAGAGTCCTTTCAGTGCGCGCGATGAAAAATCGGAAGAGCGCCGAAGCTCGATGCGTTTAGGTAAACATCCACTTTGGTTTAATGCAGGGTGCAGGCCATTCGGCCGGGGCGGCAGGCCTCCGGCCGAACTCTCCGTAACTGATTCTTTTACAGCACTTTACAGTGGAGTGCCGCAGGTATTCGAGCGAGAGTTGCGCCGCTGATGCCGCGCAAGCGAGGCTGCGGCGACACGCATGTGGAAATTGCACGACGGTTAGACTGAACCAGCTATTCCTGCAGGCCGCCGGAATTCCAAGCGTCGGGAGCGGCTTCTTCGAAGCGGGTGTGACGGCCGAGGAAAACGAAATTCAAATTTCCGGTAGGGCCGTTGCGCTGCTTGGCGATGATCAGTTCGGCTTTGGCGCGATCTTCTTCGGGCAAATCGGTTTTGTAAAAATTGGGGCGGTTGATGAACAGGACGACGTCCGCATCCTGTTCGATGGCGCCCGATTCGCGCAGATCGGCGAGCTGCGGTTTGCGTTCTTCGCGTTCCGGAGCGCGGGTGAGCTGGCTGAGAACCATGATGGGAACCTTCAATTCTTTGGCCAGGCCTTTCAAGGCGCGGGACATTCCGGAAACTTCTTCCTGGCGATTGCTCTGGCGGCCCATGTTAGTGGGAACGACCAGCTGCAAATAATCGACGATGATCAGGGAAAGGCCGCGATCGCGTTTCAGGCGGCGAGCTTTTGCGCCCATTTCCATCACGGTGGAGGAGGCGGAATCATCGACCCAGAGCGGCGATTCGGCGAGGTTGGTGAGTGAAGCAGTGATTTTGCCCCAATCGTCGCGATTCATGTGGCCGGTGCGAAATTTGTGAGCGTCGACGCGCGCTTCCGATGCGAGCATGCGCAGCAGGAGAGATTCTTTGGACATTTCCAGGCTGAAGATGGCGACCGGCTCGCGATTGCGGACGGCGACATTTTCGGCGATGTTGAGGGCCAGCGCGGTTTTTCCCATGGAAGGGCGGGCGGCAAGAATAATCAATTCGGAAGGCTGCAGGCCGGCGGTTTCGTTATCGAGATTGGCATAGCCGGTGGCGAGGCCGGTGATGCGGCGGCCTTCGCTGAAAATTTTCTCGAGGCGTTCGAAATTGTCGCGGACGAGTTCTTTGACGCCGATCAGGCCGGCTTTGACGCGATCTTCGGCGAGAGCGAAAATCACGGACTCGGCACGGTCGAGGATGACGTCGGCATCGTCGCCGGCGGCGAGCGCTTGTTCCTGAATGGCCGAGGCGGAAAAAATCAAACTCCGTAAGACGGCCTTTTCTTTGACGATGCGGGCGTAGTGTTCGACGTTGGTGATGCGCGGCAAGCCATCGGCCAACTGCGAAAGGTAGGCGACGCCGCCGGCGGATTCGAGTTCGCCACGGCGGGAGAGATCTTCCATCAGGGTGACGATATCGATGGCCTGCTGCTTTTCGCCGAGCTGCAACATGCGTTCGAAGATCTGGCGGTGCTGCGGAAGGAAAAAATCCTCGGAGCGGATTTTTTCTATGGCGGCGTTCAGGGCGTGATTATCGAGCAGGACCGCGCCGAGGATGCTGCGTTCGGCTTCGAGGTTATGAGGCAACGGCCGTTCGAGTGTGATATCGCCAGGCATGGAGTCGGTTTTATGGATTTCTGAACAGCAACGATGATTCTGCACCCGCGCCGGAGTTCAAGCAAGCCTACTCGGGACTGTGGGAAACTTCGAATCTGTGGGAAAAGAAAAAGCGCCCGAGATTCAGGGCGCTTTCGATGTTCGGAGCGGCTCGCGCCGCGAGAATTATTCTTCTTTCTTAACGGTGAGCTTGACCTTGGCGACGACGTCGCGGTGAAGCTTCACGGGGATTTCGTATTCGCCGACGGCCTTGATGGGCTCGACCAGCACGATTTTCTTCTTGTCGATCTCGTAGCCCTGGGCCTGGAGACCTTCGGCAACGTCGGCTGAGGTGACCGAGCCGAAGAGGTGATCGCCTTCGCCCGCTTTGCGCGTAACTTCGAGCGAAACGCCGGAAAGCGCGTCAGCTTGCTTTTGGGCCGCATCGCGTTCGGTAGCTTCCTTCTTGGCGAAGGTGGCGCGCATGCGTTCGAGGCGCTTCATATTGCCGGCGGTGGCTTCGAGAGCGAGCTTGCGGGGCAACAAGAAATTGCGAGCGTAGCCTTCGGCGACTTCGACGAGCTGGCCGCGGTTTCCGAGTTTTTCCACGTCTTCCTGCAAAATGATCTGCATTTTTCTGACCTCGATGCTGGCGATAAATTTCTGGCGCTACTTCGATTCCGTTCCTACTGACAACAAATGGCCGGCCGCGAAACGCCGCGACCGCCGCTTGACTAGAATTCCGCGGCGAAAGGCAACAGAGCGATGTTCTGGGCGCGCTTGATGGCTACGGTGAGCCAGCGCTGATGACGGGCGCAGGTGCCGGTCATGCGGCGCGGAAGAATCTTGCCGCGCTCCTGAATGAAAGGCGCGAGGATTTCGGCCTTCTTGTAGTCGATGAAGTCGGCCTTATCGACGCAGAAGCGGCAGACTTTCTTTTTACGCACAAAGCTGCGCTTGCCGCGCTTGGCCGGACCTCCCGGGCCACCGGGCCCGCTGGGACGCCCTCCCGGTCCGCCGCCGGGGCCTGATGGACGGCCACCTCCAAACGACGAGCCGCCACCACTGTGACCGCCGCCGTGCGACTGCTGTCCTCCGTGTTCATCTGCCATTCGATTTCTCCTAATCAAAATTGCCAATCAAATTGGAGAAAGTTCGTTGCGTTCTGCGGCGACCGGGCGTTTAGGCCGAGGGCGGCGCGGGCGTGGGTTCGCTGCTGACCGGCGGCATGGACGTAGCTCCGGTGATGGCTGGAACGGTCTTGCGCGGGCGGCGGGCGGCGCGCTTATCGCGATGCCGCTTGAGTTTGTCCTGGCGCTTCAATTCTTCGTCGAGGCGCACGGTCATGTACTTGATGACCGGGTCGGCGACCTTCAAGCGGCGTTCGAGTTCCTTCACGACTTCGCCGTTGGAAGATTTGACGACCATGTACACGAAGAAGCCTTCGCGGAGTTTCTGAACGCGATAGGCCATGCGCTTACGGCCCCACTTGGTGGTGGAATCGATCTTGGCGCCCTTTTCGGCGGCAGTCGTTTCCAGAGTGGTGATGATTTTGTCGATGTCCGCTTCCGGCGTATCGGGCCGGCAGATGAAAATCAAATCGTACTGTCGTTCTTCCATGTGTCCCTCGATTCCTCTTCTGCTTTTACTGAACTGCGTTCTGAAACTTTACTGCTCCGAATCTCTCACTCCGGCTCGGGTCCGGCCGAATCGACACGTTTGTTAAACCGGGTCATGGCCTTCCCTACGCCTTCGGTCAAAATCGCTTCGACGGCCTGGGCCGCGTCCTGCGCCATCTGCAGGGCAATTTCGCGTTCCGGTTTGCGCATCACGCCGAGAACGTAATCGGCCATGTCGCCCAGCGGATGCTCGGGCTGCACTCCCAAACGGACCCGAATAAATTCATTGGTGCCCAGCGAGCCGATAATCGAATTCAGCCCGTTGTGTCCGCCGGCACTGCCGCGTTCGCGAATGCGAATCGAACCCCAGGGCAACATCGCTTCGTCGCTGAGGACGATTAAATCCTCAGGGCCGGCTTCGTAACGCTCCAGCAACATGCGCACGGCCGCGCCGCTGAGATTCATATACGTCTGCGGCTTAGCCAGCACTACTTCGGTGCCGGCCAACGAGCCGAGGCCGACTTGCGACTTCGACTCCGGCCGGGTGACTCGAATGCCCGCGCGCTCGGCGATGGCATCGACGGCGAGAAAGCCGACGTTGTGCGGCGTCCAATCGTATTGCGCGCCCGGGTTGCCGAGGCCGACGATTACTTTCATAGCCAGCGCCTAGCCAAATCAGGCAGCCTTTCGCAGCCCGCTTACTTCTTCTTCTCGGACTTCTCGGCCTTGGCCGGAGCTTCGGCAGCTTCGCCGTCGCCCTCTTCTTCCTTCTTGCCCTTCTTCATCACTTCGGGCTCAGCGGGAGCGGCATCGGCGGTAACGGCAGCATCGGCGGCCGGCTCTTCTTCCTTCTTCAGCACGACGACGTGAGCGATGACGCGGACCGGGTCAGTGACCAATTTAATTTTGGCCGGATCGAAAGGCAGATCGGAGGCGCGCAGCTGCTTGCCGATCATCATGTCGGAAATATCGACGCGGAATTCTTCAGGAATATCGCCGGGCAAACATTCGACTTCGACTTCGCGGGTAACGGTTTCGAAAACGCCGCCCTGCAGCTTGACGCCCTGGGCTTCACCGAAGGTGTGCACCGGAACCATGACGCGCATGCGGACGTCCATGGCGATGCGGAAGAGATCGACGTGCAGCAGCTTGCCGCTGACGGGATCGACTTGCCAGTCGCGGACCATCGCTTTCTCGTCGCCGCCATTGGCCACGGTGACGGTGAAGATGGTGTTGTGGCCAGTTTCGGAACGCAGAATCTTGGCGACCTGCTTGGCCTCGACGGTCAGCGAGATAGCGTCCTTCTTGCCGCCGTAGAGCACGGCCGGCACCATGCCGGTGGTGCGCACGCGGCGCGCAGGACCTTTGCCACGGCCTTCTCGAATTTGCCCTTCAATCTTAAAGTTCTGCATGTTTCATTCCCCTGTTGCTACGGTTTCTAGAATTTCAGAAATTTGATCAGGTAAAGAGTTCGCTGATCGATGTTTCTTCGTGAATGGATTGAATGCCACGGGCCAGGAGCGGAGCGACGCTCAAAGCCTTGATCTTGCTTAACTTTTTTGCCTCTGCGCTCAACGGTACGGAATCAGCGACGACCACTTCTTCGATCTTCGAATTGGCGATGCGTTCGACCGCCGGCCCGGAAAGCACCGGATGGGTGCAGGCCGCGAAGACTTTGGTCGCGCCATGATCGAGCAAAGCCTCTGCGGTTTTCACCAGCGTACCGGCGGTGTCGATGATGTCATCGATCACCAGCGCCGGGCGGCCAGAGACATCGCCGATCAGGTTCATCACTTCGCTGACGTTGATGTCGATGCGGCGCTTATCGACGATGGCCAGCGGCGCGTCGATCTTCTTGGCGAAATAGCGGGCGCGTTCGACGCCGCCAGCATCGGGCGAAACGATCGTCATGGGGCCCAAATTTTTCTTCTGGAAATATTCCACCAGCACCGGCGACGCGAACAAATGGTCCACCGGGATGTTGAAATATCCCTGAATCTGCGGCGCGTGCAGGTCGAGCGTGAGCACGCGGCTGGCACCGGCCGTTTCGAGCAAATCGGCAACGAGCTTGGCCGATATTGCGACGCGCGGGCGGTCCTTGCGGTCCTGCCTGGCGTACGGGTAATACGGAATCACGGCGGTGATGCGCCAGGCCGACGCGCGCTTGAACGCGTCAATCATAATCAGCAGCTGCATCAGGTTAAAATCCACCGGGCTGCTGCAGGGCTGCACGACAAATACGTCGGCGCCGCGAACATTTTCTAAAATCTGGTAACGCGTTTCGCCGTCGCTAAATTTTCCGTGTTCGGCCTTGCCCAGGGGGACGCCGACGTAATCGCAGATGGCATGGGCCAGAGCTGGATTCGCAGTCCCGCAGAAAACCTTGAATTTATCGTCGGCCAAAATTGCCCTCACAGACGTTCCAGGAGTTAGCGCGGACGCCAACCCATGGCACGGCCATAGTTCGCCCTGGATAATGTTTCAACGACGAAAACTGAATCTTCCGGGAACTCACGAGCGGATCGACGCGCCTGCGCTGGGTTTCGGAAGATTCCGAACACCGCCGACCCGCTACCTGCCAGCGCGGCATCTGCTGCTCCTCGCTTGAGCAAACCGGCCCGAATCTCTTCGAGGCGCGGGTGACGGCGGAAGACGGGACCCTCAAAATCATTGGAGAGTCGCGCATCCTGCCGGCTCCAGCACAGAGCGCAGAACCTGAAGAGTTTATGGGGTTCTGAGTCTTTTGTCAATTCCGCAGAGGCCCAGGCGTAGGCGTCTTTGGTGCTGACGCCGATACCCTTGGGGGAGACGACTACGACGGAGCGCTTGGGTTGATCGGGAAGCGGGTAGATCTCGTCGCCGCGACCGACCGCCATGGCGCGGCCGCCGAAGAGGAAAAAGGGGACGTCAGCGCCTAAGCGGGCGGCGATTTCGATGATCTTGGCCAGCGGAATATCTGCGCCACCACCGGCGAGTCGCAGCAAGCCGATCAGGGTGGCGGCAGCGTCGCTCGAGCCGCCGCCGAGGCCACGGGCTACTGGAATTTTCTTTTCGAGGTGAATGGCGAGCGCGCCGCGCAGGCCGAATTCCTTTTCGAAGGCGGTGACGGCGCGGACCACCAGATTCTCCGGGCCGAGCGGCATGGCCGGATCGTCGGACGTGAAATTTAATTCGAAGGCGTCCGATTTTTTATTGGCCAGCGTTAAGTGCAGCGTATCGCGCAGCGAGATGGTTTGAAAAATTGTACGCAGCTCGTGATAACCGTCGGGGCGCCTGGCGATGATGTGCAGGCAGGTATTGATTTTCGCAAACGCGGGGATACGCAACGATTTTTTCTCGGGAGAGGACTTTTGCATAGCGAGAACTTACTGCGGTTTGGGCGCGTCGGGTGAAGTTTTCTGGGCAGTGCGGCGCTTGTAGGTGCGCAGCTGGGCGTCGAGTTCATTGACCTTTTCCGGTTCGTAATCGGCGGGCACGGCTTTCTGCCATTCGGCGAGCGCGCGCTCCCAGTATTGGGCGGCGCGTTCGGGCTGGCCCAGCTTGGAATACACATCGCCGAGGTGGCCGAGAATGGTGGGATCGTGGCTTTCGCGCTCAGAGGCTTTGCGCAGAGTCTCTTCGGCTTCGGTGAGCTTGTTCTGCTTGTAGTAGGCCCAGCCGAGGCTGTCGAGATAGGCGCCGTTGCTGGGTTCTTGGGCGACAGCTTTCTGAATCATCTGAGTCGCTTCGGGCAGGCGCACGCCGCGATCGGCGAGCATGTAGCCGTAATAATTCAGGGTGGTGGCGCTGTTGGGATTCACATCCAGAACTTTGCGGAATTCCTGTTCGGCGAGATCGAATTTTTTCTGGCGTTCGTAGATGGCGCCTTGGAGAAACCAGGCGGATTGCTTGCTTTCGTTATCGACCGAAAGCTGCTCGGCTTTGGCGGCGGATTGCTCGGCCTCGGCGTATTTCTTGCCGCGTTCCTGGGCCTGAGCGATATTCAAATAAATTTCCTGATCGGTATCGTTGCCGCGCAGCAGGGCGGTGAGGAGTTTGGTAGCGGTATCGGAATCAGATTTCTCGGCGTAAAGCATGGCGAGGGTGACGGTGAGATTGGGCTCGTTGGGCGAAGCTTCGAGTAGCTTTTTGGTCTCGGCAATGGCGCGATCGAGGTCGCGGCTTTCGCGATAGGTATCGATCAGCAGCATCTGGGAGCGCTGTTGCGCTTCGGGACCGAGCTGGGCCATGTCCTGGTAGGTCTTGATGGCCAGGCCGTAATTTTGTTCTTCACGGTAGGCGTGGCCGAGCTGCTCGTAGAGGATGACCAGCGCGTTGGGATTGTTGTCCGGCGACCCGGCAGCTGAGCTGCTTTGCCCGCCCTGGCTTTTCACGCCGGCGATGGCGTCGGCGAGAACTTTTACGGCGTCTTCGTAACGGCCCTGGTCTTCGTAGAGCAGCGCTTCGTTGTAGAGAACTTCCAGGCTGCCGGGCGAAAGCTGTTTAGCGCGAAGCAGGCTGGACTCGGCGAGATCGAACTTGCCCAGGCGACGGTAGAGCTGGGCCATCCGCAGATAATTTTCGGAAGTGCCGGGCTCCACTTCAGAAAGCTTCTTGAATTGATCGAGAGCGTCAGCGTATTTGTTCTGCTCCATCAGCGCGGTGGCCAGGCCGTGGAGATGGCCCGGGTCGTCGGGATCTTCTTCGACCGCTTTACGATAGGCTTCTTCGGACTTGGGATAATCCTTGGCTTGAGCGTAAGCGTCGCCGAGCAGGTCGTAGACTTCGGGGGACGAAGAAGTGCCGGCCGCGTCGGAAAGAATTTTTACCGCTTCCTGCGAGCGGCCTTCGTCGATCAGCAGCTGGCTCAACTGTTCGAGTGCCGGACCATTGCCGGGATCGCGCTGGAGCAGATTGCGCAGAACTTTTTCCGCGTCGCTATGTTGGTTTTCAAAACGGTAAAGTCGGGCGAGCCAGAGCGAGGAATAGGCATCGTCGGGCTGAAGTTTTAGGATGGCCTGAAACTCCGTGACAGCCTTCGCGAGATTTTCTTTTTGCGAATCGCCGGCGCCCTGATCGCCGAGGGTGCGGACGTAAATACGGGCGAGCAGGCGGTGGGCGTCGACGTTGTCCGGATCGATTTTGAGAACGGCGCGGGCTTGGTCGACGGCTTCGCGCAATTGCTGGGCCTTGGCGCGAACTTCGGCCAGGCGCTCCATGATCACCGGCGAATTGGGAGCGAGTTCGAGTGCCTTCTTGTAAGAGTCGATGGCGCGATTGGCCAGTTCGGTTTTGCCGGCGGCTTCGAACTGCTGCTCATCGAGATGGCCGAGCATGAAATAGTAGTAGGCGTCGCCGCGCGCAGTATCATCCGCGGGGCTAAGCGGCGCGGCAGCGGGCTTATCCGATTTCGCCGATGATTTTTGCGCGGCGGAATCGGTGGCCGGATTCTCCGGCTGGCCGATAACGGGATTCTGGGCGTAGACAGACACGGAGCTGCCCAGGATTGAGGCGGTAGAGAGAAGTACAACATGTAGGATTGCTTTCATACGTTCGCCGTAATACTCCATTATGGTACAGGCTGCGGGACGCGTCAAAATATTCGCAACCGGCCGTTTCCGGATTGCGCCCGAGATTGGGGCACCTGAGTTGGACGCAGATAATCGTTTTTGGGATACGCGGCGCGGCCAATTATTCAGTAAATCGTGGTAAACAATGTATTTGCGTGGGGCCACTACGGGGGCAAGACGGATGAACAGCGGGAAGATGCTGAAAATTGTGCGGTTGGCGGCGCTTATTGTGGTTTCGCTGGCGGTGCTGTCGCGTGCCGCGGAAACCAAGTCCGCGCCTGAAAATCAGGCGGATGTTTTGCAGGCTCAGGGTCAGGCTCAGCCGTTGCCGCCCTGCTGGATATATTTTGCAAGGAGCGGATCTCCGGAAAGTTGAAATTTTGCACGATGGCCGAAGCCGAGACGGAGTTCCGTGCATCCAGCCGCAGCCGCGCTGCCCGCCCTCCTGGAAGAAATGAGGGAAGGCAGATGATCCCGGCTGGTTTCCGGCAGAGCCTCGAAACGCAAGTTGGGCGAAGCGCTTTGGCCCTTCGCGGGACGCCTTACGTCGCGGCTGCTGATCGGGCGCAGGCGCGGCCTGATCCTGACGTTTCACTATCTGGGCGACCCCATTCTGCGTGGCGTCGGCGAAGACTTGTTTCTTTCGCGCTCGGAGTTTGGGGCGACGCTCTGGATTTCGTCTGCGCCAGCCTGTGCCCCCTCGATCCAGAGACCTTTCTGTCCGGGTTAGAGGATGGAACTATACCAGCCGGCGCTACACTCTTGACCTTCGACGATTGCGCCGAGACGACCGTGGCGGAAGCGCTTCCTGAACTCGTCTCCCGCAATCTGAAGGCGTGTTTCTTCGCCAATCCGGGTCTGGTCGACGCGGGGCGCACCGTGCCTTGCCTGGAGCTGATGGATCTATGCCGCGCGGCGCCGCAGGGCTCGTACAAACTCCGCCTGCCCGAATCCGTAAACGTGCACATCAGCGTGCAGATCAACGACCCAGCGTCGCGCGCCGCTGCTTATCGCCTACTGTGCCTAAAGTCCTGGCATCTCCGAGCCGCCAACATGCGGCGATGTTCGCATCCATCCGCCAGGCTTTTGATGTGCGCGGCTCGTCGCCGGATGCCCGGCTGGCTTCCTGGGACCGGCTGGAAGAACTACATAACGCGGGCATGCTGGTGGGGAATCACACCATGTTCCATTCCACCGCCGAGGCGGACGGACTCGACCAGTTCACCGCCGACGTGGACCATGCCTATGGCGCTCTTGAAGCCCGATTCGGTTCGTCCCGCCGCGTGTTCTGTTATCCCTACGGCAGAACCGCGGACGCCACGATCGCCACGGCCGCTCGTTTGCGCGGCTTGCACACTGCCTTTGGATTCGTGACCCAGGGCGGTATCGCCTGCGCTGACAAGACGGGCCTTCTCAATTTGCGCCGCGAAGAAGCCGCCTATTCCGGCGCAGTGAAGCTGACGCCGCTGCTCGCCACAATACGCTGATGCCGGAACTACACCTGGAACTCCTCGACCGGTTTCACGACTATGCGCGCATCGAGCACGTGTGGAAGGATCTGTCCGCGAAAAGCGATTGTTCCTACTTTCTTTCCTGGGGCTGGGTACAGAATTGGATCGAAACTCTGCCGCGGGGAAGCTATCCGTCAAGCTGGCGGTGCTGGCCAACGGCACCGGTCCGCGCTCAGCGTTTTTTCTGGGACAAGCCAACATGG
>CAWIEL010000057.1:0-32755 GCA_963835025.1 uncultured Acidobacteriota bacterium
GTCGTGACCACTCACTTCGTCACGCCGCTTATTGCAAAAAAAGGCCCAAATCGCGAGAAACGATTTGGGCCTTTTCTTTCCCAGCTTTTCCCGCGATTAGAAGTACAACTTCAGACCGAACTGAATGATGCGGGGGTTTCGATCTTGAGAGATTTGGCCGAATGTGGAACTCCCTCCGTTGTATTCGGGATTCAAAAACTGTGGATGATTGAACGCATTGAAAAATTCGGCGCGGAACTCGAGCGATTTGTTTTCTGCAAGATAAGTCTTCTTCACCAAAGACAGATCGAAATTATCGATCCCCGGACCTCGCAGAGCGTTCCTCGGCAGTGAACCAAAACTGAAGGCCGGTACGTTTTGGCAGTCAAACGAGCTTGGGTCGAACCAAAAATATCCCTGAGCCGGCGAACCAAGGCAATTCGCCGTAGAAGGATCAAAAGAGTTTTGTGTGTTCCGGGGTTTCAGATAATGAATCGGAGCGATCAGGTCCGGACGGTCGAGGCCATTTCCCTGCAGGCTCGAATCGCTGCCGGAATAGATGGTGAACGGCTGTCCTCCTTGGAATGTCGCGATACCGTTGAACTGCCAGCCCTGTGCGAATTTCTCCAGGACCGCATTTTGGAAATGGCGATCGAACGGAAGTTCCCAGATCCCACTGATCACCAGCCGTTGATGGACATCAAAATCGGCCACGGCCCGGTCCAACCTGGGATCCAGGGGATCGGTGTAGGTAGCGGAACGAGATCGAAAACCTGAACTCAAGTCGATGGTCTTTCCGAGGGTGTAGGCACCGCGCAAGGCAAAATGCTGGCTGAAACGCTTGTCGACTGTAAATTGAAATTCACTGGCATCGGAAATGCCATTGCTGAAATTCGTATATATCTGAGTAACGCCAGTGGGGGAACCGTTAGGGTCGATTGGAGATATCCCTCCGGTACATGCCGCGAGCGGTCGGGCGCAATCCTCGTTTACGAACCCAAATTGAGTGAGCTGCTGCTGTTCGACCGACGGAACCGGATAATTCGTTTCGGCAGTCGAAATCAGTTTGCGGCCTAGACTTCCAACATAGACAGCCTCGACCAGCGTGTCCTTGGTCGCCTGCCATTGAAATCCGTAGTTAAAGTTTTCAGAGTAAGGGGTGCGGAAATGTGGATACGTAGTGTAGCCGTATGAAATTGCGGGTACTCCGAACGTACCGATCGAACTGGGAGCGAACGGGAAAACATTGGTGTAACCAAACGTCCCGAAGGGGTCCGCAATGGGGTCCCCGGTTGTCCCTGGGAAAGAAGTTGAATCGTTGTATTCGTTGGCAACGCCTGCGAACGGAGGTAAGCCTCCAAATTGAAGGTTCAGCGCGCCGTCCTCGATGTCGTAGAAGATTCCGAAGCCGCCACGCATGACGATCTTCGCATCGCCCAACATGTCCCAAGCGAAACCAAAACGCGGGGCAAAATTGTTGTAGTCGGGATAAACCAAAGCGCGGTTTGGAGTACCGGGATCGCCGGCGTACAGAATTCCCGGAGGTGCGTTTGGAAAGATCGTGGACTGTTGGCCAGGGAAGAAGCCCAGAATTTCGTTGTGGACGTCGTACTGCGGAACGTAATAGTCCCAGCGAAGTCCGTAATCAATGGTTAAACGTGAGGTAATCTTCCACGTGTCCTGCGCGTAAAGGCCTACCGAACCAGTTCGAATTCCGTAGGTGGCTTGGGAGTTCTGGTAATAGTTGTCCCAAAAACCGCCCACGAAATCCGCAAGGTAACTTCCGGTAAAAGGGTTTTCGTAGGTTCCGAAGTCAAAACCTCCGTTGTTATAATAGTCGTAGTGGAAATTCAATTGCAGACGTGTCAGATCGGTTCCGAATTTCAATTCATGGCTTCCGCGGGTCCAAGTGATGTTGTCGGTCCACTGGAACGTGTTGTCGTTCAACGTAGTAGGACCTTGAACCGACGAGCCAAGATTGAAATTAGGCGTGAAAAACACCGGCGGTGAAACGCCCGCCGGGTCGTCGGGATTCAGATTCGTGAATCCTAACGAGGCGGGTGAAGTTGTATCTACCGGCGTGGCCTGATGCGTGGAGGTTCGATTTGCCCCAAAACGGAATTCGTTAACCAAGGTCGGGGAGAACGTGTGAGTCCAGGTTAACGTCCCGATTTGACTTCTCATATCGGTGGCGTTTGCGCCCCCCAATGGAGACGACAGTTGAGTCGGGAGTGGAAAGAGCGAGCGATCATCCTCGATCAAATAAACGAAAGAAAGTACGTCGTGGGAGTTGAAGTTGTGATCCAGGTGAAGAATCCCCTGATCCTGATCGATCGCCTGTGAAGGCGAGCCAACGAAACCATTGGTTCCTACGTTGGGTAGCGGCAGATATTTCGTAATGTAATTCTGAATTACCGGGTTCACCAGCGAGCCATTGGGTCCCAAGCCGGGTGCGGCCAAATTGTTGTTTGGAATGTTTGCGCCCGTGTAGGGATTGATAAGCTGGGTTCCACCGGCAGCCAAGGCTGCGGGGGTGCAGTTACCCGCGCCATCATATGCCGAGCACAGGTCGCCGAAGTTTCCCGTGCGTTCCGTGGAAGTCAGTACCGTCAATTGCTGTGAGGTATCGCCCTCCCGCCTGCGGGCTCCCTGATAGGCGAGAAAGAAGAATGTCTTGTCTTTCTTAATCGGTCCGCCCAGCGTGGCCCCGAAAACATTCCGCTTGAAAGATTGCTTCGGCAGCGAGGGCGGAAGGAAAAAATCTCGTGCATTCAAGACATCATTTCGCAAGAACTCAAAAGCGTCGCCGTGGAAATTGTTGGTTCCCGATCGAGTGATCTGGTTGACGATTCCACCGGAAGTGCGGCCGTATTGCGCGTCGTAATTGTTGGTGAGAATTTTGAATTCTTCGACGGCGTCGGGATTAGGACTGACCACAATGTTGTTCCCGAGGAAATCGGTGTTGTTACCACCATCGAGCAAAAAGGTTAAAGATTCCGAGCGTTGTCCACTTACCGAAAACTGGTTCCCGGAGGTATCGTCCGGATCAGGGTTGAATACACCGGCCTGCAGCAAACCCAGCTGCAATGTGTCGCGGTCAACCAACGGCAGGTCCACGATCATTCGTTGGTTTTCGACTTTGCCTAGAGTCGCGCCGGTGGTATCGACCTGCGCCACGTTCGCCGTGACCTCGACGGTCTGGCTAGTCCGGCCCACCTTCAACGCAACGTCGACGCGTCCATTTTGGTTCAGCTCCAGGACGATTCCTTCCTGCAGATAAGTGGTGAAACCGTCCTTCTCCACGGTGATTTTGTATTTCCCAACGTGGACCAAATCGAAGAGGTACAAGCCGTCTGAACCAGTCATGGTGGTGCGCGCGATTCCCGTGCCGGTATTGGTCAACGTGACCTTGGCGCCGGCGACCATCGCGCCCGATTGATCCGTGACTGTGCCGCGGACGGATGCGTTCGTTTGCCCCCAAGCCGACGCACTACAACACGCAATTATCGCGACCAGTACCGCTGCAGAAAGAAATCCTCGAATGATTTTCACCCCACACCCCCGTGGAAAGGCGCGCCCACTACCCAAGTGGCTCGAAGGGATTCAGCGGAAACGAAAAACGCGAGGGCCTGAGATCGCACGCCCGGCTTTAAGCCAGCCCACTTCCCAACCGAACACCACCCCGATGGTGGAACTCTATAGAACCGCAGCGTAGCGAAGTCAAGAAAGAACCGCTTATGCAATGTATCAAGAGGATTCGCGTGAATGACTTACAGTCAAAATACGGCGCAAAAAAATGAGCGGCCGGTGGGGGTTCCGGCCGCTCGTGGGCATGGGGTGATGGAGGGTGATGACGTTCGAAGCGCTTGGGGGCGGCCTCGAACACATTGATAGAGTGCCCGCAGCGTCCGCCGCCGTCGATAGCCCGGACGGTTCATTTAGTCCCGGTACCTTCGTACCTGCACTGCGCTTCGCGCTAGTTTCGCTGGAAGTGTCGGTCCCGGTGCAACCGATTGAACGCGCTCGCTCGCGGTGTTAGGCTCGCCAAAGCAGCGGGGGCATTTGGCGCGGAAAACGTAAGACCGGACGGCGCTTGAGCCGTTCAGCAGCCCGTGAATTCAACTGGAACAAAACTCGAACGCAAGCCGGCAGTCGCGGCGCAAGCTATGGCTTCGGTGCGCCAGCTGCTCGTGGAACTGGGCGGCTCTCGAGGTTTGGAAGAGCTGGCCGCGCGCGGACCTCAAGCACATCTCGAACGCGAGTTAGGTCTGGGCAGCCTCGAACGCGTGGAGCTGATGCTGCGCCTCAGTGACGCCTGCGGCGTGCGCCTGCCCGACCGCGTCGTCGCCGAAGCCGACACGGTTCAAGACCTGATTGACGCGATCCTCGCTGAGGAATTTGGCCCGAAACAGTCGATCGACGGGTCACAACAACCGGCAGCGTCCGCCACTGTTGTGAATCCGGCTCTCGCGCCTGCTGCAGCGCGCCCGGACATCCAGGAACAAATCCTCCAGGCAACAACATTGACTGAAGTGATTCGTCTGCGCGGACGCGGCGAACCGAACCGAGTTCACGTGCAGGTCTACGAAGAAGACGACCAACTCCGCACCATTACCTTTGGTGATCTGTACGAACGCGCTTCGCTGGTGGCCGCCGAATTGCGGCGCCGTGGCCTTGAACCCAATCAGACGGTCGCGATCATGCTCCCGACCTGCACCGAATTTTTCTACACCTTCGCCGGAATTCTGCTGGCTGGCGGAATCCCCGTTCCGATCTATCCGCCGTTCCGCGCCGACCGCATCGCCGAATACGCGACGCGCCAGGCGAATATCCTGCGTAACGCGGAAACGCAGTTCCTGGTGACTTGGCGCCAAGCCGAGAATCTGGCGAAGCTGCTGAAGCCGCGCGTGCCCTCACTGCGCGAAGTCCTGAACGCTCAAAAGCTCGCCAGTGCACCGCCCGCAGCCGCACCCGCACCCGCGAATGGCGCGGCGGCCGGGCCCTGGCGTCCCGTCGAGAATTTGTCCCACCAAGCCCGCGGCGAAGACATCGCATTTCTGCAATACACCTCCGGCTCTACCGGCGCGCCCAAGGGTGTCGTCCTAACCCACGCGAACCTGCTCGCCAACATTCATTCCATCGTCGCCGGCCTGGACATTCATCCCGACGACGCCTGTGTTTCCTGGCTGCCGCTATATCACGACATGGGCTTGATCGGAGCCTGGTTCGTGCCGCTGTTCATCGGCATTCCGCTGATCGTGATGTCACCACTCGCGTTCCTCTCGCGACCGGAACGTTGGCTGCGCGCCATTCAAAAACATCGCGCCACAATCGCACCGGCTCCAAATTTTGCCTACGAACTCTGCGTACGAAAAATCCCAGACAAAGACCTCGAAGGGTTGGATCTAAGTTCTTGGCGCGCGGCGACCAACGGCGCCGAGCCGGTGCGTGCTGAAACGCTGGAACGCTTTGCCAAACGGTTTGCGCCCTACGGTTTTAATCCC
This sequence comes from uncultured Acidobacteriota bacterium, assembly GCA_963835025.1. Taxonomy (GTDB): domain Bacteria; phylum Acidobacteriota; class Terriglobia; order Acidiferrales; family UBA7541; genus Palsa-295. Next base: position 5,484 of record CAWIEL010000057.1, read on the forward strand.
AAGGCGCTGATGGCGGTCTACGGATTGGCGGAAGCGTCGCTCGCGATTTCAGTCCCGCGCCTCGGGGATGGATACAAAGTCGATCGCATCGAGCGCGCCGCGTTCGAATCCGAAGGCCGTGCTATTCCGGCCGCCGCTTCCGATTCCGTGCCCCTCGAATTTGTAAATGCCGGCAAGCCCTTGCCCTCCGTCGAAGTCCGCATCGTTAGCGCGGATGGCCAGGATCTGGGTGAGCGCCAGGAAGGACAGCTTTGGTTCCGCAGTCCTTCAGCGACCAGCGGCTACTACCGGAATCCGGAAGCGACCCGCGAATTGATGCGCGATGGCGACTGGCTGAACTCCGGCGATCTCGCCTACTGGGGCGAAGGCGAGCTTTACATCACCGGTCGCGCCAAGGACGTCATCATCAAGGCTGGACGCAATCTTTATCCGCATGAGATCGAGGAAATCACCGGCCGGGTAAAAGGCGTTCGCACTGGATGCGTGGTGGCCTTTGGGGCTCCGGATGAACGCACCGGAACCGAACGGCTGATCATCGCCGCCGAGATCCGCGACACCAATCGCGCTAAGGAAATCGAAAGCGAAATTTCCCACGCGGTGGATGAAGCGATGGGCATCCCTCCCGATGTGGTCGCGCTACTGCGCCCGCAATCCATTCCCAAGACTTCCAGCGGCAAGCTGCGGCGCAGCGATACGCGGCAGATGTACTTGGCCGGAACGCTGGGAAAAAAACAGCAATCCGCCTCGATCCAAATCGCTAAGCTGGCCGTGCGCGGCGCGGCTCCCGGCGCTTGGGCCTGGATCAAAACCCGGCTGGCAGAGGCAGTAGAGACGCTCTACGGCATCTATGCCCTCGCGGCGGTTTTCGTCGTGTTGGTTCCGCTGTGGGTTCTTGTTTCCTTTACGCGTGACGCCAAACGCGCCGCACGTTTCGTTCATCATGGCGCCTGGTGCATGTTGAAACTGGCCTGCGTTCCGGTTGAATCCGTAAACGGCGAAATGCTCAAGGAGCGCAGCCAGACCGGGCCCTGGGTATTTGCGCCGAACCATTCGAGCTTCGTCGACATTTTAGTCTCGTTGGCCTACCTCCCCGCCGACGTGCGCTTCGTGGCCAAGGGGGAAACGCGCCTAATGCCGTTTTTCGGGAAGCTTGCTGAAAAGAGCGGGCAATTTTTCTTCGACCGGGGCGATCCTCAGGCGCGCGTCCGCCTGGCGGAAGATCTGGACACCACGCTGCGTAACGGCGAATCCGTAGTGGTCTATCCCGAAGGAACCTTCACCGCCATGGCCGGAATTCGACCGTTCCAGTTGGGCGCATTCAAAGCGTCGGCCGATACCCAGCGGCCCATCTGCCCGGTTTCGGTGCGCGGCGCGCGCGAAATTCTGCGAGATAGGACGCGCCTGCCTCGCCGCGGAAAAGTCACGGTTACCTTTGGTCCTCTCGTTTACCCTAACGCCGGCGCCGGAGACGATTGGCACGAAATCGTGCGTCTGCGGGACGCCACCCGCGAAATTATCAGCCGCAATTCCGGCGAAAGCCTTTTGTAGAAAGCTCATCGCCCGCAAAAGCTTCTTCCTCACCTCAGAGCTTCCCCCGTTTTGCTTCATGGCTCATTCCAAAATGAAATTCACCGTAATCAATGTCTCTACTTCGACCGCCGTGCCGCTCAACATGGTGGGGCGGTACCGCCAGTTGCGCACCGCGGCCACCGCCGCCCCTTGCAACAACGCAGGGCCGCTAATCACTTCCAGCTGACGAATCTTGCCGTCCGAGCCGATGATCGCGCGCAATTTTACCGCTCCTGAAACGTGCGCGATCTTGGCCATGTACGGATATTCCGGCTGAACTTTGAATATGAGCGCCGCAGCCATCACGCCTTCGCTGATGTGCTGCGGGCCGGGATGTTGAACCGGTTCGGGTTTTTTGATTTCTACAGGGCTCAAACTGTCGCCATCTCCCCCCGGGATGATGGGCCCGCTCCCACTACCGGGGCCGAGGCCTACATCCGGCGGGCCGCCCGGCGCGATGTCACTGGCCTCGCCCGGGTGACTCAGATGCGAAGGCGCGGCTGGACGCGAGCAGAACAAGCAAAGATGCGTCGGCTCGTTTTGCGCGTTCGCATAATGCTCTTGAGGATGCGCATGCTTCACCGCTTCGCCGTTGCCGCTGTATGGAGGCACCGGCGTGACGATCAGTCCCGCTCCCAAGCCCCCCGGTGAAAACAGCGGCCACAGCAGCAGTGCCACGATCACGCCGGCCTCGATGGTCACCGACGCGGCCAACGACTTGCCGCGCAACCAACGCGCCCGCCCTTGCAAATCCGGATCATTTTCCAGGATGCAACCCGACAGGCTACCCATCTCGCTCATGGACACACCTCCACCCGAAACTCTGGCAGACGAATCGTTTCTACTGAATGGCCGTGGGTGCCTGGACTTAACTCTCTAAATCTCTCAGGCGCTTTATGGGTTCGCGTTCCCTTATAAAGATAGACACCACAAAAGCGAAGCGGTGCCCGGCGCCGTCGGTGCAACGGCGAGAAGTGCCCAAAACCGCGCGAGCAACACGTTACCCACGCATGGGCTCGCGTAACAGATTTGCGCTGCTGGACTTACGAATTCCCACAGGAAGGTGCATCGATTTGAACGTATCGCGCGTCTAACTGTTAGTGATTTTGGAAGTTTCTTTGGCTTTGTTGGTAAGGGGGGAAGCAATTATGAGTAGAACTTCTTTAGAGACAATCGGCGTGCGTTACACCGCCTGGGCTGCGCTGAATCGCGATCCGCTGGAAGATCGCGTTGAATTCACCTGTCCCCAGTGCGGAGCGAAAGGCGCTAAGGCCGCTCGCCGGCCCCGCGCTGCGTATCACTTCACCGACGGATTCGTTCAGGATCTGGAAGGTGAAGCGGCAACCTGCCGCGATTGCAAAAATTCACTGCGGGTTGCGCCGGTCGTAATGCTGCACGATCAGGATGAAACGCGGCGGTTCAAGGCTGTCTTCGAGCTGGAACCGGTTTCGAACAACTAAAACGTAGGACATCGTAGACGTCGTTGCTATCGGAGTTTTTCCCGAGCAATGAAAGCAAAAGGCGGAGAGCCCAGGCCCTCCGCCTTTTTTATTTCCTGAGCTGTACGGCGCCAGAAACCTTTCAGGGCCGCATCACATTGGGAATCAACTGGTGCGGATGTTTGCGTGGCTCGCCTTCCGAATCCAGAATCAAGTGATGCGCTTCGAGATCGCGGCGCACGTGATCGAATGCTTCATCCACCGAATCCGCGAATTGCAGCAGCTTGTACTCTTTTTCGGCAATCATCCCGGTGCGCACCATGTGCCGCCAGTCCAGCAATTTGTTCCAATATTCGCGACCGTAGATCAGGATCAAGTGGTGCGACGAAAGCTTATTGGTCTGCAGCAGCGTCAGCATTTCCCACAATTCGTCCATGGTGCCGAAGCCGCCGGGAAATACGATAAGCGCCTTGGCCATCTGCGAAAACCACAGCTTGCGCATGAAAAAATAATGGAAATAGAAATTCAGCTCCGGTGAAATGTAGGGATTCGAAGACTGCTCGTGTGGCAGCTGAATACTCAGCCCCACCGAGGGTCCGCCTGCTTCATACGCTCCACGGTTAGCCGCTTCCATTATTCCCGGTCCGCCGCCGGAACAGATCACGAATCGCCGTGGTTCGTTGCCCAAAGTCATGGCCCAGGAAGTAATTCGGTGCGAAAGCTCGCGGGCCTCTTCGTAGTAGCGCGACATATGTACCAGCGAACGCGCCGCGGTGATTTTCATTCGCCATTCAGGAGTGCGTTTGCGCCCAGCCTTCTTTTGCACTGACTGCAAATTCGCTAAAGCCTTTTCGCGGGATTGCACGCGTGCCGAGCCGAACATCACAATCGTGTCTCCAATATTTTCGTGGCGCAGCCGCGCCAGTGGGTCGAGATATTCCGCCAGAATTCGGAGTGGGCGGGCCGGTAGGCTCTCCATGAAAGATGGATCCTGATACATCAACTTCGGCACCGGCAAAGTCTTCGGCGTTCTCTTCCGCGGCTTCCCTGGTTGATTTCTTCCTTTAGTGCGCTTCTTCACTTCGTCTCCCCTCGCATGCCCGGGCTTTCTGTTCGTCTACTCTTCGCTCAAGTCCGACTTAACATTTTAGGAGAACTCCGGCCGAATGCCAGCGGCGCGCGTCTCTCCTAGTGCTGGCTAAGCAACGCCGTCCTGCGGCTGCGAATCAGATACACTGCCACCGTTTAATCCGAATGAGCGCGGAGTGAAAACCACATTGCCGCCGTGTTGTTTCTTGTTTCGAGAAAAGCGCGCACTTCCAGCGGTCATTCTCTGCCTCCTCGGCATATTTCTCGGCCTATGCGCCGAATCTCCCGCTGCGCGCGCCCAGGACGCCCCTGCCGGCCCCCTGCACCCTAAGCCTGGCGTGCAGCCGGAGCCGATGCCTCCCGCCGAGCAGCTCAAGCACGCCATCCGCGTCCGCGTGAATCAGGTCACCACGCCGGTAATCGTCCGCGACCCTTCCGGCGAGATGGTTTTCGACTTGAAAGAACCGGATTTCAAGATCTTCGACAACGGCACCCAGCAGAAAATCGACCACTTCGACGTCGGCGGCGATCCACTTTCCATCGTGCTGGTCATGGAAGCCAGCTCGCACGTCTCGCCAATGTTTCCCACCATGAAACGCGCCGGAATTATTTTTGCCGAAACGGTAATGGCCCAAACCTCCGAAGCCGCCGTTCTCAGCTACGACAGCACCGTGGACTTGCGCGCCACATTCACCACCGACACCGACGCCGTGCGCGAAACCATCGAACACCTTCCCATCGGCGTCGACGATTCCCTGCTCTACGACGCCATGTCCCGCGGGATCTCGATGCTCGGCGAACGCCCCGCCGTCCGCCGGCGCGTGATGCTGGTGGTGGGTGAAGCTGAGGATTCAGGCAGCGAAGCGCGCCTGGGCGAGGTGCTGCGCCAGGCGCAGCTCGCAAATGTGACCATTTATTCGATTGGATTGAGCACCGCGATGGCCGACCTGCGCGCCAAGCCCGACCACGTAAACGACTCCCCAGACCTGCTGGCGCTCGCTGTCTGGCTAGTCAAGACCGGCAAGAACGCGCTGACCTCGAATTCTCTCGCAGTCGCCAGCAAAGCTACCGGGGGCCTGCACATGAATCCAATCCGCGACCGTTCGATCGAAAGGGGCATGGACGCCATCGGCGGCGAACTCCACGCGCAATACACCATCAGCTATCGCCCGTCTGGCGAAGATCCGGAGGGCTATCACGAAATCAAAGTGGAAGTGGATCGGACGAATGTAACGATTCGCGCCCGTCCCGGCTATTACATCGCGCCGGCGGAATAATTAGCGAACCGCCGACGCGATCATGAACGAATCCTTGTGAGCCGCTTTACTTCTTCTCTGGCTCGGGCTTCTCGGCGACTACTGCCGCTGCCGCTTCATCCTCTTCGAGAATGGAAGCTGCGGCCGCAATGCGGTCACCCTCGTCTAGGCGCAGCAGGCGGACTCCCTGCGTCGAACGCCCAGCCTCACGAATCTCGCCAGAGTGCACGCGAATTACTTTGCCGTGGCCGGTAATGATCATCACATCTGAATCTTCCCGAACCTGCAGCGCCGCGACCACCGGCCCGTTGCGATCCGTGGATTTCAAGTTGATTACGCCCTTGCCGCCGCGCGACGTAACCCGGTATTCGGCCAGCGGTGTGCGTTTGCCGTAGCCTTTTTCCGCCACGGTTAGCATCAGCGAAGTAAGCGATTCCCGGATCTGATCGCTTTCCAGTTCATCCAGGTTTCGCGTCGACGTCTTGAATTCCTTCTCGATGATTCCGAAGTCGGGCTGCACCGCGTCCATGCTGACCACGTAATCGCCCTTCGCCAGATCCATGCCATTCACTCCACCCGCCGCGCGTCCCATCGACCGCACTTCGGTTTCGCGGAACAGAATGGCCTGCCCATCATGGCTGGCCAGGAAAATCATCTGCATGCCGTCGGTCAATTTCGCTCCAATCAATTCGTCGCTACCATCCAGATTAATCGCGATGATTCCTGACGGACGCGGGTTGGAAAATTCGGTGAGGCCGGTTTTCTTCACCGTGCCACTCTTCGTGGCCAGGAAAACGTAGCGGTCGGCCTCTTCCAGGTTGCGCGTCGGAACCACCGCAGTGAGTTTTTCGTTTTCCTGGAAACGCACCAGGTTGCCGATCGCTTTTCCACGCGTCGCCGCCGCCGCTTCCGGAATTTCGTACACCTTCAGCCAGTACACCCGGCCCTTCGAGGTGAAGAGCAGGATGTAGCTGTGGGCCGACGCGGTAAAGAAATGCTCGACGAAATCGTCATCGCGCGTCTTGGCGCCGATGCGGCCCTTGCCGCCGCGGGATTGATGGCGGTAGGTATCGACCGAGGTGCGCTTGATGTATCCCGAGTGGCTCACCGTGATGGCCATCTCTTCGTCTTTGATCAGGTCTTCGAGTTTGATCTCGTCCACCCGATCGACGATTTGGGTCCGGCGCTCGTCGCCATACTGCTTCAGGATTTCGCGCAGTTCGGCCACGATCACCGCTTTCAACTTCTTTTCACTGCCCAGAATTTCGCGGAGTTCGCCGATGCGATCGCGAATCGCTTTCAATTCGTTAAGAATATCTTCGGCAGAGAGCCGGGTCAGGCGATGGAGTTGCAGTTCGAGGATGGCGTCGATCTGCGCGTAGCTGAGGCCTTCGATGGTGGCGGGCATGCCGTACTTCTTGTTATTCAGCTTCACGCCGGCCAGGCTCTTGGCTTTTCCGTCTTCGCTGATCGATATTTTCTTGTCCTGGAAGTACTCGTGCAGGTTTTCGCGCGCGTTGGCCCGGCTGGCCGATCCGCGGATGATGCGGATAACTTCGTCGATGTAATCGAGCGCGATCTGATATCCCAGCAGGATGTGCTCGCGCTCTTCGGCCTTCCGCAGCTCGTACTGCGAACGCCTGCGCACCACGTCGATGCGGTGCTCGACGAACAAGCGCAGCATGTCCAGGATGCCCAGCTCACGCGGCTGCCCGGCGACAATCGCCAGCATGATCATGCTGAACGATTCTTCCATCTGGGTGAGCTTGAAAAGCTTGTTGAGGATGATTTGCGACTCTTCGTCGCGCTTCACCTCGATGACGATGCGCATGCCCTGGCGGTCGCTCTCGTCCCGAATGTCGGAAATGCCTTCGATCTTTTTTTCGTTGATCAGCTGCGCGATATGGGAAATCATCCGCGCCTTATTTACTTGGTACGGAAGCTCGGTGACCACGATGTCTTCGCGGTCTTTGCCCCGCTTTTCAACCGCTGCTTTGGCGCGCATCTTGAAGGAGCCGCGGCCGGTCTTGTAGGCCTGCTCGATTCCGTCGCGCCCGTAAATGTATCCGGCCGTCGGAAAGTCTGGACCCGGAATAACCTTCATCATTTTCTTCAGCGTGGTTTCTGGTTCCTCGATCAGCAGGATGGCGCCTTCGACCACTTCTTTCAGATTGTGTGGAGGAATATTCGTGGCCATCCCGACCGCGATACCGGACGAGCCGTTGACCAGCAAGTTTGGGACGCGAGTGGGAAGAACGACCGGCTCTTTTTCGCTTTCATCGAAGTTGGGAACGAAATCGACGGTTTCCTTTTCGATATCCGCCAGCATCTCCTCGGCGATTTTCGAAAGCCGCGCTTCGGTATAACGCATCGCGGCCGGAGGATCTCCGTCGACCGAACCAAAATTCCCCTGCCCATCGACCAGCGGGTAACGCATGTTGAAATCTTGGGCCAGGCGGACCAACGCGTCGTAGACCGGCGTATCACCGTGCGGATGGAACTTGCCCAGAACTTCGCCGACGATCTTGGCGCACTTGCGGTAGGACTTGGTCGAGGTCAACCCCAACTCGTACATGCCGAATAGAATTCGGCGATGCACCGGCTTTAATCCGTCGCGCACGTCCGGCAGCGCGCGGCCGATGATTACGCTCATCGCGTAATCCAGGTAAGACTTTTTCATTTCCGATTCGATATCAACCGGTGTGGTTATCGACTGGTTTAGCTCGTCCGCCATTCGTCCCTCGCCTTAAAGTTTTCTGCTCCGCGTTTCGCCGCGGCGTTCAGCGCGCTTTTGCGGCCTGCTCGACGACGTAAGCCTTCACTGTTTCGAACGCCGTCGCGTTATTCGAAAATCGTTGCGGCCCGAAATGCGATTCCAGTTCGCGCAAAAACACATCGCATTTGGCCTGCGTGGCGCATTCAAACGCCACGCCTCTTTCGTTATTAGGATCGTCGGTCGGAGTCGCCCGAAAATCTGAGCAGCTCAATCCGCGTAATCCCGGCAAAATTTTCCACACCAGTTGGTAGTTCAAAGATTTAAATATCCAGGTTGACCACGTCCAGCGCGTTGTCTTCGATGAACTTGCGGCGTTCTTCCACGTTCTCGCCCATCAGCGTCGAGAAAATCGTTTCGGCCGCCACCGCGTCTTCCAGCCGAACCTTCAGCAGCGTGCGGACTTCCGCATTCATCGTGGTGTTCCACAACTGCTCGGGATTCATTTCGCCCAGGCCCTTGAACCGGGTGATGGTGAAATCCTTCTTGGCGTCTTCCAGCACGTAATTCAGCACGCCAGTGGAATCTTCTTTCACCACTTTGTCGGTGCCGTGCGCTACGGTGAATGGCCCGCGATTCAAATCGGCAATCGCCGAATGTAGCGAACGCAGCTTTTTGTATTCGGGAGTCGACGCCAGCGCCCAGTTAATGCGCCGTTCCTGCCCATTCTTTAGAACCAGCTCATGCAGGCTATGTTCTTCGTCAAAGATGAACTTCGCTTCCACGTCGAGCTTGGATTTTTCGATCGCTTTGGCCAATTCCTGCAGTTTCTTCTTGTCGCCAAAGTCGGTCTTCTTATCGAGTTCGCTTTCGGCGAGCAATTCGACCAGCTTGGGTTCGCGCAGGCGCCGGCCGAATTTCGCCGCGACTTGATCGTATTCCTGAATGTTCAGCAGGAACGTAGTCAGGTCGCCGCCTTCGATGGCCTTTCCGTTCTTGCCCTTCACCGAGTGTTCTTCGGTAGCGCGCTTCATCACTTCGCGTGCGAATTCGCCTTCGTCGCGGATGTAACGGTCCATTTTTCCGCGCTTCACGCGATACAGCGGCGGCTGCGCAATGTAAATGTGCCCGCGTTCGATCAGCTCGCGCATGTGGCGGAAGAAGAAAGTCAGCAGCAGCGTACGGATGTGGCTGCCGTCGACGTCCGCGTCGGTCATCAGAATCACTTTGTGATAGCGCAGCTTGTTCGCGTCGAAATCGTCCTTGCCGATGCCGGTGCCCAGCGCCGTGATAATGCACCGGATTTCTTCGTGCCCCAGCATCTTGTCGTAACGCGCTTTCTCCACGTTTAGGATTTTGCCCTTTAGCGGAAGGATGGCCTGGTAACGCCGGTCGCGGCCGCCCTTGGCCGAACCGCCGGCCGATTCACCCTCGACCAGAAAGATCTCGCAACGTTCCGGATCCCGTTCCTGGCAATCGGAGAGCTTGCCCGGCAAGCCGCTCGAATCGAGCGCGGACTTGCGCCGCGTCAATTCGCGTGCTTTGCGTGCCGCTTCGCGCGCGCGCGCTGCGTCGATGCACTTGCCGATGATCTTGCGCGCGATGGAGGAGTGCTTGTCGAAATACTCGCCAAGCTTTTCGTTCACCATCTGCTCGACCACGCCTTTGATATCGCTGTTCAGCTTGCCTTTGGTCTGTCCCTCGAACTGCGGCTGCGGCAGCTTTACCGAAATCACCGCGACCAAACCTTCACGCACGTCGTCGCCATTGATGGTGACTTCATCCTTCTGTTCTTTCAGCATCCCGAAAGAACTGGCGTAGTAGTTGATCGTGCGGGTCAGCGCCGAGCGAAAACCGGAAAGATGCGTGCCGCCATCAACCGTGTTGATGGTGTTGGCGAAAGCGAAAACATTCTCGGTGTAGCTGTCGTTGTATTGCAGCGCGATTTCCACTTCCACCTGATCGCGCTTTCCCTCGATGTACAGCGGCGAATCGTGCAGCACGCCTTTGCCTTTGTTCAAATGCTTCACGAATTCCGCGATGCCACCGGTGTAGCGGAATTCCGTCTTCTTCCCATTGCGCTCGTCATCCAGCGTGATCTTCAGGCCCTTGTTCAGGAAGGCCAGCTCGCGCAGGCGCTGCGCTAGCGTGTCGTAGGTGTAGACGTTGGTGGTAAAAATGGAAGAATCCGCATGAAAAGTGATTTTTGTGCCGGTCTTACGGGTTTTGCCGGAGGCTTTCAGCTTCGAAGTGGGAATTCCCTTTTCGTAGGATTGCTCCCAAACTTCGCCGTCGCGCCAGATTTCCAGTTCCAGCCAGTCGGAAAGCGCGTTGACCACCGAAACTCCGACGCCGTGCAAACCGCCCGAGACCTTGTAGGTTTCGCTGTCGAATTTTCCGCCCGCATGCAGCACGGTCATTACCACTTCGGCAGCCGGCTTTTTTTCCGTGGCGTGCATGTCTACCGGAATTCCGCGACCGTTGTCGACCACGGTCACGCTGTTGTCTTCGTGCACCGTCACATTAATTTCGTCCGCGAAGTTCGCCATCGCTTCGTCGACCGAGTTGTCCACCACTTCCCAAACCAAGTGGTGCAAACCCATCTCGCCGGTCGAGCCGATGTACATCGCCGGACGTTTGCGGACTGCTTCGAGTCCGCCCAAAACTTTGATCGAAGTCGCGTCGTATTTGTGCCCGGCGGCTTTTCCGCCCGCAGTTTCTTTTTCAGCCATGGGTCGTGCTTCTCCTCAGGTAAAGCGTGTGAAGCGTGCGTGTAGCCAAACTCGGGAAGGCGGTCGCGCGGATTTGCCGACACTGGCCTTGCCCATTGGTCTCGTTCACTCGAAAAACCAGAGGATTTTCCGTCCGATTTTTCGACGGCGCTCAGTGTCGCCGGTGAGACTCGTAGGGTTGCGGCTCCATCCCGTCTCCTTCCGAAAATTCGGTGGGACGCGGCGGAGCTTTCATTTTCCCCTGCGGAAAGGGGACATCCGCCCACAAATAGCCACGCGCATCCTGGCGCGGAGGCGCAAAAACGAGGCTATTTCTGGTCCGAATGTAGTGCCGTTCAGGAGGATTCTTGAACGCCACGATTTTACATAATCGATACCCATTGCACAAGGTCAAACAACGGGATTTGTAATGAATTATCTGTCCTATATTCAGCTATTTACAAGAGGGAGAAGACCGTTCCGACCGGCCGAATCGGAACGCAGAGATACGCTTGGAAAGTAGTGGAATTGGGGCAATTCGGGGAGCGTTTAGCGAGCGAAATGGCGCTTGCGCCAACGGCGCTATCGATCAAATGCGCATCGGCATAACGACGTAACGGTAGCGCGTAGCTTCATCGCCCGTGGGACGCAGTTGGCCGGCCGACTGCTCATCCTTCAGCTCAAAACTGATCGGCCCATCGGCCGCGGCGGCCAGAAAATCGAGCAAATACTGAGCGTTGAAGCCGATGGAAATGGTGTCGCCTTTGTATTCCTTCTCGATGACTTCTTTGGCTTCGCCATATTCGGGGCTGGACGAAGAAAGTTCCAGCCCTTCGGTCGAAAGCATGAACTTCACGGCATGCGAACGCTGATCCGCGAGTTGCGAAACGCGACGCAGCGCATCCTGCAGCTCTCCGCGTTTCAGTTGCACCGTCTTATTCGCGTCGCGCGGCAGCACCGCTTCGTAATTCGGAAATTGCCCGGTAAGTTTGCGGGAAGTCAGCAAACGCCGTCCTACCTGGAAAAACAGGTGACTTTCATCCTGCGCAAATTCCACCTGCACGTCATCGCCGGCTTTCCCTACCAGCCGCTGAATTTCGGTCATGGCTTTCTTCGGGACCAGCACGCGCGTCTCAGCGGTGAAACCCTCGAACTTATGATCGGTCTCCACCATCGCCAGGCGGTGTCCGTCGGTCGCCACCATCGCCAAAGAGCCCGGTTTTAGCACCAAAAGAGCTCCATTCAGGGTATAGCGCGATTCTTCCAGCGAAATCGCAAAAGTAGTCTTGGCAATCGCCGCGGCCAGCAAACTGGCGGGGATCTTCACCATCGCATGCGGAAAGGCCGGCAGCGCCGGGAAATTGTCTTTCGACATTCCCACCAGCTTGTAGTTTTTCCGGTCGCTGGTGATGTGTACCCAATGATTTTCCTGCAGCTTGAATTTGATCTCGCCGTCTTCCGGCAGCAGGCGTAGCAATTCAAAAAGCTTCTTGGCCGGTATGGTCCCCGCACCTTCTTTTTTTACCTTGGCGTCACACGATGTGCGGATGCTCAGCTCCAAGTCGGTCGCGGTGATGGTCAGGCGACTGCCCTTCGCTTCGACCAGCAAATTGGAGAGGATCGGAATCGTCGTCTTGCGCTCGACTACGCCCTGCGTCAGTTCGAGTTCGTCCAGGAGATCCGACCGCTTTACGCTGAATTCCATCTGGGGCAATCCTCACGATGTTGGCGCTGAATTTTGCTGCGGCTACTGTACTGCTTTTCTTTAACTACTTAAATATATAACAAACCCCGTCGCCGTCGCCGCACCTGTGGAAATCGCGCAAAACCTTTTAACTGCTGAAAACCAATCCGGTTGCGCCTCGCGCCTCGCTGTGGAAATGGGCCGACGCCGGTGCGAAATTCTGGCCGCAGCGCGGCGCAGATCAGGTCGAGAATTACTTGCACAGGGATTGCACAGCGCGATTCTCTGGTGGGGGCACAGTACTACACCTAAATCTAACCGAATGAGTCGAGTAGCCTGTTGATTTTTTTGTTCAAATCTTTGTCGGTCAGCCGCTGGCTCTCGATTTTGTTAATTGAGTGCAGCACCGTAGTGTGGTGTTTCCCACCAAACTGCCGCCCGATTTCCGGCAACGAAGCCGAGGTCAACTGCTTCACCACGAACATGGCCACCTGACGCGGGAAAGCGATTTGCTGCGAATTGCTACGCACCTTCAAGTCCTGGGCCCGCAATCCAAATACTTCGCCCACCCGCTTCTGAATCTGCTCGATGGTGACCTTCTTTTCCTGAGTGTCGATAATGTTCTTCAGCACTTGCTGCGCCGTGGCCAGATTCACCGTCGCGCCGGTCAGCGACGCATACGCCATCAGCCGGGTCAGCGCGCCTTCCAGTTCGCGAATGTTGGACTTGATCGCGCGTGCGATGTACTCCGCCACGTCATCGGGCAATTGCACGCGTTCGCTCTCCGCCCGTTTCTGCAGAATGGCGATCTTCGTCTCGAGATCGGGTGGTTGGATGTCCGCGATCAATCCCCATTCGAAACGCGAGCGCAAGCGCTCTTCAATTGACGAAATTTCCTTGGGCGGGCAGTCCGAAGAAATCACTATCTGTTTCTGCTGGTCGTATAGCGCGTTGAACGTGTGGAAAAATTCTTCCTGGGTCCGCTCGCGCGTGGCGATGAACTGAATGTCATCGACCATCAGCACATCCATGTTGCGGAACCGGTCGCGGAACCCGGCCATGCGCTCAAAGCGGATCGAAGCGATCACTTCGTTGGTGAATTTTTCGGCGCTGATGTAGGTCAAGCGTAGCGCTGGATTGCGCCGCTTCAAGGTGTGTCCGATCGCCTGCATCAAATGCGTCTTGCCCAATCCCACTCCGCCATACAGGAAAAGCGGGTTATAGGATTTGGAAGGCTGCTCGGCCACAGCCACGGCGGCCGCGTGCGCAAATTGGTTCGAAGCCCCGACGATGAAGGAATCGAAAGTGTAGCGCGCGTTGAGCTGGTTGGTGACCGCGTCGAAATCGAGCTTGGCTTGCGGGCTTACCGGCGCGGCCACCTGAGCCGGCTCCGATTCCGCGCAAACAAAATCTAACTGGGTCTGGGGCTTGCCGATTTCAGTCAGCACCGCCTGCAAAAGCTGCCCATAAGTCTCCGTCAGGCGCTTGCAGAACAGGCGGGTGGGAACGCGAACCGTCAAATGGTCGCCCTCCAGCTTTTCTAAGCGGGTGGGGCGGAACCAGGTGGCGAAGCTGTGGGGATTTACACGGCGCTCGGTGTGTTGAAGTATCTTGTCCCAAAGATTCATCGAGCGAGTCAACCCTTTAACGCGATTTCCACTGAAGTGGAAATGCTGTGGAAAATACCGCCAGTCACAGCGGGTGAATTTTAGTCTGGCCTTCCGGGTCAGCTATTACCGCAGCGCGCCCCTGCGCTACGTCCTGCTATAAATGATTGCGTTAATTGTTTGCAAAAGACGCGAGGCGGGATTCTGCCTAAAGGAAACGTCGGTAGCAAGTAAAAACTGTACCGAGCGCAGCCGCACGCTCCACAAATAATTCACAAGTTTTCCACAGTGCGTTTTCTTCTTGCAAAATAAATTTTTCCGCGAAACGCAGCACCGCGAAATTCGTGGATCAATGCCAGATGAAAAATTTACGAACCATCGCGGCGGCAAAACCTCATTTTAATGCAGCTGGGCGGGCTTAGTAGTGTCCGGCTGTTGCGTTCCAGGAGAAACGACCTTGGGTTGTACCGTCGCCTTCGGCGCGGCGCGCCGGTCCAGCCGCGTAAATTCGTAGACCCCGCGCGCGTCCGAAGCGATGATCAGCTTGTCCGGCTCGACCACAATGGCGCTCGCGCGCAGCGACGTTCCTTCCGGTGTGACGATGTAATACTCGCCGAGGTAGCGGCCACTCTTGTCGAAGTGCACGAGTACTTTGCCGATCGCCGCCCAGATTTCCTGGTTGGCGGGATCGACGCCGACCGCCGTGATCACCGGTTTGTCAGTCGAGTCGGCCGCGAAATGATCGAGATTCAATTTCACGGTCCCCGTGAAATTGTAGGCGTCGCGTCCGAATCCGTGCGGTCCAAATCGCCGGTCGCCGAAACGATTCGTGGTGTCGGAGCTTGCCGCCGGCGTAGTGTTTCCCGGAGTAGATATCGTATTCAGCTTGGATTCACTGATCTGCGACAGATTCGGCGTGGTTTCACTAGAGAAGTCACGCGACACAAATCCGCCTCCGATGCCCCCCGCGGACTCTCCGCCGCCCACCCGGCCAAATCCTCCCAGGCCGGGGAAGAACCCTGCACCGCCGAGTGTCCCGCCTCCCGGTCCACCGAACCCGCCACCGCCGAACCCGCGTCCACCGGGGCTGAATCCTGCTGGAGCTCCCGATAGCCCGGCCTGCTCCGCGGAAAATAGCAGGGCCTGGGTATTGTCGTCAGGATCCGTCAATCCGGAAGAGTCATTCGACGAATTCTCAGCGTTAAACTGAAAGTCCGCGCTGTCTCCGAACGCCTGCGCGGAAACGGAACCATTGCCGGAGTTACTCTTGTTTCCGTTGGCCTTGCGGCCCAGATGGAACTGCAAGTCGTCTCCCTGATACGAACCTTGCGCGGATAGGATCCCACCGCCAGCCCGGCCGCCCGGACCGCCTCCTCCGGGCCCTGTGGCCAGTCCCGTCGCCAACAGCGAATCGGTCGCGGACTGCGCGGTCGCCGGGCCTCCCCCCAAATGCGAGGCGAGTCCAGGTGAAACTCCGCCACCGAACAATATGTCGCCCTTATTACCGATGGTGGCCCAGGTGTTATACGAGCTGGAAAAATTCGTCTCGCTGTAATTGAATCCGACCTGCACGCGATCGTCTGGGTGTGTATCCAGCTTTGGAGCATATCGGTCGACGTCGAAGTGAGCGTCGGCCGCCGCGTAACCGTACCGATCAAACTTACGAATGGTTGGATCCGGCAGGGTGACGAACGCGAAATAGATGCCTCCGAGCCCGTCGCCGGACACCTTTCCTAAATTCTGTAGTTTTTTGGGATCCGGTTCGATCCCAGCGTCGGCCGGATCTCCAAAGCTGCGCACCAGCGCGCCCTGCTCGTCACGAATCTCCACCAAGCGCTTCGACCGCAACGTGGAAACCGCGAACTGCCGGTCGGAAAGCGCCACCACTCCCGTTGGAGCGAATACGGAAACCTTTGTCAGTAACGCGCCGTCAGGCGAAAAAATCTTGATCGCGTTGGCGGCGCGGTCGGCGACCAAGATCCGCCCGTCGCCGTCTAAATCGAAATCTACGGCATATTGAATCGCTCCCTTCGAGTCTGCTGAAGGTATCGCGCCAATGCGTTTGCCATCCGCACTGAAAATCCAGATTTCGTTGGCGGGATTAGCCAGCACATACAGTCGTCCCGCCGAGTCGCGCTTCATCGCAATAACGCCGGAAGTAATCTCCGGCAGAACGCGTGCGCGGGAAGGCACCGCGGTTTCAAACCATTGAGCCTGCGCCCCCGGTACGACCGCCCCACCCAACCCAAAAAGAATCAAAATGATGCCGGGAAGCTTTTCGAAACCATTCCCGGAAAACCGGCGCATGAACGAGCCTCCACCCGACGGAACGAGCCAATCCAATACTTCTATTGCCTTGGGGGCACTGAAAAAGTTCCAAAAAAGGTGAATTGGATGCGGAGTGAAATTGCCAGGGTTGTAGGCCGTGGGGAGTTCAGCGCCTGCCACTGGGCACGATCAGCCCTGCAGCAGATCTCTGGACGCTAGTCCAAGCGGAAGTTGACTCGTTCGATGGCCCGGGCCAGGCCGGTCGTCTCATCCACGTCGATTTGCACGCTGTTCATCTGAATATCACCCTCAGCGACGATGAACTTTTTAGGCATGGCATCCAGAAAACGCTGCACGATTGGTTCTTTTTCCATCCCAATCACCGAATCATGCGGCCCGGTCATGCCCACGTCGGTGATATACGCAGTGCCTTTGGGCAGCACCCGATTGTCCGCGGTGGCCACGTGCGTATGGGTGCCCAAAACCGCCGAAACTCTTCCGTCGAGGAACCAGCCCATCGCTTGCTTTTCTGAAGTCGCTTCCGCGTGCATATCTACCACGATCACTTTTACCTCGGCGGGTAAGGCGGCCAACTCGCGTTCGGCGGTGCGGAACGGATCCTCCAGCGGCGCCATAAACGTACGCCCCTGCAGATTTAACACCGCGTACGGCACGCCATTCCGGGCCGTTCCCACGTAGTGTCCCTTCCCCGCGGTGCCTTCCGGAAAATTTGCGGGACGAATCAGCCGAGGTTCGTGCGGCAAAAAATCTAAAATCTCTCGGCGATCCCAACTGTGATTGCCGCCGGTAATCACCTCCGCGCCGGCCGCAAAGATTTCTTCCGCCAGCCGCGGCGTGATGCCAAATCCCGATGCGGAATTCTCCCCATTCGCGATGCACAGATCGATTCCGCGCTGGGTAATGATGTCCGCCAGCCGATCGTGGACAATTTTCCGTCCGGGCGATCCGACGATGTCGCCGATAAATAATATTTTCACTTGGGTTGTTGAACCTTTCGGCGGCATGCCATGCGCAAAAAATACGGAGCGGTCCACTTCGCCGTGCGCAGCTAGGTCCTGAACCCCACGAATAGGTGGGTGCCCTGCGCCTGCTTTAAGGCTATCGAGCGGCCGAAACCGATCGACGTGCACAAGGGCAGGACGACGCGGACTCCCTGGGATCCAGTGTTGGTTCAAAAGACCATCGCGACGTCACCTGCGTCGCAGGCCATTCCGCACTTAATTGTAGCAGGATTTCCCGGCGCAAATCCTGGGCCCCGGCACACTCATCCACACCGGGATCCGCACCCGCCATGGAACGAACTCAGAACAAAAACTTAAATCCCAACTGCACCAGACGGGGCGAAGTTGCGCCGATGACGTTGCCGAATGTGGAACTGTCAATATTTCCGTCAACCGCTTGCGGCCCGAAGAATTGCGCGTGATTAAAGGCGTTGAATGCTTCTAGCCGGAACTGGAGAGACTTCGCTTCGGTGAGGCGCACGTTCTTGAGCAGGGCCAAATCGTAGTTGTTCATTCCTGGTCCGTAAAAAAATCGGCGCTTGGCCGTGCCGGGTGTGCCCAATGCGTTTTCCGTCAGTACTGAGGTATCGAAATAGGGCTGGCCGTTGCGAGGATTGGGATTCAGATTCAGTGGGCCGCCGCTATAATCCGGTTCGTCCACTCCAAAATTATTGATGCCGTTGGGTTCGGATCCGATCAGTGAATTATCGCCAAAATTGACCAGGGTCACCGGAAGTCCGCTGCTGAAATGGGTGATGCCGGAAAATTCCCAACCGCGTGTCCATCCGTTCGATACCCGGAAGAGCTGTTCCAAAGGAAGCTGATAGTTGTAGCTCACCACAAAGTTGTGTTTCACATCAAAGGACGAGAGCGCTTTGCTGAGCGAGGGATCGAATGGATTGACAGCTTCGCCGACGTTCGAAGATTGGTCCTGCGATTTGCTGAAGGTGTACCCCGCCAGCGCGGTCAAGCGTTTGGTGGTGTGGCGCAGGGTGACTTGCAACGCATTGTAGTTGGAATTTCCGATGGTCGCCTGGTTGGCATTGCTTCCGAAGTTCGAGCCCAGCGGTCCACGCGTGCCGTTGAAAACTTTCCCGGTAGAAGTCGTGTATTGCGTGTCCTCGCCGAAAGGACCGCATGGAGTTTGTCCCGGCGCCAGATTGGCGGGATTGTTCAAGAACAAGCACAGCCCAGGATCCCCCGGGTTCGCCTCGTCGATAACCAGCAGGCGGTGGCCCTGCGTGCCGACGTAATTCACACTGAACACGGTATTGTTCCCGAAGCCGCGCTGCAGCGAGAGCATGTACTCCTCGGTGTAAGGAATGCGATTGCTGCTCGAGTAGTTCGGCAGGCCGGTGATGGGCTCGAATTGCGACCAATCGATGCTGGTGTCAGGATTCTTGGCACTGGAATTCAACGGAGCCAGCGTCACCGGGAAAGTCTGGCCAAGATTCTGGCCGGTGGCCGCCGTGACAAACGGCGTGGCGAAAAGCGGCGGTGCCGGACTGGTGTACGTTGTCCCGTATGGCGCATTCGCGCTCATCACGCCGATGGTGAGCGCTTCAATCGCGGTGTAGAACATTCCGAAGCTGGCGCGGACGCTGGTCTTGCCGGGTCCGCCCAGAATTTTCGCCAGCACGCCGTCGCCGGCAACATTGGGCGAGTAGGCCAGACCCAAACGTGGCGCGAAGTCCCTATTGCCAGGGGGCGCGAGTGTGCGTGACACGCCCGGATCGGTGGGATACACAATGCCCGCCGGAGCGCCGGGAAAGACCAGCGACTGCTCGCCCGGAATAAATGTAGCGATCTGGTTGTACTTCTCGTACCAAGGCTCGATGCGATCCCAGCGCAGGCCGTAATTCAAAGTTAGGCTGCTGTTGATGCGCCAGCTGTCCTGTCCATAGAGTCCGACATACTTGTTACGCCCGTAAAAAGGCTGCAGTTGGCTTTGATTGTATTGGCTCGGAGTTCCGATCAGGAAATCAGCGAAGTCCAGGCCCGTCTCGGTTCCGAAGAACAAAAAGCTGCCATTGAATTGCGCGATAGCGTTGACGTTCACCTGGTCGTAGTGAAACTCTCCGCCAAATTTCAGCGTGTGTGTGCCGATCACCTTTGAAAAATTGTCGAGGACTTGGAAAGTATTGCCAACTTGATTCAGCTCGTTGGTATTCGTCCCGATCGAGTAGCTGTTGAATCCCACGCTTTCCACGCCCTCAGTTTTCGGCGACAGCGGAACGATGCCCGGCGTACTCGGGCCGACCTCGAAACCTTGCGACGCCAAACTAACTCCGACTCCACCGACCGGTTTGCCCAGGTCATTCGCGTTGCGCAGGTAGCTAAAGTGAAATTCATTTGCGGCGGCGGTGCCAATCTCCCGGGCGAAACCTAGATCGAGCAATTGCGCGCGGCCGGTGTAGAGCGCATTGAAACCGGGAACGTTCGCGCCGCCTTGCGCCACGGGATAAGGATTGTTCTGCGACCAATCTTCCAAAAAGTAATAGGCCGAGAACAAGCCGAAGCGCGTGTTGGCGTCGAGGCGATAGGCCCCTTTGTCATCGCGCAAAGTCTGGTTAAAGGCCGAAGTCGAAAACGTGCCATCAGAATTGTTGGGCGACGGGATGTATTGCAAAAGATTGGTGCCCGGCGCGATCCAGGACGCCGTCGGGACCGTAGCGTTGGGAAAGACGCAGCCGGTCACTGGATCATTACTGGTGCACGCTCCCCCACCGGGATGTTGTTGCGTGGGGCCGCTGAAGTAGTACGGCTCGCCAGCCTGTACCGTATATCCCAGCTTGCCCGAGAGAGTCGTCGCGATGTTCGGCCCGCTGACGACGCAAGGTATTTCAAGATTGGCCCCCGCCACCCCGCAAAAACCCAGCGGATTGAATCCACTGGAATTCAGCGGCAGATCGGAGAAGTTTCCGGTGGTGCGGTCCTGCACCGACGGCACCGAAATTTCACCGGTATCCACACCTTGAGTTGAACGGGTACCCTGGTAATCGACAAAAAAGAAAATCTTGTTTTTGTGGATCGGGCCACCGAACGTGCCGCCGAATTGGTTCTGATCGAACGCTCCGCGCGTAGGCGAGAAGTAATTGCGCGCATCAAGATTGGTGTTGCGCAGGAATTCGAAAAGATCGCCATGGAAGGCGTTGCTGCCGGACTTGGTGACCACGTTGATCTGGCCGCCGCTGAACTCGCCATACTCCGCGTCGAAGTTGCTGGTGACAATCCGAAATTCCGCGATGGAGTCGAGCGTCGGAATGATCGCCGCGCCCATGTTCACATCTTCTTCCACGTCGCCCCCATTCACGATGAAGGCGTTCGCAAATTCACGTTGTCCGTTGATCGAAATCGTCCCGGGATTCAAATCGCCGGAGGGAGAAAGCGCGCTGGCGCCCACGTCCTGTACCGTGTCGGATGTGATGGATGTGACGGGCGCGACGCCCGGTTGTAGTGCCAGGAGATCGGTGTAGCTACGGCCGTTGAGTGGCACTGCAGTCATCTGCACGCTGCTGATGACTTCGCCCAATTGCGTGCTCGAGGTTTCCACCTGAGCCGCAGCTTCGTCCACGACCACCGTCTCATTTTTCCCGCCGATTTCCAGCACGGCATCGATCAACAACGCGGAGTCCGCGTCGATCGCGATTCCGTTCCGCTGGTACGGCTTGAAGCCGGGACTGTCAATTTCTAAATCGTATCGGCCCACTGGGACGTCCAGAAACACAAAAATTCCCTTCGCGTCGGTGGTCAGTTTCTGCCGCACCCCGGTGTCCACGTTGGTTATCGACACCTTTGCCCGTTGGACGACCGCGCCGCTCGCATCTTTCACTGTTCCGGAAATTCGCCCTCCTACGCTGGCGAAGCTGGAGGTCGCGGCTAAGAGTACGAACAAGATGGCCAACAACAGCGCGGAAATACGACACGTAAAGCGCAGCACAAAATCTCCCAACCCAGGATTCTCTAGTTGCAACACTGTATCAACTGGAGTTCAAGGGTAAGCTACTTGTAAATCAGTGTCAACTGGAGTTTTGTGAAAATTACATGAAGGGAAGGACGAGCCAAGCGCGGACGATCCCTATCCGCGCTGGCCCGTTTCGTTTTAGAAGTGGAATCCCACCTCGGCAGACAACGCTCGCGGCGTCACGTAGTGCGTGCCGCTGAACGTCGAAAGGAAGTTGTAGACCGCTTCCTTATTGGTGAGGTTGATCGCCTGCAAACGCAGGCTCCATTTGTACCGGTCGCCGCGAAACAAATTGTCGTCGCCGATGGCCACATCAAACAAACTGCGCGCCGCGACCCGCGGAGGATTGTGGTCATCGTTCTCCGTCCCCGGAGCCGGAATCTTCAAGAACTTCGAACCGTACTGCGAAGACGGGCACGAACCGGTCGTGCTGATCGGCGTCCCGGTGGGATTCGTCGCGCTCGGCGGCGTGGCGAAAATTCCTCCGCAGAAAAGTCCCGCCTGAAACTGCTGATCTGGCGACAAGCCCGACACGTCCACAAAGCCCGGTACTTGATTCCCCGCGCAGTTGCCGCCGTCGCACGGCACTGGACCCGCTACCAAACCGCTGTCATACCTCCAGTTGAATCCGACCCACGGCAGATTTTTCTTCGGCTGATATTGCAGATGTGCCGTGGAATTGAAGTGTTCGTCGTGATCGATGCGGAACGGGCCAACCGCCGCGGGCACCGCACCCACTCCGCCGATTTGCGGCGTGAAGAATCGCGCCGCCACGCTGGACATCACCACCAACGCGGTGAGCCCGTGATAATCCGGCATACTGGCGCGAATCGCGTACCCCGGAATTTTTGAATTGTTCCACTCGATCGGAAAAGTGATCGGCGTGGCGCCCAGAATACTGAAGTCGTAGGCGTTGTGCGTGTACTTCCAAATGTACTCGCCGTCCACCACCAGATATTTTCCGAACGCCTGCTGGAATCCGGCGTGGAATTCGTTGCGAAAGCCGGGTTGCAGCGGCGTCGCAGTACCGGAGGTGCATCCTTCGCCGGTCTGCGCAAACAAAGCGCCCACCGCCGGATTCAAGCATCCCAGGCTGGAGAGAATCAGATTTTCGTTGAAAGGAGTTTCGAGCGTGCGCGCGTACGACAAACGCAAAACCGTGTTGGTGGGCTTAATGTTGTATGCCGCACCCAGCCGCGGTTCGGCCTGCGTCGCCCTCGATAGTCCGTTGTACAGGTCGCCGCGTATCCCCACGTTGAACGTCCAGTTCCCCGTAGTGATCGAATCCTGGACGTACATCGCCAGTTGCTTCACATCGGTGTGCCCGCGGAATTGCGCCTGCGCGCTGGTGGTCTGGCCGCCGGGGCAGCCATCGCTTACCGGCAGCGCTGCCGTCCGCGTCAGGTCGTAGCAGCCCAGCAGTGGAACGAACGCCGCCACCGACCCCTGGCCTACGTTCGGCAGCAGCCCTCCAACGCACTGCGTCTGGCTGGTCACTCCGGGCGCCGTAAACGGAGTCAGATCCGCGTTCAAGCAAACCGCATTCAACGTAGGATCGACGATGCCAAACAGATCGTTCTCGTTCAAAAACGTCTGCTCGTAGGTCACACCAGCCTTCACATTGTGAATCCCTTTCACGTACGACACTTCACCTCGGATCCCGGCATTGGTCAGGTTTCGCGATTGCGACGCCGTCTCCTGTTGCAGGTTGGAAGGTCCCAAATCCGCGAACGGATCGCTGCTCGGGTAATAGTTGAATTGATCGCGGCGCACGAATGCGCCAAAAGTCAGCACCGTCGAAGAATTCACCAGTCGCGTCCAAGTCGGCGCGATGTTGAACGTCCCGATCTTCGATCGTTGATCCGTAGGGCTTACCGCATTCTCGTTTGGATCCAGGCCGCCGTTGTCCACCACCACCCCAAACCACGGTGAAGCGAGCTGCGCGTCGAACGAATTCGGCGTCTGAAACCAACTGCGCGTGTATCCCAGATTCAGATGAACCGAATCGGTGGTCGTAATTTGATAATCGACGCGGTCGAATACGTTTTCTTCGTTGCCTTTGTCGTGCATCACTGAAAATTCCGGGCCATCGAGGAATCGCCCGCTGTTCAGGCCGCTGGCGGCGATGAAGTTTCCCCACTTTTCCCCGCCGTAAGCCAGATCAAACCCCGCGTCCGCCGTGCCGAAGGCCCCGTAAGACGCGGTGATGCTTCCGTGAGGCGTGGTGACTCCCTGCCCAGAACGCGTGGTGACTTTAATCACCAGGCTGGTTTTGTCGCCAAATTCCGCAGGAGGCGCGCCGGAAATCACTTCCAGCGACTGAATGGAATCGATGGGAATCTGGTTTGAGAAAACTTTGCTCTGTTGGTCGGTAATCGGCTGGCCGTCCACCGAAAATGAATTTTCGGCGTGATCGCCAAGCCCGTGGAATAAACCGTTGGAATCTGCCGCCACTCCCGGCGTCGACAGTGTCACCAGCGAACTCACCGAAGACGAAGCGCTCTCCAGCGGAAGCTTCTCAAACAGCGCCCGGTCCACGTCGGTGTGAAAGCTCGAATCATTCTCCAGCAGGTCGGAGCCGCTTTCGACCGTCACGGTCGAAGAACTCCCTGCCAGTTGCAGCGCGATCTTCAATTCCACGGGTACCGACGAGCGCACATCCACATCCTGAGCGTACCCTGCGAATCCCGGCACGTTGATCGAAAGGTGATACGGGTTGAACGGTACGTTCGAAAAGCTGAAATTTCCTGACGCATCGGTCGTCGCCGACCGCTCAAAGCCGCTCACCGGGTTGTGCATCGTCACTACGGCACTGGAAACCACCGCTCCCGAAGGATCGGTCACCGTCCCTTGCACGGTGGAGGAATTGCCCGTCTGCGCCGAAATTGCCGCGGAAAAAGCGAGCAACGATGAGGCCAGAAACAAAACTCCCAACAATCGAATCGAAAATCGCATGAATGAATCTCCCCTATTAGGGCGGCAAGGAGGTTGGAGTCCTCCCCCACCTGGACGAATGCAGAAATGAGTAGATGAATAGGTGCGCGTGCGCCCGTTTAGGAGCATCGCCCACCAAGCAAACGTTTTAGAGGTGCGAAATTCTAGGCAGGAGGAGCGCGGGGAATTCGATGGGTAGATAAGGTTTCAAATCGAACAAATTTTTGCGTTTCGGGAATGAAACGCGCCACCGCTACCGGAGCCAGCACCGCGACCTGTACGGCCGGCTGCGGAACTGCGACGTGGCCTATGTGGCAAACCTGGCAATGCTGCTCGTCGGATTCATGCCCGTGCCAATGCCCCGCGGCCTGAGCGGCGAAAAGGCCAATGCACAGAATCAGCGCCACGGCGAGTAGCCGTGCAGCCTTGTGGCGCGCGGTTTTGGCGGCAGCGAACATTTTCAGCGTCTTGGCTAACTCAAACCTGCAGCACGTCTCCATCACGTGCGACCATTTCATACAGCACCGGATTCACAAAAAATCCCAGGACCAGCCGCGAGATCAGCCCGGCCACAATCACGATCGCAAATGGTTTCTGTGTATCCGACCCGATGCCCGTCGAAAGCGCCGCCGGCAGCAAACCCAGGCAAGCGACCAACGCGGTCATCATGATCGGCCGCAGCCGTAGCAACGAAGCTTCACGCGTCGCCGTGCGAATATCCTTATTCTCCAGCCGCAACTTGTTGATGTACGAAACCAGAATCACCGCGGTCTCCACCGAGACGCCCATCAGCGCCAGCAACCCCAGCACCGACGACACGCTGAACGGCGTGTGCGTCAGCTTCAAAGCGATTAACGCTCCGACCGGCTCGGTCATCACCACCCCCAGCGCGATGGTCACCGGGAATTTGAAATTCCCGTACAACGCGAAAAGGATCATGAAGATCAGCAGCAACGCCATCGGACCGATCACCAGCATCTGCTTCCGCGCTTCCACAAATTCGCTGTATTCCCCGCCCCAGCTCAAGCGGTAACCTGCCGGCAGCGATTTTTCCACCTCGGCAATCGCTTTCTGGCCTTCTTCCACCGAACTGGCCAGGTCGCGGCCTTCAATGCTGTACTGCACGCCGATGTAACGCGAATTGTTTTCGCGGTAGATGAACGACGCACCATTCCCTTCGCGAATCTCCGAAAGCTCGCTCAATGGAATCTGCTGCCCGGTGGGCGAACCTACCAGCAAGTTTCCGATCTGCTGCGCGTTTTCGCGGAACTCCGGGCGCATCCGCACCACCAGGTCGAAAAGTTTTTCTCCCTGGATCACTTGGGTCGCCGCCTGGCCGCCCACCGCCGCCTGCACCACGCCTTCCACGTCCGCCACGTTGATTCCGTAGCGCGCAATCTTGTCGCGATTTACTTCGACCAACAGGCTGGGCTGGCCCAGCTCGCGCACCACGGTCAACTCCGTGAAGCCTTGCACCTGCGCCAGTCGCCGCTTAATTTCAAGCGCTTTATCCTGCAGCACACTCAGGTCGGGACCGTAAATCTTCACCGCCAGCGCGCTTTTCAAGCCCGTCAATGCTTCGTCCACCGCGTCTTCGGCCGGCTGCGTGTAATTGAAAATCACGCCGGGATAAGCGGCCAGCTGACGCTGGATGTCCTCAGTCAGCTCCGCCTTCGTGTGAAATTTGCTCTGCGCCCAGGTGTCGTCCTTATACGGCTTCAGTCCCACGTAGAACTCGCAATTGAAAAATCCGGTCGGATCAGTTCCATCGTCTGGGCGTCCCAGTTCCGAACCCACCTCCGTAACCTGGGGATATTTCCCGAGGATTTCGCGAATCTGTGGCGCGATTTTCGCCGCTTCCTCATACGAAATCGTGTAAGGCATAGTCGCGCGTACCCACAAAGCGCCTTCATCCAAATGCGGCAAAAATTCTCCGCCGATAAAAGGAATCAGCAACAAGGTCGCGCCAAAGATCAGCGCGCAGATGAAAATCGTCGATTTCGGCCGGTCCAGGCACCAGGTCAAATACCCTTCGTAGCGCGCCTTCACCCATTCGAACGGCTTGTTGCGCTTCTCCCGCACGCCCTTCTTGAACCAGTACGAACACATCACTGGCACGAACGTCAGCGTCAGCAGCAGCGCTCCAACTAGCGCCACCGACATCGTGTCCGCCATGGGGTGAAACAATTTGCCCGAAGGTCCGGTCAAGGCGTAAATCGGAATGTAGCCGGCGATGATCACCGCCACCGAATAGAAAATCGGCCGGTCCACGTCTTTCGCGGCGGCCAGAATCACTTCGTAGGTCCATATCCTGTCCACATTTTCATATCTTTTGTCGACAGGCCTCTCTCTCTCTCTCTCACTCATTCTTCCTCTCTCTCTCTCTCACTCATTCTTCCTTCCTCTCTCCCTCTCTTTCTCTCCGACTAATAATCTTTTTGTTGTTGCATGCTAGCTTCGTTTCGATTTCATGCAAACGAGCATGGCGGAGAGTTGTTGGCGTTTGTTGTTTTGCCGTTGCCTCTTGAGGGTTCTCTCGGTGGAAGTGCAAATAGCAATCGCGTGTCACTTGTATTTATGTCAAGGGAAGAGCCGGTGTCAGGCTCTTGACGGGAGTATCATAGAAGAGACATTTTTCATGCTTTAAATAGAAAGTTCTTTTTTAGCTTCCGCGTTTAATTTAAACAGCTGTTTATTTATTGTTGAATTCAAATTTAAATGCAGCATTTAATTAAAAGCGCTTACTTTAAAGTGCCTTTCATCGCCGCTTCTAGACTCGGAAGGGTTAAGCAAAACTCACCTATTCTATTAAGCAGTAACAATTTATGAATATTTGAAAAGAAAACGCTTAAATAATAAAACGTAAAATCACGTTTGGCATTTGAAAAGGATATGAAAGGCGAGGAGCATATCATAGATAAATTAAGACTAATCTGGCGTTTGTGGTTTCGCAAGAGCCAATCCTTTTCACAGTTCAATGAGTTGCCAACATTTGAAGCGAATTTTGAATATAGCC
>CAWIEL010000058.1:0-10529 GCA_963835025.1 uncultured Acidobacteriota bacterium
ACCGGCAGTCAGGATTCGAGTCGATACTCGTGAGCTCGCAAGCGAGCGTTGCACCGAGTGGCTGTATGTGTTGAGTTCCAGACAAAAGTAACGTTCACCTCACTTGAGCGCCAGTAGCAAGCTGCGTACGAGCCTGTTGTTCATACACGAGCATGCATGACCTTGTGTGAGTCCAACACTGTAATGGTAGTCCCGTGCGATCGCTGCGTGCGGACATAAATGACTGAAAATGGCGAATTTCCAGGCATTGACAAAAGTAGTTGCTTCTTAGGCGACCTGTTCGAGCGTGACATTGGCAAATGAGACATCGAAAGCAGGCCGACCAGCTGTAATGTATGTCTGGCCACTCTCTCATATCACTCGGTGTATGAGCCTTTAACTGTCATCTCGCGAGCACGCAGTTTGACTTGCATGTGCCGACCCGCCTCGCCCAACCTCTCACATTTCGTGCACCAACACATGCACCTGTCCATTCCAGATGGTGAGTGCGTCGCTGTGCACATGAACACGTGCGCATGTGAACGTGTGCTCGGTTAGCTGATCTCGCTTGTCGCGGCTGCAGGAGAAGATACGCTGAGATGCAGTCAGCGGCCGACCTATTCTCATCGGTCGGATAGGAGTAAGGAAAGAGATCGCTCCACCAGTTGAGTGTGCACATGCACCTGCTCTCTGACATGCTGCCGCTTGTGCGTGTCTATTGGTGCGCCTGTGTGCGCCCCAGCAACAATGCCCTGGATGCTGCGAGAAGTGGAAGGCAGAAGCGGTACGCACGGCAAGCACGTGCAATTGCCGCTCACTATGCGGAGCAGCAGAGAAGCTCACCCGATGCACCAGCAGCAGCTGCTTCCTCTTCACCACCTCTCTTCGAGCACGGGGACATCACTCACACTCACCTTTCAACCGAGCGACGCTGGTTCATTATCCTGCTGCACAAGATGAAGCGAGAGGATGCTGCCATAGCAAAGGAGGTCACGTGCGACATTCGATCCGTACGTCATTGGATAAATCACTACCAGGAGTATGGTAACGTGGATGACCTTCATCGATCAGGTCGAAAGCGCAAGACAACAGCGGATCAGGATGCAACAATCAATCACGCAGCGAAGCGAATCAAATTCACCACACCTCGACGCATCAAGCGTAAGCTCGGACTCGATGTCTCCTCACGTACGATCGACCGTCGACTCATTGAGGTTGGTCTATTCGGTCGTGTGGCGCAGCACAAGAAGAAGTACACTGAAGAACACATACGCAAGCGACTCTCATTTGCAGAAGGCTATACGAATTGGACAGCCGAGCAATGGATGAAGGTGATGTTTGCCGACGAGAAGATCTTCTGGGGTGAGGGATTTTGGGGTCAAGTATTCGTTCGTCGGCCGAAAGGAGAGGCGCTGAATCCAGACTATTGCGTCGATCGAGATCCGCATCCGGAGAAAGTGAATGTATGGGGATGCTTCTGCGGTCACGGCCTTGGCTACTGTTACATCTTCAACGAGAACATGGACGGTCAGCTGCTGAAGGGTATACTGGGTACGCATCTCATCGAGTCGGTGCCACCGGCCCGGCCATTCGAAATCTCCCCATCAATTTCACCAGCGAAGTCATCGCCACTTGCTTGCTCGTTTTCGTCATCGGCGCGATTTTCTCCAAAGCAGTCTCACCCGTCGGTCTCGCCGCCGGCATCGGTCCGCTCCTCGTGGCCTGCCTGGTCTGGGCCATCGGCCTCTGCCTCGGCGGCACCGAAGGCTATCCCATCAATCCCGCGCGCGATTTGGGCCCGCGAATCGCTCACGCGATTCTACCCATTCCCGGGAAAGGAACATCAAATTGGGGATACTCGTGGTTACCGGTGCTTGCGCCGCTGGTCGGCGCTGCGATTGCCGGTTACGCGATGCGATTTTTTAAGTTCTAGAGCCGTCTCTGAACTAAGGATCTCTGGCAGGCCGACATGCTCACCCGCCCCGAAGCCTTGAAGATCATTCCGGATCGCGTATTCGACGTTTGCGTAATCGGCGGCGGCGCCACTGGCGCGGGCTCAGCCCTCGACGCCCAATTGCGCGGCCTGCACACCGTCCTGCTCGACGCTGGCGATTTCGGCAGCGGCGCTTCCACCGCCGCCACCAAAATCATTCACGGTGGCGTGCGCTATCTCGAAGAAGCGGTGAAGAGTCTCGACGTAAAGCAATACGAAGTCGTCAACCGCGCGCTCCACGAACGCATCCGCATGTTGCATAACGCGCCGTTCCTGGCGCATCCCCTCGAATTTCTCATTCCCTGCAAAAATTGGTTCGACGTCATCTATATGGGCTTTGGCATGAAGCTCTACGAATGGATTGCCGGCAAAGCCAGCCTCTTCGCCAGCCGCTTTCTCAATAAGGCGGACACTCTGCAGCGCATGCCCGGCCTTGCCACCAACCATTTGACCGGCAGCATCGCCTACGCCGACGGACAATTTGACGACGCCCGCTACAATTTTGCGCTGGTCAATAGTTTCGCCGAAGCAGGCGGCGTCCCGCTGAACTACGCCCGCGTCACCGCCTTCGAAAAAGATTCCGCCGGAAAACTACAGGCCGTCCACGTAGAAGATCGAATCTCCCAACAACAATTCGTCGTTCGCGCCAAATGCTTCGTGAACGCCACCGGTCCCGGCGCCGACGCCATTCGCACTCTGGTTAGGCCCGGCATCCACCAGCGCATGCGCCTCAGCAAAGGAGCGCACATCGTTCTCCCCTTGGAAGGTTTTCCCACCACCGACGCGCTCTTGGTTCCCAAAACAGAAGACGGCCGCGTCATGTTCGCCGTGCCCTGGTTCGGCCGCCTGCTCATCGGCACCACGGAAGAGGAAGTCGCCCCCGGCGACGAGCTGTATCTATCGAAAAACGACGTCGCCTATCTGCTCCGCCACATCAACAAATATTTCGCCACCGCCGTCGGGCCCGACCAGATCGTCGCCGGATTCGCCGGCGCTCGCCCGCTGGTCAGCGCCGCCGGCTCAAAAGACACCAAAAAACTCGCCCGCGATCACGAAGTCGAAATCGACCGCCCCACTGGCCTAATCAGCATCATGGGTGGCAAATGGACCACTCACCGCGCCATGGCTGAAGACACTATCAACGCTGTCCAAAAATCGCTCAACGTACCCGAAACCCCAGGCGTCACCATCGATCATCCTTTATACGGATCGAGTGGCTACTCGCCCGACTACTGGCAGTCGCTCCCGCGCGAATACAAAATTTCTCCAGACACCGCCAAACATCTCGTCCAAAAATTTGGCACCGCCGCCAGTCGCGTTCTACTTCTAACCAAAGACGCACCCCAACTGTTGACGCCGCTCGCGTCCGGCTTCGCTCCCATCTGTGCCGAAGTCGTCTACTGCGCCCGCAACGAAATGGCCGCCACCATCGAAGATGTGCTCATGCGCCGCACTGGTCTTCAGTTTTACAGTTGGGAAGCCGCCATTGCGGCCGCTGCTCCCACGGGCGAACACCTAGGAGCGGAATTAAAATGGACGCCGGATCAAATAGAATCCCGCGTCGACGAGTATGTGGGAAAGATTCGAAGGCTACAGAACTTGGCCGGCTTGTCGGTGAAAATTGCAGCAACTGCGAGCTAATCCATGCCCAATCGATGCTGCATTTCTTCCAAAGTGAATCCCTTCGTCTCCGGATAGAAGAACAGCACCACGAAGAATTGCACCACCATCATGGCCGCGAAAAAAACGAACGGATACGCTCCCGAAGATTTCGCCATCACCGGAAAAATCCCCGATATCAGCGCGTTCATGATCCAGTGTGACGAACTTCCCAGACTCTGCCCCTTGGACCGCACCACATTGGGAAAAACTTCGCCGATATAAACCCAGATCACCGCCCCCTGCGAAATGGCGAAGAAGAAAATGTACCCAACCAAAATCCCAACCAGCCAGCTAGGGTGCTGGTGCGTGAAGAAAATCCAGGAAACTCCGGAAAGACAGAACACCATTCCCACCGCGCCAATCAGCAACAGCGTCTTACGCCCAAGCTTGTCGATCAAAGTCATCGCAAAAAGCGTGGCGCACAGATTCATCGCCCCAATCGCCACCGCCTGTAAATCGCCGGACATCTTGCTAAAACCCGCCGCCGCGAAAATGTCATTCAAGTAATAAAGGATCGCGTTAATTCCGGATAGCTGGTTAAACATCCCAATCGTAATCGCCAAAAAAATCGGGTAGCGGTACTTGAACGAAAACAGCGATTCGGAGCCCTGCGAACTCTGCAGGTGAATCGAATCGACAATTTCCTTCAACTCGGTTTCATAATTCTCATTTCCCAGCTGACGCAACACCTCCCGCGCCTCATCCACGCGCTTTTGCGTTGCCAGCCAGCGCGCGCTCTGCGGAATTCCGAACAACATGATGAAAAATATCAGCGCCGGCAACGCCGCCACGCCCAGCTGCCAACGCCATTCGCCTAGCCCCAGCCCCAAGGTTCCGATCACGTAGTTCGAAAAATATGCCAGCAGGATGCCCACCACGATGTTGATCTGAAATAATCCCACCAGGCGTCCGCGCAATTTTGCCGGCGCCAACTCCGCGATATACACCGGCGCCAGCACCGACGATCCGCCGATTCCCAATCCGCCGATAAAGCGGAAGATCACCAGCGAATACCAGTTCCACGCTAGGGCACACCCGAGCGCCGAGACTAGGTACAAGACCGCCATGATCCGCAGCGCATTGCGGCCGCCCAGTCGCTGGCCCAACAGCCCTGCGCTCAGCGAACCAATCACCGTGCCCCACAGCGCAATCGACACCGTAAATCCCAGCGCCCGGGCACTCAAACCAAATACTTCCGTCAACGCATGAGTGGTACCAGCGATGACAGCTGTGTCAAAACCGAACAGCAGCCCGCCAATTCCGCCGACGATGCTAGCCTTGAGCAGATACGAATTTAGTTTCATTCAGCATCCTGACTGCAGATTTCATCGAACAGAACAACACCCGCCGCCTCTTCAATGTACGCCAGCCAATCCCGCTTCCTTAATACACCACGCAACTAGCTCGACGAAAAAGCCAGCAGGCAAGCGCCCAACAACCCCGCATCCGACCCAAGTTCCGCCGGCATCACGTGCGTCTTCGAAGGAGAGCCGCCATCCTCCACCGAGCGTTCCGGGTCGGTCAAGCGATAAACATAGCTGCGATGCCGCAGTTCTTCAAAGAGCGTGGGCGCAAACAATGGCCACGCATTGATCAGTCCGCCGCCCACCACGTACAGCGGCAAATTCAACGCATTCACAGCCGCTGCCAGCCCGATCCCCAGCGTCGTACCCACATCGGCGAAAATCTTTCGCGCGTCAAGGTCTCCAGCGTTCGCCAACTCTGCAATTTCGCGCGGCATAAATTCCGGGTGCCACTTCTGCAGCGCCGCCAAGCCCGGCGCCTTTCCTCCAGCAATCTTCTTCACCGCCGCTCGTCGCACCGCGGTTGCCGAAGCTAGCACTTCCAGGCACCCATAGTTCCCGCAAGAACACAATTCGCCGTCAGCATAAATCGTATTGTGACCAAGCTCGCCGGCCATGCCATTCATTCCGTCCCAGATTTTCCCGTTCAATATAATTCCGCTGCCCACGCCCGTCCCCAGCGTCAACATCACCAGGGAATCCACGCCAAGCTTCTTTCCCTTGCCAACCATGCATTCGGCGTAGGCCGCCAGATTCGCGTCATTTTCCACCACCACCGGAAGTCCCAGCCCGGCCCCCACCGCCGCTCGTAATTCCAAGCCATCGAAACCAGGAAAATTCGGCGGATTTCTCATTCGCCCTTCCGGCAATTCCAATGGCCCGGGCGAACCGATGGCAATCCCGCGCAACTCGGCATTTGCAGAATATTTATCGCGGAGTTGCAGGATCCCCGCGCACATGTCCGCGACGACCGCGCCTCCTCCCGCCTGCACCCGCGTCGGAATCTGTCTTGTCTCCAGTATCCCGGCATCCGGCTCGTACGCCGCAATTCGCAGATTGGTCCCGCCGAGGTCCACGCCAATCGAATAAAAGTCCTTGCTCATGGATGAATCAGAACGCTCCGTAACAGAATGATGCGACGGTTCGAGCTGCATGCCATCGCGCAGCCGCAATCGCCAGCTGACGCGAAAGCAATGTACACGAATCGCCGGGATGGAAAATAAGAATAAATCGCCGGACTAGGTGGGAACGTCAAGTGGAGAAGGTCAAATGTTCGTGCTTGTGGCGCGCTGCGCCGGTCGACTTTCGCACCACCAGTTCGGGCTCAATCAGAATTTGCGCCACGTACTCTTCGCCATTTTTGATCTGGTTCAGCAGCGATCGCGCGGCAATTTCGCCCATCTTCAAAAGCGGCTGGCGCACTGTCGTTAGACTGGGATTAATGTACGGAGCCATCTTGATGTCGTCGAATCCCACTACCGATACGTCTCCCGGCACATCCAAGCCCGCCTCCTGGAATGCGCTGATCGCGCCCAACGCCGAATTGTCATTGAAAGCGAAAAGTGCGGTGAACGGCTGGTGCCGCTGCAGAAATGATTTCGTCGCGGGGTAGGCCACTTCCGGCGTCGAAAGGTCCCCTTCCAGATGAATCACCAGCTCCGGCCGCACCGCAATATCCAGATCGTGCGCGACCTCCAGAATCGCTTTCCAGCGATCCGCAGAATCCGCGCTGTATTGCGGCCCTCGCATGAATGCAATCTCACGATGCCCCAGGTCCACCAGATGTTTCAGGGCCAGCAGTGCCGCGCGCCGGTGATCCAGCAAAATGTTCGTAACCCCGTCCACCGGACGGTGTCCCGCAATCGCGATGGTTGGCAGCGACATCGATTCTCCCAGCAGGGTATCCACCGAGATCAGTCCTTCCACACCACGCTGCAACAGGATTTGCGAGTACGTATCAAGCAGTTTGCGATCGTTGTGATGCGCCACCGTCAAGAAGAAGAAATTTTGCTGACGTAGGAACCGCTCCACCCCGCTGATAATCATCGACGCGTAAGCATCGCCTAAATCGCGCGCAATCACCCCGATTGTGTAGGTACGCTGTACCCGCAGAGAGCGGGCCAGATAATTAGGACGATAATTCAGCTCGCGCGAGGCCGCCAATATGCGTTCTTTGGTGTGCGCCGGAACGGAACGCGCCGCCGCGGAATTGTTCAGCACCGCTGAAACCGTGCTGGGCGTCAAGCCCACATGCTCCGCAACCGATTTCAAGGTGACGACCCGAAGCTTCCGCTCGTCCGGCTTTTTGTCGTGACTTTGCATTAGGCTGTGTATCGGCCCGTATTCAAATTTCTGCTGAGCCGGATTCAGGATGCGGATTAACTGGATTGCCCGGAGCGGGCTCGGCGAAGGGCACGTCTGCCCCGCCGCATACTACTGCCAAAGCGCTTCACAGTGATAGCACATCTGCCACATGCGGCCAAACACTTCTAGAAAATCGATATTTTTATCTTGACAGAAATACGCACTTGAAGCTAAATGCTTCCCAGCCGGGGTGGCATTTAATATTTCGATGGTTTGTATCTATCAGGCGGTTTTTTAGGGATTTTGCGGTCAGAGTACGGGGTTCTGGCCGGAGTTATCCTTTCGCCCATCGACTTGCTACTTCCTGCAACGTATCCACAGAATTCTGATTAGAATGGCCTGCGTCCGATGGCCAATTTAGGCATTACTTGTTTTTTTCGGGGGAGGAAGTCAGTTATGAAAAAGTCGTTTGAAAGGTCTCTAGTTGCTCTCGCATTCGGGCTTTGCATTTGCCTCGTCGCTATGATGACCGGCGCGCCCGTCTCTGCGCAGTCCACCTTCGGTTCGCTTTCCGGAACCGTTACTGACTCCTCGGGTTCCGCCATTCCCGACGCGCAGATCACGCTGACCAGCCTCGCTACCGGCTCGTCTTCGACTCAAACGACCGGCGGCGACGGTCTCTATAACTTTGTGAACCTGAACCCCGGTGATTATCGCCTGGACGTGCAGAAGGATGGTTTCAAGCACTTCCGGCGCGAACCTGTGACCATTCAGGTCCAACAGGCTTTCCGTATTGACCCGGCTCTCGAAGTCGGATCGGTCACCCAGACCGTCGAAGTCACCGGCGAAACACCGTTGCTCACGCCGACCTCTTCGACTCTCGGTCAGGTTATCGACGAACGCGGCACCAACGAAATTCCGCTGAATGGCCGCAACGTTTTCAACCTGATCACCCTATCCCCGGGCGCCATCGCCCAGGGCGGTGCGGGCGGCACCCCGGTAGGCCAGAACCCCTTCAGCTGGGGCAACTATCAGGTCGCCGGCTCGTTCGGTAACCAGAGCGCTGAATATCTCGATGGCCAGCCCCTGAACATCGGCTACATCAACCTCCCCATTATCATCCCGACTCAGGATTCGATCGCGGAATTCAAGGTGCAATACAACAACCTCGGCGCCGAATGGGGCAAGTTCTCCGGCGGTATCGTGAACTTCAGCACTAAGGGCGGCTCCAACGATTATCACGGCGAAGCCTACGAGTACCTTCGCAACAAAGTCTTGAACGCCACTCCTTACTTCTCCACCACCAATCTGCCGTACGTCCAGAATCAATACGGCGCCAACTTCGGTGGCCACGTCATCAAAGACAAAACCTTTTTCTTTGTCAGCTGGGAACAGTTCCGCCTGCGACAGGGCGCTAACCCGGTAACTTCCACCGTACCTCAGCCGGAATTCCTGGATGGAAACTTTTCGTCCCTTTGCACCGCCTACAGCGGCGCTGGGGTTTGCTTGCCGGGAGACGGAATTCAGTTGTATGACCCGTATACCGCCACCGCCAGCGGGGCACGTTCGCCGTACGCGGGCAACATCATTCCCACGGCGGAATTGAGCCACGCCGCTTCCGTTTTGGCCGCCAAGCTGTATCCCGCACCCCAGACTGGTGATGCCATCAACAACTTCACCGCTTCGCCGGGCACTGGCGGAAATACCAACCAGGTCATCACTCGTATCGACCAGAATATCAATTCAACTACCCGCCTCTTCGGCCGTTTCGGTTATTACGGTTTGACCGATCTGCCGACCGACCCCTACGGAACGGGCTTGTGCGCGGACCGTTGCTCTGAGCTTTATCACAGCAAAGTGTTGGCCATCGACTTGAACCACCAGTTCTCGGCCACCACCATTTTCGACTTCAACGTGGCTGCCAGCCGTTTCGTCTATGCTCGCGCTCCCATCAACTCGGGCTACGACCTGACCCAATTGGGCTGGCCGTCGAGCTATAACGATGTACCGGCTGCGTTGCGCACTCCCCCGACCCGGCCTTCCCGTTCCCGAGTGACGTTGGCAAATCCCAGGGCGCGGGCAGCGCGATCGGCGACCACAACAGCCAATATAACTTCTCGCCGCAGATGACTTTGATCCGCGGCAAGCACACCATCCAGTTCGGTGCTCAGGTCGAAGTTGGTTACGACAACTACTTCCAGACCAACATTGGCACTGGCGGATTCGCTTTCAGCGGCATCTGGACCGAAGACAACCCGCTCACGCCTGGCGCCAACACGGGCTTCCCGATCGCCGACTTCGTTTTGGGCCTGGCCCAGAATCAAGGCAGCTTCGTTAACCAGACCGAAGGTGTTGCTCAGGTTCCCGCGCAAACCGCCGGCAAGCAAGACTACCGCGCGTTTTTCGTGGACGACACCTACCGCATCACTTCCAAGCTGACCTTGAACCTCGGTCTTCGCTACGAGCTTCAGGGCACTTGGTCGGAGCCCCGAGTTCGAGCCGGGGTCAACCCGCCGGCGCCGAACGCCCACCCGATGAACAGCCGCAGCGCCCGGGTCGTGTAACCGCGTCCGCGAAACGCCGGATGCACCCCTATCCGATCCGCCCACATTGGGCGGCCCGCTCAGGCGCACCTGCATCGAACCGGCCGGCGCTTCGGTGGCGACGTCGACGATCGTCAGCCGCCCGACCGGCCCGACGAGCAAGTGCAGCCGCGCCGCCTCGGCCGTCGCGGTGACGGCCGAGAGTTCCGCTCGGGTGTCGTTGAAGGCCCACTGCTCGGACACCGGATCGGTGACCTCCTCGAACGCCGCCTGCGCATCGCGGACATCGGCGACGCGCAGGCGGATGACGCCGTCGGTGAGGCCGGCTTCGGGCAGCGGTGCCAGCGCCGGCGCGATGGGCGCGCCCGGGTCAGCGGCGACGCGGGCGAAGAGCGCGGCGTCCTGGAGCTCGCGGCGGACGGCGATGGCCTGCCGCTCGACCCCCTCGAAGCGAAAGCCCACCCGGAGCGCGCTGCGGATCGAGGCGATGTTGCGGACCGACGCCTGCAGCTCGACCCGGACCACGCCGTGCGCGAATCCCCACCGGGCGAGAGCGTCGGCCGCCTCGGCGGCGAACCCGTTGCCCCGGGCGCCGGGATAGACGCTGTAGCCGAGGTGGCAGCGCCCATGGCGCTCGGCCGGCAGCCGGATGCCGGCGCCGCCGACCACCCGTCCGGTCGAGGTCTCGACCAGGGCGCAGCCCAGGCCCGTCCCTGGTCACGTCCTTCGTGACCGATGTCGGCG
>CAWIEL010000059.1:0-4065 GCA_963835025.1 uncultured Acidobacteriota bacterium
CTCACGACATCGAGTTCTATCGCGCGTACCTGAAGAACGCGGTACTGGGCGGCACGATCGTCATCAACAATCCGTTCTGGTGGAGTGCGGACGACAAATTCTTCAACTACGCCTTGGCGAGCAAATTGGGCATCGCCATTCCCAAGACGGTCATCCTGCCTCACAAAACACATCCGCCCGGCACCACCATCCAATCCATGCGGAATTTGATATTCCCGCTGAATTGGGATGAGGTCTTCGACTACATAGGCTTTCCCGCTTTCTTGAAACCGTTTAGCGGCGGCGGCTGGAAGAATGTGTTCAAAGTGAATTCGCGCGAAGAGTTCTTCGCCGCCTACGATCAAACCGGTTCGTTGTGCATGACTCTGCAGACCGCCGTGGATTTCGACGAGTATTTCCGCTGCTACGTCGTGGGCCAGGAGAAGGTGCGCGTCATGAAATACGATCCGAAACAGCCGCATCATCTCCGCTACGTGAAAGACGGCGCGGCCAGTTCGCAAGCCTTGCACGATCGCGTCGTGAAAGACGCCATCACGCTTTGCCAGGCGCTGGGCTACGACCTGAATACCGTCGAATTCGCCGTCGAAAAAGGCATTCCCTACGCCATCGATTTCCTCAATCCGGCGCCCGATGCCGACGTTCATTCCGTGGGCGACGACAATTTCGAATGGATCGTCGAAAACATGGCCCAGTTCGCTATTGAAAAAGCACTCAGCGATGAAGAACCAAGCCGCGAGCTCCATTGGGCCCGTTTTCTGGCGGCGGCCGAGAAAATGGCCACCGCGGCCGGCACCTAACTCACCTAAAGGACGAAACAATGTCGACACCCAGCTTCAACCTTGGCATCGAGGAAGAGTACCAGACCATCGATCCGGTAACCAGGGATTTGCGTTCGCACATCGATACCGAAATCATCTCCGAAGGCAAGAAGCAGATGAAGGAGGCTGTCAAGTCGGAGATGCATCAGTCGGTTGTGGAGATCGGAACCGGGATCTGCCAAACCATTCCGGAAGCGGCCACGGAGCTGAAATCGCTGCGCCTTCAGATGTGCGATCTGGCTAAGAAAAACAATCTTCGGCTGGCGGCGGCCGGCACGCATCCATTCGCCGATTGGCGGAAGCAGGACATCACGCCCGACGCGCGTTACGTCACCATTGTGCAGGATCTCAAAATGGTGGCGCGCGCCAATCTGATTTTTGGCTTGCACGTTCACGTCGGCGTGGAAGATCCGGAAGTTCGTATTCACTTGATGAATGCCTGCCGCTACTTCCTGCCGCACATCATGGCGCTCTCCACCAACTCGCCTTTCTGGCTGGGCATGGATACCGGTCTAAAATCCTATCGCTGCAAAGTGTTCGACAAGTTTCCCCGCACCAACATTCCCGACTATTTTCCCAGTTATGGCGAATACGAAAACTTCATCAAACTATTGGTGAAGACAAACTGCATCGATAACGCGAAGAAAATCTGGTGGGATATCCGCCCGCATCCGAATTTTCCAACGCTTGAATTCCGCATTTGCGATGTCCCGATGCGCGCCGACGAAACCATCGCGATTGCCGCCTTGATTCAAGCCACCGTCGCCAAGCTTTATAAACTGCATGCCGCCAACCAGGGCTTCCGCCTTTATCGCCGGGCGCTGCTGATGGAAAACAAATGGCGGGCCGCCCGCTATGGGCTGGACGGCAAGATGATCGATTTCGGGAAGCAAACCGAAGTGCCCGTGCGGGACTTGATCTACGAATATCTCCACTTGATTGAAGACGTGGTGGACGAGCTCGGCTCGCGCAAACAAATCAATTACATTCACCGGATTTTGGAACAGGGCACGGGCGCCGATCGACAGTTGCGCATCTACCAGGAAACCGGCGATTTGACCAAGGTGGTGGACTATATCGTCTACGAAACCGAAGCGGGACTCAAGGAAGAGCCCGTGGCCGCCGGAGCCGTGCAGTGAACAACGGCTCGAGCATCGATTCCCTTTCTTTTGATCCCGAACTTTCCCAAGGCGCGCACAATGCCGTTTTTGTCTGTCTGCGCGTCGAACCCGACGAGAAAGTCACACTCATTACCGATGAAGCCTGTAAAGAAATCGCCGCCAGTCTGGTAGCGGAATTGAACGCCCGCGGTTGCCGTCACCGGGATTTCGTTCTCGAGGATTTGGCGCCGCGCCCCTTAGTCGATATGCCCCAGGTTGTGCTGGACGATTTAGCGACCAGCCAAGTCAGCATCTTTGCCGTGCAGGCGCAGATGAACGAGCTGAAAACGCGCATGCAGATGTGCAACCTCGTGAACCAGAAGAAGATTCGCCACGCGCATATGGTCAACATCGAAAAGAAAATCATGTTGGAAGGCATGCGCGCCGATTTTCAAAAAGTGGATGAGCTTACCTTGCGCGTCATGAACATCGTCAACAGCGCCCGGCAGATTCGCGCCACCACCCCCGCCGGCACGGATATTACCGCCGATTTGACGCCTACCTACAAATGGATCAAGACCAGCGGCATCATCAGCCGCGATAAATGGGGCAATCTTCCAGGCGGCGAAACGTTCACTGCGCCGCTCGCCGTGAATGGCCGCTTTGTGGTGGACGGCGTGGTGGGCGATTATCTCTGCGCCAAATACGGCGATCTGGCCGCCGCTCCGCTCACCCTCACGGTGAAGGGAAACCGATTGACCGAAGCCAGTTCACACAACAAAGAACTCGAACGGGAGTTCTGGCAATATACGCATCGCGATGGCAATAGCGATCGCGTCGGCGAGTTTGCCATCGGCACGAATCTGGCCCTTTCACGGGTGGTCGGAAACATTCTGCAGGACGAAAAAATTCCCGGCGTCCACATGGCGTTTGGCGATCCATACGGCGCGCACACTGGCGCGCCGTGGACTTCCACCACTCATATCGATGTGGTGGGCCAGCACTTCGATATCTGGGCCGACGATTTGCAGATCATGAGCGGCGGCAAATTCCTCGTTTAAATTCTAGGGCCACGCACAGGGCTGCCTGCGTAGGGCGGGCCTGTGGCCTGCGGCTGACCTTTCGGGTCAGCCTAGCCGCCATGTAAGATACAAGGTTTAGGATTGAGGAGGGAATTATCTAAAATTATGATGAAACAAAAGGCAGCACTTGCGCTTCTAACCGTGCTTGTTCTCGGACTCTCGGCCGGATGCCAGAAGAAAATTCCGCCGCCGCCTCCGCCGGCTCCCGCGCCCCTGCCGGAGAACAACGCGCCCACAGCCAAACCCGCAATTGGCTATTTCACCGCCGAACCCAGCACCGTCACCGTCGGCCAGCCGTCGTCCCTCCGCTGGTCGGTGACCGACGCCACCAGCGTCAAAATCGATAATGGCATCGGCGAGGTCACCAGCTTGAATCGTCTCGGTGATCAGGGCTTGCGCGCGCACCAGTTCGGGAAACGCCTGGCCCATCTCGCGCGTGAGCACGGGAACGAGCTTCCACATTTTTGTTTCCCGGGCGCCCAAGAGTTCGGCGTGGCGCATGGCCCGGCGCATGATCCGGCGCAGCACATAGCCGCGGCCCTCGTTCGAGGGGGGGACGCCGTCGGCGATCAGGAAAGGTCGAGGGGCGCAAATGGTCGGCGATCACCCGGTGCGAGGCCTTGGTGGCCCT
Source organism: uncultured Acidobacteriota bacterium (assembly GCA_963835025.1). Taxonomy (GTDB): domain Bacteria; phylum Acidobacteriota; class Terriglobia; order Acidiferrales; family UBA7541; genus Palsa-295. The sequence goes on from CAWIEL010000059.1 coordinate 3,632, forward strand.
CGGCCCGCACATGCGGTGAGGCGACAATGGCGCGCGATCAGCGTGACTGAACAGGTCGATGTCGTAGTTGTCGTGCACGCCCTGCAAGACGGCGGCGAGCGTTCGAGCCCCATGCCGGTGTCGATCGAGGGTGGGGCAATCGGTGCGTGGCCGTCGGCGAACTGCTCATATTGCATGAACACCAGGTTCCAGATTTCGATGAAACGGTCGCCGTCCTCGTCTGGCGAACCGGCGGCCCGCCGGCGACGTCGTCGCCGTGGTCGTAGAAGATTTCCGAACACGGCCCGCACGGGCCGGTGTCGCCCATGGCCGCAGAAATTATCCGAGCCTGCAATGCGCAAAATTTTGCTATCGGGCAGGCCCGCGATCTTCTTCCACAGCTTGAAAGCCTCGTCGTCGTCGATATAGACGGTGACCAGAAGCTTTTCGACCGG
>CAWIEL010000060.1:0-19267 GCA_963835025.1 uncultured Acidobacteriota bacterium
ACATTATCAAGAACGGGAAGGGCGACATGCCTTCCGAGGGCGATCGGGCCAAGCCGGAAGAAGTCTGGAACCTGGTGAACTATGTTCGGTCGCTCTCGAAAAATTCCGCGAGTAAGCCCAAACCTGCCGCGCAGTAGAATTTCTCGCCTAATGCGTCGCCGCGCCTTGGCGTATGACCACGACGTCGCTGTCGTTGTGCGCGCGAATCATGGCGAGAGTCTTGTTGTCGTAGCTCCAGTGGAAATCGGGAATGAAGTCCGATTCGAATTCGGTGACGCGGTGGCCGGGGCTGCCATCGACCGGCGAAACAAACAAGGCGAACAAACCATTTTCACGAATCGGGTAGCCGATCGTTTTTCCATCCCAGGTGTAGCGAATTTCGCCGCCGCCGCGCGGGTCACGGGGAATTTCCTTCACCAGCTGCAAGGTTTCGAAATCGAGAATACGAATGATCACCGGGCCGCCGGTGACCGGCTGGGTTTGGAACGCAATATTTTTCCCGTCGGGCGAAATGTTGACGCAGCCGCAAGTGAGCAGAGCTTCGGATACCTTGGTGGAAACGCCGCCATCCACCGAAACTTTTTTGCCTAAAAATTTTCCGTTGTCATAACTCGCGTAGATCAGCCATTTCCCATCGGGCGAACACATGGCCGGGGTGTCGTCCGAACCGGTGGTGATCTGTTTCAAATTTCCGCCGCTGGCGTCCATGCGCCAAACGTTTGAACCACTGGCTCCGGTCCGGAAGGCCGATGAAAACATGACGTAGCGCCCGTGATCGCAGGAAATCGGTTGGAAATTCGGATAGTCGTCGTGCAGCAGGGGCGCGCGATTGCCGCCGTCCGCATCCATTTTGAAAATTCCGTTTTCCTGCTCGGCCAGGATTTTTCCATCCGGGGTCCAGGCGAACCAGTTGGTTGGCGGACGATTGGTAACGGTCGTTACTTTGCCGGCCTGTTTGGAATCGTAAGGCGCGGTGCGAATGTCTCCGAAGTATTGCGACTGTACCGTGGCGATGGTTTTGCCATCGGCCGAAAGGCTGATGACAGGGTAGGAATTCGTATCGTTGGTGATTGCGCGGTAAGCACCGCCGGGGTAAGAGAATTCTCCAATTTGATGGCGATTGAAATTGGAGTCGCGTCCAGACCCGATGACCAGAATCGCGCTTTGATCGGGCATCCAGATCGGCAAGCGCAGATCCAAGTCGGAGGCTTTGAAGATCTTTTTTTCTCCGGTGGCAGCGTCGAAAAGAACCAGCGCGGAAACGCCGGCTTCGTTGGCCAGAAATTCATCCGCGACGATCAACTTGCCATCCGGCGACCAAGCCGGATCGAGAACGCGAGTACTCTGCTTGGACAATAATTTTTCGTCCGAACCGTCGGCGTTGGCGATCATCACATCGCCTTCGCCCTCGTTGCGCTTGTAACGCATGAAAACGAACCGGGCACGGTCCGGGGAAAAACTGGGGGCACTGCCGATGTCGTGGGTGATGCGCTCGGGGCTGCCGCCAAGAACCGGCACCCGGTACAGGCTGTAGATGCCCTTCTCGGCCGCCTCATCCTTGACGAAAAAGATCGAATTGCCGTCCCCCGAAAAGCTCACGGCCTGGTAACGGTCGACCGACGGCGGAACGATTTGGGTGTTGCTGTTGGTGGGCACGTTGCGCAGCCAGAGGCTTTGCTGCCCGTTCTCGCGCTGCACGTTCAGGATGTAATTCGCGTCGGGTGAAATCGCCGCGAGCGAAGCTTTGCCGGTTTCGGTGATGCGATTCAGCGAGAAAGTGGCGAAGGCCGGCGCTTTGTTGCGCGACACGAAGGAATAAACTCCGAATGCGGCCGCAGCCACGAGGGCGAGGACGATCAGCGCGGTGAGGGCGGATCCGATTTTGTGCTGCCCGGCAACTTGCAGAACCGTGGAGGTCGAGCCGGATTGCGAACTGACCGGCCCGGATTGCGCAGAAATCACCGCGGCCTGCGCTCCCGAAGAGCCCGGCGCTGGAATCGCGGCGCTGCCGGAGAGCTGGGCGGCACTGCTGGACGAAACTCGCCCGGACGAATCGGTTTCGCGGCGCAGGCGCTTCAGGTCCGCGCGAATTTCCGCCGCGACCTGATAACGCATCTCACGATCTTTCTCGAGTGCCTTCTGCAGAATCTCATCGAGCTTCGGCGGAATTTCCGTATTCAGGCGCGAGGCCGGAGGCGGCACGCGATTCAGCACCGCTTCAAAAATTACTCCGGTGGTTTCTCCGCGAAACGGCAGCGCGCCGGTGCACATTTCATACAGCACGGTGCCAAACGAAAAGAGATCGCTGCGCGGATCGAGTTCCTTGCCGCGGACTTGTTCGGGCGACATGTAGGCCACGGTGCCAACGGCGGTGCCGGGGCTGGTGAACATCTCGGCGGAATCCATGGTGGCGTGGGCCATGGTGCCCACGCTTTCACCAACGCCGACGGCGCCGGTGCGGGCCGGTATCAGCTTGGCCAGGCCGAAGTCCAGAATCTTGGCGTGTCCGCGGCGGGTGACGAAGAGGTTGGCGGGCTTGATGTCACGGTGAATGATGCCCTGGGAGTGCGCGGCGTCGAGCGCGTCGGCGATCTCGATGGCCAGATCGAGCAGGCTGTCGAGCTCCATCGCGCGGCCGTTGATCGAATGCTTCAGCGTGGTGCCGTCGAGGAATTCCATGGCGATGAAGGCTTTGCCGTGGTCTTCGCCGATGTCGTAGATGGTGCAGATGCTGGGATGGTTCAGCGCCGAAGCGGCCTGGGCCTCGCGCTGGAAGCGGCCGAGAGCTAGCGGGTCTTTTGCAACTTCGTCGGGAAGGAACTTGAGGGCCACGAAGCGCTTCAGCCGGGTGTCTTCGGCTTTGTATACGACGCCCATTCCGCCGCCGCCTAATTTTTCGATGACGCGGTAATGTGAGACTGTTTGACCAATCAGGGAGGCTGGTTCGGTCATTTGATTTTTTTAGCGGATGCCGATTTTCTCGATGATGCGGGTGACGTCGGCGGTAGGGACGTCGTAAAGTTCGTGCTCGTCTTCCTGTTCGAGGCGCTCGCGGAGATATTCGGCGCCGATGTAGCTGGCTTCGCGGTCGGTAAGGTTGCGGCCGGCGCGGTTGCGGAATTCGACGAAGCCGGGATGGGCCAGGCCAAGGATCACGCCCTTGCCGTCGACGAGGAACTTGCAGTCCATGGTGTCGCTGTGGCGAGTGGCGGTGCCGTTCCAGCAGTGCGAAAATCGGCAGTGGTAGACGAAGTCGGTGACTTTCGACGGGACGTCGAAAGCGCCGATGAAATCGCTCATTGCTCCGACGTTGGGAATCCAGGCGACTTCGGTTTTAGCCATTCCGTTCCTCAGTGCAGAAGTAAATTTCGTGACGCGAAATCATACTACTTCCTGGCGCCGGCCATAGCGGTGGTTTGTCCGGCGTGGCGGTAGCTTTCGACTGCGGCGGCTACGCCGCCACCGGCGGGAACGCGCAGACCCTGATCGAGCAGCACTTTTTCGAAGGCGGCGAGGAACAGCAACACGTTGGTCTTCTGGCTGGAGTAGCCCATCAGGCCCACGCGCCAGATTTTTCCTTTTACGTCGCCGAAGCCGCCGGCGATTTCAATGTTGAATTCATCGAGCAACTGCTGGCGGACTTTGCGGTCGTCGATGCCGGCGGGAATATTCACGCTGGTTACGGTGACCAGCCGGTCGGCGGGGTCGGTGACGAAAAGTTCGAGGCCCAGGCCTTCGAGTCCGGCGACCAGGGCGAGCTGATTATTTTTGTGGCGTTCCCACCGGCCTTCCAAAGTTTCTTCGAGGACCAGGCGCAGTGCTTCGCGCATGGCATAGATCAGCGAAATCGGCGGAGTGTGGTGATAGGTGCGTTCGCTGCCCCACATGGTCATGATCGGCATGAAATCGAAATACCAGCTGGCCACTGGCGTTTTGCGCGCTTTGATCACTTCTTCGACGCGCGCGTTGACGGTAATGGGCGACATGCCTGGCGGCGCGCTGAGGGCCTTTTGCGAGCCGCTGAAGCAGATATCGATTTTTTGCTTTTCGATATCGAGCGGGACGCCGGCGAGAGTAGCTACGGCATCGACGACGAGAAGAGCGCCGAGTTCGTCGGCGACTTTGCGGAAGTCGTCGAGATTCTGAACCACGCCGCTGGAAGTTTCGCCGTGGGCCAGGCCGACGAATTTAATTTTTTTGCCTTTGCCGGCGCGAAGAACATCCTGGGGATCAACTTTGCGGCCGTACGGAACGGTGACGCGAATGGTTTTGGCGCCGGGAGCGCGATCGGCGATAACCGCCATGCGTTCGGAGAACCAGCCGTTGGAGCAAACGATACATTCGTCGCCGGCTTCGAGCAGATTCATGACCGAGGCTTCGATGCCGCCGGAGCCAGAAGCAGAAATTGGATAAGTGATGCGATTCGAGGTTTGAAACACGCGGCGCAGCATGACCTGTACGTCGCCCATCATTTCGGTGAACCAGGGATCCATGTGGCCGACGAGCGGTGTGGCCAGGGCGCGATAGACGCGCGGGTCCATGTTGGATGGACCGGGAGTGAGCATGAGCCGGGTGGGTGGAAGAAGTTCGCCGAAATGGTCAGTCATGAGAGGGTACCTCGCTCGGGAATAATATCGCGTTCGGTGGGTGGTGGCGACGACCAAAATGGCAGGGGGCGGGGGCAGAAAATGGAAATTTGATCTCGCGAAAATTGGGCGAAGCTGCGGCGAAGAGGGGGCCGAGAAAATTGTCGATTAGAAAATTGGGGGTCATTTTCAACGGGGATTTGGAGGGCTGGGGGCTGGTGTGATGCATGGTGGTGCCCTCCTCCTGGCCGCGTTGGCGGCGAACTCTTAGACGAAAACGATGCATGATAACACGGTGGTATAGGGTACGTTCAAGTACACACGGGCGATTTTGGCGGCCAGCTAGGGCGCGTCGGGGCGTGGGAGAAATGCGGGTTTGCGGGTGATCAGGAAATACAATTCGACCAGCACTACTGGAATTACCGGGGCGAGGGACAGCCACAAAGGAAAATGAGGCATGGGCGTGTTGGTGGGTAGGGCCCACTTCTCGAGGATCGACTGCATGGCTTGATCCCAGCGCGACTGGCTGCCGGGAATGAAGACCGTAACGAGAGAATTTAGCAACCCGAAGACCGCGAAGCCGATGGCTAAAGTTCGCCCCCAGAGTTTCAGCTTGAATAGGCCAATGCCAGCGGCAAGGCTTACAGCACTCATTGACCCGGCCAACAAAACGGCCCGCCAGCCGGAAATCATGAATCCGAAAAACAGGAGAGGAGCGCCGTAAAGTAAGTTCATGGGCAGCATAGCCGCGCCCAGCAGCATGAATACGGCGATGATGCTGATGCTAACGGGACGGGACGGAGTGATGGCGGGCGGAGGCACGACGAAAGAAGCAACGGGGGTACCGGCGCGGAACGGCAAACGCTGGAGGCGGCGAGACGAAATCCTGTGGCGCGCCGAATTGGGCGCGGATGGAGGGCCGGCTGAAGTAATAAAGCCAGCAGCCTCCCAGCGCTCCCAAGGCAGCATAGAAGGCGACCATGCCGAACTTTACGAAGGGCACAATTTGATGGGTGAGTGCGGGATTCGGGTCGTTCCGCGGCGTGGGGAAATTGATGAACAACATCACGAAAGCGCCGACGAGACCGCTCACCGCAAGGAACGCCGAAAAGACTAGCTGAGAAATTCTGCCCCACTCGCGAAGACGCAGGAGAGCCACGCCGGTCGCGATGCCCCAGGCGGACAAAGCCCCATAGAAAAGCACACCGAACCAGCCGAGCGATTTGGGCAGGGTGTGGCCTGCTCTCGAAGTCTGCAGGAGCATGAAAACCAAAGCGACCATAAAGGCGATGAGAAGGGTGCAACCACTGCCGATGAAAACCAGCACAGCTGAGACGGTGATGCCGGTTGAGCGTTTCATGGCGCTCCTGAAGATTCGCGCGGGTATGTATATCAATTGTAAAAGTGAAAGGAAATCATAAAAGGAAATTGGGATCGGGATTTTGCGGCTGGGCGAGAAGTGGGAATCGAAGAGAGAGAGTCCTTGGTCGCGACAGGCGCTCCTCTGAATGACGGCCAAAGACGGAGTGTTGGTAGGACGGGAAGGCTAGGAGAAGAGAATCGTCTAAACCCGCACCCTTTGCGTGAAGCAACTGCGCAAAGAGTGCGGCACCCGGAAAGGCAACGGCGAGTGGCTGGGCTAGCGGGTGGAGTCGGTTTGGTGGAGGAGGACTACGTCGGAGGTGTCGGTGTAGTGGAGGACGGCTAGGTTTTTGCCGTCGGGGGACCAGCGGAAGTCGGCGATTTTTTGAGCTGTGAAATTGGTGAGTTTGGTGGGCTTGGAACCGTCGAGCGGCTGAGTCCAAATGTTGTCGACGCCGTTTTCTTCGACGATGTAGGCGAGCGCTTTGTTTCCCGGGGTCCAGTGGAGGCCGGCGGAGTTGGGCGGTCCGGGCTGATAAAAAACGATATTGAGATTCTGATCGAGTTGAATGGTGTGAGGAGTGGGCTTGCCAGGGGCGTCGAGATTCCAAATGTCGATGGAGTTGACGCCCACGCGGGAGACGACGCGTTGCAGGAAGACCGCCAGCGATTTTCCGTCAGGTGAAATCGCCAGGGTCTCCACACTGGCGTCGGGATATTCGAGACCGGGCACAACTTCGGGCGTGCCGCCGGCGGAAGGCACGCGCCAGACACCGGAAAGCGGCGGATTGTCGGAGTAGTAGAGCCATTTGCCGTCTGGCGAGCAGCCCCAGAGAACGCCATTGCCGCCCAGCCGGACCAAAGCGGTTTTATTGGAACCATCGCGATTGGCGCGCCAGATGTGCACCGACCCGTCGCTGGAATGGGAAATCCAGGTAATGGCGACGTAACGATCGGCATCGCAAGACACCGGATTCATGATGAAGCCGGCGGTATTACTGAGGACCGTCGCTTGATTCGACCCGTCCGGCGCCATGCGCACGGCGCGGGCTCCTTCTGACACCAAGAGATCCCCAGCGGAAGTCCATTCAAAGCCGCCGATATAACCTTGGCGGCCGATACCCAGCACCGGCGAGGCCGTTCCATTCCCATTCGCCGCGAACAGATCGAGCTGGCTGGTGGTTTGGATCTGAACCGCCGCGAGCGATTTGCCGTCGGCGGACAAACTGAATTTGCGATAGGAGGAAACATCATTGGTGATCGCGCGAAAAACAGCACTAGGGTATGCGTACGAACCGATTTGATAGGTCAGGTTATGAGTGCCGAGTTCGACGTAGACGCAGAGCAGCGAATTGCCGTCGGGAGACCAGGCGATGCCGAACGGCAAACGATTGTCGGATTTGACAAAGTCTTTCAGCTGATTGCTGGCCAAATCAAATATTCCGATGTTGCCGAGACTTGAAGCGCGGAAGCTGAAGGTGGAGATGGCGATGCGTTGGCCGTCGGGTGACCAGGCCAGGTAGACCGGAGATTCGTTGGAGGGCGTGGTGAGCAGGATTTTTTCTCCCGAACCGTCGGGGTTGGCGCGCAATAAATTCCACTTGCCGGGCGTGGGATCGTTGGTTCGGGAATAGGCGATGCTTTTGCCATCGGGCGAGAAGGCTAAATCTCCGTCGGTATTGCGGGCGATCACTTCGGGTGTGCCGCCCAGTACAGGCGCGCGATACTGATTGCAGCTGCCGGAAACGGGCGTGTCGAATTCACAGAAATAAATGTAGTTGCCGTCGAGAGAAAAATGCGGCTCGACGATGGGGAGTTTGGAGGCGCTGTGCGCCACCTCGGTGTCGCTGCCGGTGGCAATATTGCGCAGATGGAGACTGTAACGGGTGGCGCCGCTGTCGACGATGGCGAGAAATTTGCCGTCAGGGGAAATGGCGGTGGACTCGGCGGTGCCGTTATCGGTGACCGGGTCGGCGGTGTAGTTGCGGAAAGGCTCTTCGGATTTGTGGCGAAGGAGCAGGTACGCTCCCGCGATGGCGATGGCGACCAGCAGCAGGGCGGCGATGGAGATAAGCCGCGTTTTGTTCGAAGACTTCAGAATCGGCAGTTGCTCGAGCGGCGAAACAATCGGCGAGGAGGCGGACGACGCGGTTGACGCCGTAGCGCCGCTGACTGGGCCGGATGATGCGGTTCTGGACGCGGAGTCGGATGGGCCGGTGGCGGCTCCGGCATTTTTTTTCGACGATGAATCTTGTGCGCTGAGGGCCGGCGATGAATCCGCCGCAGTGACTGCGTCGGATTTAAGGATTGCGGTGCGATGGCTGGATTCGATGTCGCGTTTGGCGCGCTGCAAATCCGCGCGCATGTCCGCGGCGTGCTGGTAGCGCAGATTGCGATCTTTCTCCAAGGCTTTGTGAATAATTTCTTCGAGGCGCGCCGGGACATCGGCATTCAGGCGCACTGGGGCGGCTGGTTCGCGGTTGAGAATGGCATCGAAGATGACGCCGGAAGTGTCTCCGCGAAACGGCATGACGCCGGTGGCGGCTTCGTAGAGCACCACGCCGAAAGAAAACAGGTCGGTGCGCGGGTCGAGATCTTTGCCGCGGACTTGTTCCGGCGACATGTAGGCGACGGTGCCCACCGAAGTGCCGGGACTGGTGAGCATTTCTGCGGGAGGTTGCGTGGCGCCGGCGGTCAGGCCGGAGGCGTCGGTCACCGGATTGAGTTTGGCGAGGCCGAAATCCAGAATTTTGGCGTGGCCGCGTTTGGTGACAAAAATATTTGCGGGCTTGATGTCGCGATGAATGATTCCCTGGGCGTGGGCGGCGTCGAGAGCGTCGGTGATTTCGACGGCGTATTCCAGGAGCTGATCGACCGGGATAGGGCGGCCGTTGATCAGATGCTTTAGGGTTTGTCCTTCCAAAAACTGCATGACGATGAACGGTTGGCCCTCGTGTTCACCGATTTCATAAATGGTGCAGATGTTGGCGTGATCTAGGGCGGAGGCGGCCTGGGCTTCGCGTTCGAAGCGTTCGAGCGTGGCGTGGTCCAGGACGGATTGTTCGGGGAGAAATTTCAGGGCGACGAAACGCTTGAGGCGAGTGTCTTCGGCTTTGTAGACGACGCCCATACCGCCACCACCGATTTTTTCGAGGATGCGGTAGTGGGAGACGGTGGTGCCGATCATGTGAGAGGTGAGAGCCCTGGGGGACATGTTAGGGCGTTGTTGGCGAGCGGGCAAGAAGTGAAAAGCGGGGGAGTGCGTTGGCGGAGGGCGGAGTAGAAGGCGGCTGGGCAAGAAGGAGATCCTTCGTCGCGGAAGGCGCTCCTCTGGATGACGGCCAAAAGCGGATTGGGCGGTAGGACTGTAAGACTAGGAGAAGCGGATGGTCCAAACCCGCACCCTTTGCGTGAAGCAATGGCGCAAAGAGTGCGGCACCCGGGAAGGCAGGGTCAAAGGCCCCCACCCTTCCAGAGACGGGAAGGATGGGCCACCCTCAAAGGCGAGGACAACGGCAGAGGCAAGGACAACGGCAAAGGCAAATCCAACTGCAACGGCAAATGGCCCACCTGAAGGTGGCCGCTACGTGGACCTTTTCGGGCGTTCTAGTACGGCGTTAACTGATTGGAGGCACAGGGGGTAGGCTTTTCGGCAACTTGGGTTGCGCGGAGTTGGCGCTGGTTCGAGGGTGGTGCTAAGTTTGGGGATAAGCCCCAAATGACGATCTCTGACGGCAAAACCGTGACGCCTGCGAAACCCAAAATATCCCGGGTGGAGGTGTATTGGCATACGGTCACCTATAAGACGGTGGCTTTGTATGCATTGCTGATCATTGGGATTATTGCATCGCTGACTTACTTTGTGTTTCCTGAGGCGAGCAGCGCGATTGCGAAAAAATTGTCGGAAACGGTGGCGCCGAAAGATTCGGGCGTGGCGACGATTAATGCGCGGCAGGCGCGGTTCGTGAACCTGGACGGCAAGGTGCAGGTGAAGAAAGTAAATTCGGTGAGTTGGGAAAGCGCCGACTATCAGATGACTTTGGACAAGGGCGATCTGATCCAGACCGGATCGGAAGGCGTGGCGAGAATCGCTTTCGCCGACGGCACGACGTACACTGCCAAGGGCGACACGTTGGTAACGGTGGAAGAAAATTTGGTGGAGAAGGATCAGGCGTCGTCGGTCGGCGTGCATATCAGTTCGGGCCAAGTGGATTTGGCGACGGGCACGTGGGAAGTGCCGGGATCGAAGGCGGAAGTATCGTTTGAAAACGCGGTGGCTTCGCTGCAGGCGAACAGCCGCGCGGCGGTCAGCAGCAACCCGGAAACCAAGCAGCAGGAATTCACGGTGGCATCGGGCAGCGCGCAATTGGCACGCGGCGCCGAGCATCTGGACATCGGGCAGTGGGAGCGGGTGACGTTCCCGACCGGCGGCGCGATTACGAAATCGCAAGTGCTGGCGCCTCCGCAGCTGATTACGCCGCTGAATTTGCAGCCGATCATCGTGGTCGATCCGAAACGCGATCCGGTGCATTTTTCGTGGAACCCGGTGGCGACCGCGAAGGTGTATCAATTTCAAGTGAGCAACACGGCGGCGTTCAGCCATCTGGTGGAAGATAAAAAGACGGCGACGGAAAGCATCGACGTAGCGGGGCTGGAGCCGGGCGATTATTTCTGGCGGGTGCGAGCGATCGACGAAGGCGGAAAATCGAGCGACGTGAGCGATTCGTTCAAATTTTCTTTGGTGGTACACGGCAAAGAACTGGAAATGCTGCTGGAGATCGATTCGACGAATCTGCAGGGGAATCTGGTGGAAGTGGTGGGGCGCACCGAACCGGGCGCGGCTTTGATTATCAATGGTGAGCAGGTAGCGAGCATTCAGCCGGATGGGCACTTCCGTCATTTTCTTCCCGCCATGACGAAAGGCAGCCACGAAATCATTATTACTGGGCAAAACCGGCGTGGCGGTACGGCGACCAAGCGCGTGGAAGTAGTAATCCCGTAGAATAGAAGAGTCATTTTAATTTTGCGTTTAAGCTGCCCGCAGGCGGCTGCGTGGAAACAGAATCTGGGGGACGCACGACGTGACGAAAAACGGTTACAACATGCGGTCGGTGTTCAGTTTGTTTTCATCCGACCTGGCGATTGACTTGGGGACGGCGAACACGCTGGTGTTTGCGCGGGGCAAAGGAATCGTAGTTAACGAACCATCCATCGTAGCAATCAACAAAAACAGCGGCGACGTGGTGGCGGTGGGGCGCGAAGCGAAAGACATGCTGGGGCGCACGCCGGGCAACGTGGTGGCGATTAAGCCGATGAAAGACGGGGTGATTGCGGATTTCAAAGTCACCGAAAAGATGCTGACGTATTTTATCCAGAAGGCGCACAACCGGCGGGTGCTGGTGCACCCGCGCATCGTGATCGGGGTGCCCAGCGAAATTACTCCGGTGGAAAAGCGCGCGGTGCAGGATTCGGCTTACCGGGCGCGGGCCAGCGAAGTGTATCTGGTGGAGCAGGCCATGGCCGCGGCGATTGGCGCGGGTTTGCCGATTGAAGAGCCCTCGGGAAACATGGTCGTCGATATCGGCGGCGGAACCACCGACATCGCGGTGATTTCGATGAGCGGGATCGTGTATTCGCGTTCGGTGCGGGTGGCCGGAAACGAAATGGACGAAGCGGTGATGCACTACCTGAAGCGCAAATACAATTTGCTGGTGGGCGAGCGGACCGCGGAGCAGATCAAGATTGAGATTGGTTCGGCGTATCCGCTGGAGAAGCCGCTGACTTTGGAAGTGAAGGGCCGGAATTTGATTGAAGGCGTGCCGCGAACCGTCACGATTGATGACAGCGAAATTCGCGAGGCGTTGTCGGAATGTATTTCGACGATTTTGAATGCGATTCGAGTGGCGTTGGAACGAACGCCGCCGGAATTGTCGGCGGATATCAGCGACCGCGGGATTGTGCTGACCGGCGGCGGGGCGTTGATTAAAAATTTGGATAAGCGGATCCGGGAAGAGACCGGTTTGCCGGTTTCGATCGCGGATGATCCGTTGGCTTCGGTGGTATTGGGGACCGGGAAGATGTTGAGCGATTTCCGGTTGTTGAGGTTGGTTTCGATCGATTAAGCAGATTTGTTTTTTGCGTTTTCTTCGCGAGTGATGGGTGCCGTGCGTGGGTGAAAAGCAGATCCCTCACCCGTGAAACGGGTTCGGGATGACGGCGCATGCGGGGCAGCGAGTAGCGCGGAGTGGATTTGCGGCGTGGGCCGCGGCGGAAAAGCGGCGGCAGAGCCGCCGCACTCCAAAAGTTCTCGACGGAGCGGTTGTTGCTGAAGTCGCTTGGTGCGAGGTAGTGCGAGATTCGTGCGTTTCACACCTAGGAACGTTTTGCCATGATTGACACGATTTTCCGCCGACCCATTTTTTTGCTGGCCATTGTGGTGATGGCGCAGGTCATGCTGCTGGCCTATCAGATCAAGGGCGATCATGACGTGCGGCTGCTGCGCTATTGGGCGGTGGCGTTGGTGACGCCGATCGAGCGGGTGGGCAGCTGGAGCCTCTCGAAGATGGGCGGGGCCTGGAGCGGGTACGTCGGGCTGCACAACGCGCGGTCGGAAAACAACAATATGCGCGGCGAATTGGATCAATTGCGCATCCGCAATGCTGAGCTGGAAAGCCGGGCGGGGGAAGCGCAACGCCTGGAAGCCATCTTGAATTTCCGCAACGCCCATCCCGAAGCGCAATTGTTGGCGGCGCAGGTGATCGGCTCCAGCGCCGATCCCGCTTCGCACACGCTTTTTATTAACCGCGGGGAGCACGACCGTTTGAAGCTGAATATGGGCGTGATTACTTCGGAAGGAATCGTGGGGAAGATTGTGGAAGTGCTGCCGGACACTTCGCAGGTGCTGTTGATCAACGATAAGGACAGCGGAGTGGGAGCGATGTTCGCTGGTTCACGGACGCATGGCGTGGTGAAAGGAAGCGGCGACCCGGAACCGCACATGGAATACGTGGTGAATGACGAGAAGGTGACCGAAGGCGAGGCGATTGTGACTTCGGGGGAAGATCATATTTTCCCCAAGGATTTGCCGGTGGGCACGGTGAAGGGAGCGAGTCCGGGGAATCCGTTCCAGATTATTCGGGTGCAGCCGGCGGCGCGGTTGGACCGGTTGGAAGATGTGATTGTTTTGGTGACGCAGCAGCAGATTGTATTTCCTAAGCCGGCGGCGCCAGCGGTTACTTCTACGGATGGGCCGGCAGCAACATCGACCGGGGCGGCGCAGGCGGCTGCGGCTGCGGCGGGGCCGCGTTGAGATGAGTACGGAATACACCTTGAACATGCATGAGGGCGTGGACCGGAATATTGAGGTTCACAAGTTTTACGGCGGCGCCGTGTTTGGCGTGTGTTTGCTGGCTTTGGTGTTTCAGGCGTTCTTGCATAAGTACGGACGGTGGTCGGAACTGATTGATCTCCCGCTTTTGGTGACGATTTATTTTGGGTTTAGCCGGCGGAATGCGATTAGCGGAATGTTTTTGGGCGGGACGATTGGGATCGTGCAGGATGCGTTGTCGCACGACAATCCGATCGGGATGTATGGGATTGCGAAGACGATCGTGGGGTATGTGGCTTCTTCGATTGGCGGAAGGATCGATACCGAGCATCCGGTGAGCCGGTTTGGGTTGATCTTTTTGTTCTTTCATTTTCATCAGGCGATTTTGGTGATCACCCAGCGGGTTTTGTTGAATCATTCGGCGCGATTTTTTTCGTGGCAGCAGTTGGCGGATTCGTTGGTGACGGCGGCGTTTGGGGTTTTGTTGTTCGCGCTTTTGGATCGGTTGCGGAGATCGTCGTAGGTTTCGAGGCGGCGTGTTTTCGGGGCTTTCTTCGCGAGTGGTGGTTGCCGTATGAGCGCGAAAAGCAGGTCCCTCACCCGAAAAACGGGTTCGGGATGACAGACGCTCCGTGTGGAGCGCTGGGAGTTGAAGCGCGGTTTCGCTGGGTGTTCGTGGTTGGCGGGTTGGACATGACTGGGTTGCTGCGGCTTTAGCGCAGTGTTAGTTTTGATTTTTAGTTTATTTTGCCTGGGAATTCAGCCCGGGCTGGGCATTCCGGCTGTAGTGGGCGGTGTGCGCGGGAGCAGGAGTCCGTTGGGTTCATGGCGCGTTAACGACCAGAAAATTCCGCAGGAACGGCTGGCACTGGTTTCGTATTTGTCGGTGGGGCTGGTCGTGCTGTTGATGGTGGGCTTCTGGAAATTGCAGGTGGTGCAGTCCGGGCATTTCCTGGATCTGGCGGAGAAGAACCGGGTCCGTTCGATACCGATTATCGCGCCGCGCGGAGCGATGCTGGACCGCGAAGGGCGCGTCCTGGTAGATAGTTATCCTTCCTTCAGCATTCTGCTGCTGCGCGACGACCCCAAAGGCCTGGAAAAATCGATACCGCAAATCGAAGAAGGATTGGGAATCGACGATGCGGATCTGCGCCAGGAATTAGAGGCGGCGAAGTTCGAACCGAAGTTTCAGCCAGTCGTTATCAAGCCCGCCGCATCGCAAGCCGACATTGCATTCGTCGAATCGCACCGCGCGGATATTCCGCTGCTGGAATTGCTGATGGTTCAGCGGCGGCGCTACCAGAACGGCGAGATGCTGGCGAACACCATCGGGTACGTGGGCGAAGTTTCGCAGCAACAGATGGACGACAGCGACGGACATTACCGTCCGGGCGACATCGTAGGAAAAGCGGGCTTGGAGCGCGAGTACAACGACCAGCTGGAAGGCACCGACGGGATGCGCCGGGTGGTGGTGAACAGCGTCGGCAAAGTGATGCGCACGCTGGACAACGTGGAAGCGGTGCCGGGCCGGCCGATCCAGTTGACCATTGATTACGATTTGCAGGCCATCGCCGAAACGGACATGGCGGATAAAGAAGGCGCAGTGGTGGCCATGGACGCGCGGACCGGCGAAGTGCTGGCCATGGTCAGCAAGCCGACTTTCGATCCCAACGATTTCGCGGTGCGGATCCCCAAAGAAGAATGGCAGAAGCTGAACACCGACAAGGAAACTCCGCTGCTGAATCGGGCGATTCAGGCACAACTGGCGCCGGGCTCGGTTTTCAAGATTGTGATGGCGGCGGCGATGCTGGATTCGAAAGAAATTCCGACGACCTACAGCGTGTTCTGCCCGGGGCACGCAAATTTTTACGGACGTGAATTCCACTGCTGGCGGCCGCAGGGCCACGGGCAGGTGGATCTGCATCACGCGATCGTGGATTCCTGCGACATATTTTTTTACAACATCGGCAAGCTGCTGGGCATCGACAAGATTTCGTATTACGGGTCGGGGCTGGGGTTGGGCAAGCGCACGGGAGTCGACCTGCCGAGCGAAGAGCCGGGGCTGATGCCTTCGGAAGCGTGGGTGGAGCGGGCCTACCATCACAAATGGTATGCGGGCGAAACGATTTCAGTGGCGGTAGGTCAAGGCGCGGTGACGGTGACGCCGATTCAACTGGCGCGCATGGCCGCGGGCGTGGCCAGCGGCGGGATGCTGGTGCAGCCGCATCTGCTGAAAAGTTTTCAGAATGCGAAGGTGGAGAATTTTCCGCTGTCGGACGATGCGGTGGAGCAGGTTACCCAGGGGCTGTTCGGTGTAGTGAACGAAGGCGGCGGGACCGGTTACCACCTGCGGCTGCAGAACATCGATTTCTGCGGGAAGTCCGGCACGGCGCAGCTGATGAGCTATGACGCAGCGAACCGGCTGGGCACCAAGAAAATGGATGGCTGGTTTGTGGGTTTTGCGCCGCGGCGGAATCCGGAAATCGTGGTGGCGGCCATCGTTCAGAACACCATGGAGCATGGCGGCGAAGCGGCTGGCCCGGTGGTACGTGACATCGTGAAAATGTATTACGACAAGAAGACCGCGCGTACGCAGCAGCAGGCCGGGAACGAGACTCCGAAGCCGGCGACGACGGAAGGGCCGCTGGTGGCCAAGGCGGGTCCGCGACAATGAATTCCATGGGACGACGAGAATGAGCGACCGGCCACAAATTGCGGATTTCGACTGGACGCTGCTGGCGATTGTAGCGGCGATCAATATTTTGGGGCTGCTGGAGATTTATTCTTCGACCCATGCCAGCGCCATGGCCGGGATGCACTGGAAGCAGCTGATCTGGCTGGGCGTGGGCGTGGTGGTGATGTTCATCATGTCCCAGGTGGATTACCACACGCTGTTGGACCAAGCGCCCATCCTCTATATCGCGGGGGTGGCGGGGTTGCTGGTGGTGGCGGTTATCGGGTATTCGCGGCTGGGCGCCAAGCGCTGGCTCTCCCTGGGCGGTTTCAATTTGCAAGTGTCAGAGCTGATGAAGTTGATTATAATCATAGTGCTGGCCCGGTATTTCAGCGAAGTCCGCACGGACAAGCTGACGCTGACGGATATCTGCAAGGTAAGCGTGCTGACCTTGATTCCGGTGGCCTTGATTTTGAAGCAGCCGGATCTGGGCACCGCCATGGTCCTGGTTCCGGTGTTATTGGTGGGAATGTTCCTGGCCGGAATTGAATGGAAACATTTGGCGGTAGGTGTGGTATTAGTGGCGCTGCTGATTCCCTTTGCCTGGAACATGCGGCACCACCTGAAGCCGTACCAGCAACAGCGGATTGAAACGTTCCTGCACCCGGAAGAAGATCAGCGCGGGGCGGGCTATCAGATTCTGCAGTCGGAAATCGCGGTAGGATCGGGCGGTTTCTGGGGCAAGGGATTCGGGAAAGGCAGCCAGAACCAGTTGGGATTCGTGCCGGTGCGGTATTCGGACTTCATCCTGGCGGCGCTGGCTGAGGAACAAGGATTTATCGGTGTTTGTTTGGTCTTACTGTTGTATCTTGGGTTGATTCTGCGGCTGGTGGATAACGCGCAGAAAGCGAAAGACCGGGCCGGAATGTACGTGGTGATGGGAGTAGCGGCAATCCTGGGCTTCCACGTTCTGGTCAATGCTTCGATGGTGATCGGGTATATGCCGGTGACCGGCATACCGTTACCTTTGATGAGCTATGGAGGCTCATCGATAGCTTTTGTGTTTTTGGCCCTGGGTATGGTGATGAATGTAAGGCTGCGGCGGTTTGTGAATTAAAAGCCGCGAAGATTCAGAGCACGTTCTTCGTTGTAGTTTTCGCAGTTCAGTTACAGGTAGTGCCGTCGCACGGAATCCGCCCGACGGTATCAATTTTTGAATTCAGGTCAGCATCGGATGAGGAAAGCCATCACATATCAAGATCAGTCTTTCCAGGGCAGCCCGCAGGGGCGAGCACGAGGTAGTTCCCTGCCCCCCTCCGGTCCAGCGCGGGTGCAATCATCACGCGCCGCTGCGCTCCGATGCGCCATGAGGAGTATTCATGTCGAAGGAAATGGTAATTTCGGCGAACCCGCACGAGACGCGGGTAGCCATCTTGGAAGAAGGACAGCTTTGTGAGTATTACGTAGAGCGGGAAAAAGAGTTTGCGTTAGTCGGAAGCATCTACAAGGGCAAAGTGACGCGCGTGCTGCCCGGCATGCAGTCGGCCTTTGTGGAGATTGGCCTCGATAGCGACGCATTCCTGTACGTCAGCGACTTCCTGGAAGAAATTGAAGGGTTGGACCACGTGGAAACGGCCGATGAAAAGGCCAAGGCCGCGGCGGGTGGGGCTGTGGGTGCTCCGGCGGCTCCGGCGCTGAATGCGGGAGCGACGGAAGCTGGGGAATTTGCGGCGGGCTCGCACGAAGGATCGGGCGAAGCTGGATTTGCGGAGCCGGGCAATGGCGCGCCTTACGCGGCGACGCCGTCGACGTCGACCACGCCATATGTTCGTCCGGCGGGTGCGCCAAATCAGGGATATCAGAATCGGCCGCCGCAGCGCAGTGGTGGCGGAGATCGTGGAGATCGCGGCGGACGCAATCGGTTTGGCGGACGCGGCGGACGGAATCGTCAGGGCGGCGGACGCGGTGGCAGTGGTGGTGGACGCGGCGGGGCTCCGCGATTTGGCCGCGAGCTTCCCTCTTCGAAATACGCGTCAACGTCTTCGGCTTACCCAGCGGATGTTTCGGCGGGTGAAGCGACGGGACCCGAAGGACACATCTCGACGGTTTTGCCGGGCGAGTCGCTGGCGAAATTCCGGGAGAGGCCGGCGGGATCGGAACTGCCTTCGTATGGCGAGACGCAGCACGAGTCGCAGAGCGAGTCTTTTGGCGGCGAGGCAGAGTCACGATTCAGGGCACGAGGGCGAGGAGAATTTTCCGGCGGCTTCGAACGCAGGATTGGATACGCCGGCGGGGCCGAGCGACCGCGAGGCGGCGCTGTTGGCTTCGTTTGGATCTTTTGAAGCGCCGGTGACGCCAGCGGCTGCGCCGCGGGAATCGCGCGATTCGCGTGAACCACGCGAGCGCGGAAATTATCCGCAGCGCGGTTCGGGATTTTCGCGAGGATCATCGGGCAGGCAGGATCGCGGGCGGCCATCGCCAGGACGCGGGGGATTTTCCAGAGGCGGGGGCGGCGGATACTCGGGTGGTGGGGCTGGTGCTGGCGCTGAGGCTGGTGGCGGTTATTCTTCGGGGATCGAGCCGCTGCCGGGAGAATCGCTTTCGAAGTGGAAGGCGCACACGCATCTGCCGCCGGAGCCGCCATCGGACAACCAGCCGGTGCCGGACGCGGTGGAATTCGCTTCATTGTCGCCGCTGATGCCGGCGGGTCCGGAAGTGGATACGGCGGACATGTCCTCGGCAACGGAAATTCACACCGAGCATATTTTCAGCGACGAGCAATCGGCGAGCGAGCGGGCCGAAACCAACAGCGCGACGGATACGCACGCCTTGCACGAGATGCACGGCGATGAGGCCGGGCATCATGAATCGGCGAGCGAGCGGGCCGAAACGGACGGCGGGCACGATTTACCTGCGCGTGAGGTACACGTGCACGAGCTGCAGGTGCATGATGATCTGACCGAAGAAGAAGTGACGGCGTTGGCCGAGCATATCGCCGACGCGCAGGACGATCTGGCGGCGCGGGACGCGCAACAGCGCGGATTCGCAGCGGCGGATGCGGCGGCGGACGCGGCCGAGACGGGCGCTCACGGGGAAGCTGCGGAAGAAGAACACGAAGAAGAAGAATTGGAAGAAGAGGAAGCGGCGGCGGAAGAAGAAGGAATGATCGCGCATCCGGATCAGGAAACCGCCGGAGAATTGGCGGACGAACATGCGCATGATCATCACGTCGACGAGCATAGCGAGGATCACGTCGATCACGAGAGTCACGCGACCGGGCATGGCGCCGAAGGATTCGGCGTCGAAGGCGACGTGCAG
>CAWIEL010000061.1:0-6498 GCA_963835025.1 uncultured Acidobacteriota bacterium
AGATAGCGCACGCCACCGTGAATGATTTTGGTGGCGGCGGTGGAAGCTCCGCTGCCGAAATCGCCTGCGTCGAGCAGGACGGTGTGCAGGCCGCGCAATCGGGCGTCGAGGGCTGAGCCCGCGCCAGTGGCGCCGCCGCCGATTACGCAAACGTCGAATACGCGATCCGGAATGATCTTCAAGGCTTCGGGGCGGGTGAGCATGTCGGCCTGCCAGAGATCCTTAGTTCAGAGACGGCTCTAGAACTTAAAAAATCGCATCGCGTAACCGGCAATCGCAGCGCCGACCAGCGGCGCAAGCACCGGTAACCACGAGTATCCCCAATTTGATGTTCCTTTCCCGGGAATGGGTAGAATCGCGTGAGCGATTCGCGGGCCCAAATCGCGCGCGGGATTGATGGGATAGCCTTCGGTGCCGCCGAGGCAGAGGCCGATGGCCCAGACCAGGCAGGCCACGAGGAGCGGACCGATGCCGGCGGCGAGACCGACGGGTGAGACTGCTTTGGAGAAAATCGCGCCGATGACGAAAACGAGCAAGCAAGTGGCGATGACTTCGCTGGTGAAATTGATGGGGAGATTTCGAATGGCCGGGCCGGTGGCAAAGATGCCGAGCTTTTGATTAGGGTCCGTGGATTCCTTCCAGTGGGAGTAGAAGAAGATCCAGACGAGGACCGCTCCGGCGAATGCGCCGAGCAACTGCGCGGGAATGAAAGTTCCGAGCCGGCTGTAATCTCCGGAGGCGACGGCGAAGCCGAGGGTGACGGCCGGATTCAGATGCGCGGCACTGCTGCCGCAGGCGACCGAGGTAAAAATTCCGCAGAGAACCGCGAAAGCCCATCCAGTGGTAATGACCATCCAGCCACCGCCCTCGGCGTAGGATTTCTTGAGAGAAACGTTGGCGACGACGCCGTCGCCGAGCAACACCATTACGGCGGTTCCCATGAATTCGCCCACGGCGGGTGAGGTCATGCTGAGGCTCCTGTGCGTTCGCAGTATGGGTTTACCAACGCTTCCGCTCGGTGAGTTCTATCATTTTTTGGTTGGGGAACTGAAGAAAATCGGAGAGGACGACGAAGAGACGGGCTACTTCTTCTTGCCGCCGAATATAGAAATAATGGACTTGGTCTTCTTTCCAACGATGCCGCCGACGTCGGCGGTGATATAGGGTTCGTCGGGCGTACCGGTGATCTTCAGCGGAACTCCCGAAGAGCCTCCGGAGCCATTGAGAGCCGACAACAATCCGACCCCGACCTTGCCTACGCCGCCGGCCGAAGAAACTTTTGCAATGAGATTGAAATCCAGTTGGTTATCCGGCGAGACCGTCCCGGCACCAGTAAGTTCGCCCATGGCGGGAATGACGGCGTCAATATCGCGAGCCACGACACCGGCATCGGTGACGTGAACGATGACTCGCAACTTTTGAAAGTCGGTGGTGTCTCCGGTTTTCATTCCGCTGAGAGCGGCGATACCGTGAATTTTCGAACCAATATCGAAGCCGACGAGTTTGACGTTATCGAGCGCGATCGGGCCGCTGATGACGAGCGCTTTGGCCTGGCCCTCGACCGCCAGATTCATCGAAGCGGTTCCACCTTGGAGCCTGGAGCCGTTAGGCAGGCGCACGCCGGCGGCAGTCATCAGGCTCTGCAGTTCGTCCATGGGCAGTTGTTGCCCATCGATTTTTAGCTTTAACAGCGGATCGTCAACGCCGTTGGAAACCGGTTGGTAAGTGCCGGTGACGTGAATGGCGGAATTTCCAATTTTTATGACTGCGCCTTTAATGACGCCGGAATTTTCTTTCAGTTGGTGGGAGCCGGTGTAACTCAGATCGACGGGATGTGGAGCCGTGGTAGTGGCGCCTTTGCGCAGTCGCAAATTCTGCAGGTGAATGGTGCCGTCAGTGGCCAGGGTTTGCCCGTCGGACTTCGCGTGCATTTCGATATCGGCAAGGAAGGCTACGCCGGCACCGGGGTTCAGGAAACCGGCGGCTACTGGGTTTAAGCCCTTTGCCGAGATTTGAACGTCGCCAGGACTGGTGGCCGCATCGTCGCGGTTGAGCGGGCCGAAATGGCCGTCGACGCTGAGCGTGCCGCCGCCCGGCAGAGCCACGTCCACCTTAAAAGGAAATGGCGAGCGGAAGGAGAAGTCTTCGGCGCTCACGTCAACATGCTCATAGACGGTGGGTGGTCCGTGCGCGGGCAATGCCCCGACGGTGACCCTCCCATCATTAATAAGGATGTGGCCGACATACAGCTCGGCAAGATCTGGTGGTTTCAACGGCAACGGCGGGCCGCCTGCGGGCGCGGCCGGAGCCGAGGTTGCGGACGATACGGCCTTGCCAATGCTCGAAAAATTCCAGGTGCCGTTGGAGGCGCGGATCACGTTGATCTGCGGCGATTGGATCTGGAAGCTGCGAATATCCAGCTTATGAGAAAAAATCAGCGGGGCGAGCGAAACGCCGATGCGCAGTTCTTTAGCGGTGAGGAAGGGAGCGGGGCTGAAGGCCGGATCGTCAGAAACGCTGAGGTCGCGGGCGACCAAGCTTCCGGAAGCGAACGGCAGGCTCAACTCCCCCATGTTGACGGTGCGTCCGAGAGCGGTGCTGAGCTGCTTTTCGATGACGGGACGAAAGGTATTGGCGTTGACGAAAAGCGGAATCGCGGCCAGCACCAATACGATGACGGCCACGATCGCGAGCAATATTTTGGTCCAGCGTTTCACGAGCTTTTCCTGTGCTCCGGCTTTGAGAGTGACGAGGCTCGAGCCCGAAAGTATATGCCGGGCGGCGGTGGGAATTCTAGCGGGCGTGGGTTGCGCGACCGGACGGCTTCGGAGGCGTTTTCAATTCGGAAAGAAAGGCGCGCTGCACACGATTGAAACTGCGCCCGCGAACGACGGCGGCGACGATGGTGCGGGTAGCGTGAATGTCGCTGAGCCGGACGTAACGGCAGCCGACATTGCGGTCGATGGCCATTTCGGGGATGAGCGAAACTCCGACGCCTGCAGCGACCATTCCCAGCAGGCTGCTGAACTGGCCGCTTTCGAAAGCAATATTGGGAGTGATGCGGGCGTGAGTGCAGGCGCCCATGCTGAGATCGCGGAAACAGTGTCCATCGCGCAGCATGACGAAAGATTCGCCACGAAGGTCGCGTACGCTCAGAGATTTTGCGGATGCGCGCGGATGGCCGGCCGGCAGCGCGGCGAAAAGTGGCTCGGTACGAATCGTAAAGACTTCGAGGTCTTTGTGGCGCAGCGGAAGAGCCAGAATGGCGACATCGATGGAAAGATCGCGGAGACCTTCGACCAGGATTGAGGTGGTGTCTTCGACGATGCGGAGTTTCGCGTCGGGATATTTTTTGGCGAAAGCCGCGGTGTAGGACGGCATCAGGTACGGCGCGACGGTGGGGATGACGCCGACGGCCACGCCGCCGCGCAGGTCGGCGTTATTGGCGGCGACGCTGGAACGGGCGGAATCCATCTGTTCCAAGATGGCGCGGGCGCGAGGAATGAAGGCGCGTCCGGCTTCGGTGATGCGCACGCTGCGGCCCAGGCGGTCGAAAAGCTTAGCGCCCAAATCCTCTTCGAGTTTCAAGACTTGCTGGGATAGGGAGGGTTGGGCGACCTGGCAGCGTTCGGCGGCGCGGCTGAAATTGCCGGTGTCGGCGACGGCGCAAACGTAACGGAGCTGCTGAAGTTCCATAGTGTGAGCCTATACCTAGGATGGGATATAGATATTGGAACTATATCCTGATTCGATGCTAGTTTGAAGCTGTAGAAATCGGGGCGCCGATTTCACAATTTTACTTTGCATCGCAAATTGGAGGAAAGAACTGATGGCAGACGAAGCGAAGTGCCCGTTCCCGCACGGCGGGAGCCCGGCCCGAACCAACCGTGATTGGTGGCCGAACCATTTGAATTTGAACTTGCTGCATGCCCACTCCTCGCTGTCCGACCCCATGAAAGAAAACTTCAATTACGCCGAGGAATTCAAGAGCCTGGACTACGCCGGCCTGAAGAAGGATCTGGCGGCGCTGATGACCGATTCGCAGGACTGGTGGCCGGCGGATTTCGGGCACTACGGGCCGCTCTTCATCCGCATGGCGTGGCACAGCGCCGGAACTTATCGCACCTTCGATGGACGTGGAGGCGGCGGGCGAGGGCAGCAGCGTTTTGCTCCGCTGAACAGTTGGCCGGACAACGTGAATCTGGATCGCGCGCGGCGGTTGCTGTGGCCGGTCAAGCAAAAGTACGGCAAGAAAATTTCGTGGGCCGATTTGATGATTCTGGCGGGCAACGTAGCGCTGGAAACGATGGGCTTCAAGACTTTTGGTTTCGCGGGCGGGCGCCCGGACGTGTGGGAGCCGGATCTGGATGTGAACTACGGACATGAGACGACCTGGATGGGAACAGACAAGCGCTATTCCGGCGACCGCGAACTGGCCAAGCCCTTTGGCGCGACAACGATGGGATTGATTTACGTGAACCCGGAAGGGCCGGAAGGTGTGCCGGATCCGCTGAAGGCGGCAAAAGACATTCGGGAGACTTTTGCGCGGATGGCGATGAACGACGAAGAAACCGTGGCGTTGATTGCGGGTGGCCACACGTTTGGCAAGACGCACGGAAAGGGACCGGGCACGCACCTGGGTCGCGAGCCGGAAGGAACGGCGATCGAGAATCAGGGCTTGGGATGGAACAGCGCGTACGCGACCGGCATCGCCGGTGACGCAATCACCAGCGGGCTGGAAGTTACGTGGACCAGCACGCCGACGAAATGGAGCAACAATTTCTTCGAGCACCTATTCAAGTATGAATGGGAACTGACCAAGAGCCCGGGCGGCGCGCATCAGTGGAAGCCGAAGGGCGACGTTGGCGCGGGTTCGGTTCCGGACGCGCATGATCCTTCGAAGCGGCATGCGCCGGCGATGTTGACGACCGATATTTCTTTGCGCGTCGATCCGATTTACGAAAAAATCTCGCGGCGTTTTTACGAGAAGCCGGAGGAGTTTGCGGATGCATTTGCGAGGGCGTGGTTCAAGCTGACGCATCGCGACATGGGTCCGCGGGCGCGGTACTTGGGACCGGAAGTGCCGAAGGAAGAGCTGATCTGGCAGGATCCGATTCCGGCGGTGAATCATCCGCTGGTGGATGCGAAGGACGTGGCCGCGCTGAAGGAGAAAATTCTGGGCTCGGGGCTGACGGTGTCGGAATTGGTTTCGACCGCCTGGGCGTCGGCGTCTTCGTATCGAGGTTCGGACAAGCGCGGCGGCGCGAACGGGGCGCGGATTCGGCTGGCTCCGCAGAAGGATTGGAAAGTGAATGAGCCGGCGCAACTGCAGAAAGTGCTGAAGGCGCTGGAGAAGATTCAGAGCGATTTCAACGTCGCCCAGTCCGGCCGGAAGAAAATCTCGCTGGCCGATTTGATTGTGCTGGCGGGCGGCGTGGGCGTGGAGAAGGCGGCGAAGAATGCGGGTATCGACGTCACCGTTCCGTTCACTCCGGGCCGCGGGGACGCTTCTCAAGAGCAGACCGACGTGGAATCGTTTGCGGTGCTGGACGACCTGGGCCAATTGCGACGAGCCTTCGGTCAAGGTCAACGTGCCGGTGCCGCCCACGACGCCGGCCAGCACGGTGCCGTTGATCTTGGCGTTGATCGTCAGCGGGTCACAGGCGATGGGCGTGGTGTAGCTTAACGAGACCGAGTCAGGATTGAGACGTGCCGTGACCGTTTGCAGGGTCTGCGACGAGCCGGTGTAGTTGGTGTCGCCGCTATACACCACTTGCAGACCGTTCGCTCCGAGCGACAAGCCGCCGGGCACGGTCAAAGCGAACGAGCCATTGGTGTTGGGCGTGGCGGTAGCGATGTTGACGCTGGCCAGCGTGTTGCTCCCTTCGACCAACGACAAGGTGCAGTTCAC
Source organism: uncultured Acidobacteriota bacterium (assembly GCA_963835025.1). Taxonomy (GTDB): domain Bacteria; phylum Acidobacteriota; class Terriglobia; order Acidiferrales; family UBA7541; genus Palsa-295. The sequence goes on from CAWIEL010000061.1 coordinate 5,912, forward strand.
GGCACGCCGAGCGACAAGGTGCCGTAAATCGCAGCGTTCACCGTGTAGGCTTGGCCAACATAGACGCTCGTCGAGTAGGAACTCGACACGCTGGTCGCCAAAGTGCTCAAAGCATTGACGCCGAACGAGGCGCTATTGGCTGAGTAGTTGCTGTCGCCATTGTACGTGACCTTTAACGTCTGCGCACCTGGCGGCAGGCTACGGTGGCGGTCAGAGTGAAGTAGCCCGCCGAAGTGGGAGTCGCCTCGGTAAGATCGGGAATCGTCGCCAGGACGGTGCTTCCTTCGCTCAGCGTGAGAGAGCCGGTCGGAGCGGGGGCCGCTGCGGCCGACACCGTGTTGCCACTTGTGGGCGGCGACAACATGGCGATTTGCACATTCACCGCAAATGGCGAATTGGCCAGCGTTTGGCTGTTGTATTGCAACCTCAGGCTGTCGTTCAAAATGTTGAGCGTGGCATTGGTCGTCGACGTAGCGTACGTGGTGTCGCCACTGTAGCTGACAGTGATGGTCTGGCTGCCAAACGACAATCCTCCAGGCACGGTCAGGGCGTAGTAGCCGCTGGCATTGGGCGTGGCCGTGGCGATG
>CAWIEL010000062.1:0-66205 GCA_963835025.1 uncultured Acidobacteriota bacterium
CGAATACGCGATTGGGATTTTCTTGAAGAGTAATTTAGCAGTCTACGTGGACGAACTGACCGAGACTCACATGCTCAAGTTCCTCGATAACCTGCGACGTTACCCGGTATTTTGGCTCGCACGGAAGTCGCCGAGTCAGCGGGTAGACGCCGCACAGGGGCGTCGCCGGCAGCCCGTCGAGCACAGGTGCATCTCTAAACGAACTGTCTTTGCGTATTTCATGATCGTTCGCGCCTGGCTTCTCCAAGGCGGTGCCGACCGCAAGATCTTTCCACCTCCGCCAAAGTACGAAGACGTGGAGGTGACAATCTACACCCCCGAAGAGATCGAGGCGTTCTTTTCTGTGGCAACGGGCGAGCTCCGAATTGCAGTGAGCCTGATGCTGATGTGCGGCATGCGTCTTCAAGAGGCCGCACACGCATGTTTCAGCGACATTGACTATGTCAATAAGACGATTCTCATCTGCGAAAAGCCTGAATATGGCTTTCAAACAAAAACCCGCAAACAGAGGCGTGTGCCCGCTCCATACGTTCTCCTCACTGCCTTACGCGATTGGGAAACGAATCATCCGGGACAGATGTTGATTGTTCCAACACCGAAAGGCAAACCTGACCGGCGCATGATGCGGCGGTTGAAGCGCTTCGTCTATTTGCATGGCCTCCGGTGTGGGCGTTGCGCCCATTGCCGCTCAGGAAATCCTCATTGCGAAGAGTGGCAATTTCACAAATTTCGGCGGACGTACATCACCGCAATCTGTCGTTACGTTGATCTTCGAACTGCTCAGCAATATGCAGGTCACGCGCGAATCACTTCCACAGAACGGTATCTGAAAGCCGCAAGTGCGAGTGAGGGACAGCAGCGAGTGTCGGCGATCGATTGGACCAAGTCGTTTTATGGGACACCAGCGATCCATTGAAGTATCTGGGGGCCTTGCGGTTTGAACTGCATCCAGAGAAGAAAATGTATCTAGCTCTTCTCCGGGTGCGATTCGAAAGAACATAACCAGAACAACAACTGTGCAATAGCCATAAAGGAGAATTGCTTGACAGTACGACAAAACACAAAGATGCGGAAGCAAATTGAACGTGCGCAGCCCGCTGAGACCAGCGATATTCGAAAAATCATCTCGTATTGCGAAACCGACCCGGAGTTGCAGGTGCTCGGGAATATGGTTCGCATTATCGCAAACACAGGTTTGCGTAACAAAGAATTCGAGTCGCTCAAGAAATCAGACATTGATCCCACTGGTATCTGGTTGCACGTTGGCCGCCAGCCTACGGTTGCAAGTCCCGAACGGTTCAACTACTGATTCGTCCTCGGACGTATGATGCTCTGGCATCATCTACCATTTAAACCCTGAGTCGGAATTCGTATTGGAAGATAGTCCGCGGACTCGGTTCGATTACATGATTCGCAAGCTGAAGATTGTAGCCCCGCAGTTGGAACGTACAAGACTATGGTCCTACTCGATACGCCTCAATTTTGAGTGCCGGCTTGTCTTGGCGGGAATTCCGATGGGCACTGTGAAGTATGTGCTTGGCCGCGAATCTCTTGGTTCCTCGCTCATCGATCTGACTCTGACACATGAGCAAAGAATGCAGGTCGTCCGGCGGTCGCTGGAACGCTTCCTGGCGGAGTTGTAGGCAGACCCGTTCCTGTCTATCCCGCTTGGATGTAAATCAAAGCAATTCTTCGAAACATGGACTAACCGTTAAAAGGTCAGCAATGAAGTATGCGCGCCAAAACTTGATGTCGCCGGAGGAACTCGCAAATGAGTATGGCATCAGCGCGCAACGACTAGCAGACCTGCGATCCCAAGGTAAGGGTCCCCCCGTATTTCAAATTCGGCGGAGTTTGGTACCCCAAGGTCGGATTCGACCGTTGGGCTGAAGAAAATATGAAGGGAAGTGAAAATGGCGCTCCAGAAAGAGAAACGGCTATTGGCATTACCGGTTCAAGTACAAGCGGCAAGAATACACCAGCAACACCGATTTGGCCGCCACATCACAAAACAAGAAAGACGCGCAAGCAATCGAAGCAGCAGCTTTGCAGGCGCTGAAGCGGGAAAGACTCCAGCATCTCAGATGGAGACGATTACCTTCCGTGATGCAGTGGGAAAGGTTCTTGCCATCGGCAGAAGTGCGCTACCGCTCGAAGCCCAATTCGTATAAAGAGGATCAAAACGAGTCTTTCCAGCGCATTAGTGTTCTTTGACAAATTGCTAGTGAATGCGATCGATGCAGCAAGAGTTGATGAAGTACAAGACGTGGCGAGCAACAGAGCATGAAGTAAAGGACGTTACCATCCGTCACGATCTTCACGCATTGAGCAAGTTTTTCCAACATGCAATCCGCCATCGCTGGGCATCGATCAATCTGACTCGGGAGGTTGAAATTCCTTCCGATGCGGATGCGCAGCGCATGTATGTTCTCTCGATTGAGGAGGAAGAGGAGTATTTCCGTCGCGCGAAGCGTCTTCCCGACTTGCATGATGTCGCGTTACTGATTGTCAACCAAGGGCTTCGCCCCGAAGAGGCCATTTCTCTGAGGGAAGGAGGATATTGATCTCGACAAAGGCACCAGATTTGTCAGCACTGGGAAAACGAAAGCTGCAAGGCGGCACTTGGACATGACGACGGAATCGCTCGAAATTCTGAAGGTACGTATGTCTCGCGCGTCGCCTTGGATTTTTCCATCTAGCCGCAACGCCGGGTCGCATATTGGGCGAGTATCTTGGGCCGACGACCGCATTGTCGCTCACGCGGCGAAGGAAGGAGTGGAGATCTGCTTCGTGCCATATGATCTCCGTCATACCTTTGCAACGCGTGTGGCCCAGGCCGGAATTGATATAGCCACCTTGGCCGCTCTCCTTGGGCACGGCTCGCTGCGCTGTGTTCACAAATATGTGCATCCGACTGCTGACCACAAGAAAAGTGCAATGCAGATTTTCGAGCGCAAGGTCAAGGAAGCTAGACGCAATGCCAAGCTGAAGTCCATGCGGGCTGCCTAGCATAGAGTCACTTTTCACTTATCCCTGCCTACTGCTCTGCTCCTCTCATTCCGCAAAAAAAGTTAGTCGCATTGCGTGAGGATCATTATGGATCCGTTTGTGGTGTCGTCTGCCTGAAACGCTCGATGTGACCGGGCGGCGGGGAGTGAGGCCGAGGCGAAGCAGATTGCGAAGGCGATTGCGCACTCGCCGCTGTGCAAGACGGTTTCCAAGAAAGGACTATGAAAAGAAGTAATGAATCGTCTGGAACACTACCCTAGCTGATCGTTACGATGTTGTCGTTACGCGCACGGCGCTGTATCAAGGCAAGATAAGATCCTTCACGGTCAATTTGTGGGGTTGATGTATGGCGCGGTATTCGGCTGTGATGTCGCCGATGTTGCCGCCTGGATGCAGATTGCAATCAAATCTGTTGACTACGAGAAGGGTTTGGTCGACGTACTCAGATTCCCCGCGCATCAAAAGTCGGTGCGCGGGGAACTGGTGCTCTTCCTTAGGCGCTCGAAAATCCGCTTGGCCGTGTGCCGTTGCTTCGCCGGTCTCTGCTTGTCATCTTCCAGAATGGCGTCGATCACGCCCAGCCACGGCCCAAGCTTGGGCCGCTTGATCGGCTGCTGTCGCTGGTAGCCTGGCGGCACCGCGTACTGCAGCATCTTCCGTACCGTCTCCCGCGAAAGCCCAAACTCCCTGGCTACCGCCCGCTGACTCCGGCCCTCAACACGAACCGCACGCCGTACACGCCCGTATATCTCCACCTGGAACATCCCTCCGGTGTTCCATGAACCATGCCATCAAGGCAACAGCTCACGAAAACAAGATCCGGCGGTGGCAAACTTTTACTCCGCCGCAGAGCACCGCTCACGCGGCGCACTGTGGCCTAGTTTTGCACCGGCGCGCATAGCTAGCCTACCAAAGGCATTCTCCGCGGATAATGGCGCTCTTGTCTCAAACGAAAAGGTCGCGGTGCTACGGAAAGCAGTGCGCACGATTGCAATGAATTGCAATCATCCCGTCATGAGCTGGGATGGCAAAGACGTGATCTAACGATGGAACGATCCCATCCGCCTCCACCAAGGCGTCGATTTGGTGGGAGGACAGCACCGCAAGCGTCTTGCAACCCGCGGCCTTGCCTGCCTTGATTCCAGCCGGGCTATCCTCAACGACCAGACATTCCGATGGTTCCAGACCCAGCTTCCTGGCCCCCAGTTCGCACGGCTCCGGCTCCGGATCTCAGTCCCAGCGGATACATCGTCAGCCCTGACAAGATTGTGAGGCAAGCGAATCCCTGCGAACTGAAGCCTGGTCTTCGCCAAACGACCTGGAGCGGAAGTGACAATCGCCCAGGAGCACGTTGGTTAGTGGAAGAAGTGCTGCTGCACCTGGCAGCGCGGAGGTTCCGCTCGGGTCTTCCGCATCAAAGTCCTCGAGCCGCCTGAGCTCAACATAAGGATCAAGATCGGGCCGAAGCGCACGAACTGTATCGACAGCGCGTCTTCCGTGTGTGGAATGAATAGAGAAACTGCCCTCCATGCCGTGAAGCTGCGCCCAGCGTCAGGCCGCCGAAGCTTCGGCGTGGCTGGCGTCGTCGGTCGTCAATTCCAGGAAAATATCTTCGAGGCTGAGGCTGACGCCGCGCAATTCGAATAGGGCCCAGCCGTTGCGGATGATAGCCGCGGCAACTTGGCTGCGGGCGTCGGAGCCCTGCGCGGTTTCGATGGTGACGATCGAATGGTCGCTCGAAGGAAGCGCTTCGACCGCAACGTGCGATACGCCGGGAACCTGCGAGAGCGCTGGACGCAGCGCGTCGGGAGGAGCCTGAACTTCGAGGCGAATCTTCTGGCCGCTCTTCAGCGTCGAGGTGAGATTTTGCGGCGTATCGACGGCGGCGATTTTGCCTTTGTTGATGATGACCACGCGATCGCAAGTCATGCTGACTTCCGGCAGGATGTGGGTCGAGAGAATGATGGTGTGGCTGCCAGCGAGGCCCTTGATCAGATTGCGGACTTCGATGATCTGTTTGGGATCGAGGCCGACGGTGGGTTCATCGAGAACGATGACGTCCGGATCGTGGACCAGAGCCTGGGCGATACCGACGCGCTGCTTGTAGCCGCGCGATAGGCGTTTGATGAGTTCGGTGCGGCGATCTTCGAGATTGGTTTTGCGCATGGCGTCGGTGACGCGCGCGGCCCGGTCGGCGGCCGGGACGTTCTTGATGCGAGCGACGAAATCGAGATAGGACTCGATGGTCATGTCGGGGTAGATCGGCGGAGTTTCGGGCAGGTAGCCGATGTGGCGGCGAACGTCCATGCGAATTGGTGGCGACGTCGAAGCCGGCGACGCGGGCGACGCCGGAGGTGGCCGGCATAAATCCGGTGAGGATGCGCATGGTGGTGGTTTTGCCGGCGCCGTTGGGGCCGAGAAAGCCCAGAATCTCGCCTTTGTTCACGCTGAAAGAGACGTGGTCGACGGCAGTCTTATCGCCGTAGGTTTTGGTGAGGTTTTCTACTTCTATCAATGCGTTCCTCCGTTACGTTACGAACAAACGAGCCGAAAAGCGGCGTTCAAACCAATCTTTATACTAAAAATTTGAGGAAATTGAAAACTGGCGGCTTAGATCATGTTTGGAAGTTCGATTGAAACATTGCCTCTGTCTAGTAGTTAGACGGGTGGTCGAGGGGAAAGGCAGCTTGGGTTGGGCTTGGCTTATGAAACTCCTTGCCCTTTTTTCAAGGCACGCTTTGAACCCTATTCTGTTTTGTGGCCTAACGTTACTTCGCGAAGGCGGCGGCAAGCCGCCGCACTCCAAGGTAGGCTGGCTACGCATCAATTGAGGATGCTTTAGAAATTGAAGCGGGCGCCGATCTGGGCGGCGAAGGGGATGCCTACGGTGGTGCCAGGGCCGAAGAAATCGCCGAGGGCTCCGGCGGCGAAGCGCAATTGTTTGGGGCTGGTGACCGGGACCATGCCGGAGCATTGCGGGTCGGTGCAGATGGAGGTGACGTTGTCGGGATTGTTGACCGGATTGGGCAGGGCCGCGACGTTGGTGACGTAGTTCGCGCCGGGATTATTGCGGTTGAACAAATTGAAAAACTCGATGAAGGGTGTGCCGGTGAAACGCTCGCCGAAGTGGATGGGGCGGCTGATGCGCATGTCAACTTGAACGTAGGGGGTGCCGCGGAGGCCATCGAGCGACGTCTTCACTCCATCGACGACCACGCGGTCGGTGCCGTCGGTATTGGTGATGGTGAAGGGCCGCGCGCTTTCGGCCTGAGTGAGCGTGGTGATTTCGAAACCGCCGGGGAGGCGGAACAGGCCCGCCAGAACGAAGCGGTGCCGCGCATCTTCGCCGGAGGGGCCGTAATCGCCGGGGCCGAAAGGGATTCAGCGGGTCGCACACGCCGTTCACATAATCGAAGAGTTCGCCGAGGACGCAGCCCCAGGTCTGCGCTTTGGACAAAGTGTAATTAGCGATGAGATTGAAGTGGTGCGAGACGTTCCCTTGCAGATGGATGGAGAGCGCGTTGTAACTGGAGCGATTGTCGACTGCGGAAAACGGAGACGTCGGGGACAAACGGCTGCAGGGCCGGGATCGGGCGCGATGAGCGGCGCGGTTCCGGCGGCGTAATCATAACGGCGGTAGCCGTGATTGCCTTGCTCGTGAGTGTAGTCGGCGCTGACCAGCCATTTATCGCTGAAGGCGTGCTCGAAGCCGGCGGTGGCGTGGATGGCGTAGGGAGTGCGGTAACGAGAATCGATGACCGAACCCGAAGTGACGCAGCCGCTGTTGGTGGGGTCGGGAGGATTTTGCGGATCGATGCAGGGTCCGGGCAAGGTATTGACGGCTTGCAGGGCTTCGACCCAGCCGTTCTGGGCGAGATCGTTGTAGTAAAGGCCAAACCCGGCGCGGAAAACGGTTTTGGAATTTTGTCCGGGGGCGTAAGCGATGCCGAGACGCGGAGCGAAAGCTTTGCGGTAATCGTGCGGCGCGCCACTGGCAAAGGGAGTGGTCGAGATGCCGAGGGCGTCGAGCGTTTGAAAAACGGGATTGACCAGTTGGGAGCGGCCGGAAGCGGTGAAGAGGCCGAAGGTGGTGTCGTAGCGCAAGCCGTAATTGACGGTGAGGCGGGGCGTGACACGCCAGGAATCTTCGGCGTAGAGGCCGAGGCGCTGGACGTTCTGCGACGAAGCTTCCATTGGCAGCAGGCGTGGCGGTGCAGTTAACTCCGGCGGGCTGGGGAGTGGCGCAGGTGAGATCGGAATAAAACTGGGAGGGATTGGCGACGTAGAAATCGGGGTTGTTGGGAAATTGGATTAGGGTTTCGGCGTTGCCGGAAAGCGCGCCGCTCAAGACCGGTTCGTGAATCAAGTTCACACCGAAACGCGGCGCGTGGTGTCCCGTGCTATGGCTCACGTCGTAGCGAAATTGATATTTTTGCTGGTTGCGAAGAACGGGAAAGGCGGTGATGGGCGTGACGAACTGATTGTCGCCGAAAGTTTCGAAGCCGGAGATGGTGCTGGCGGTCGAGCTGAACGGAAAAGCGAGAGCGAAGCCGAGATCGGTGTTGCGGGTTTCGGTGTGATGCAGGGCGCTGGCTTCGAGCGTCAGCGAACCAAGCCAAGTGGGGCTGAAAGAAAAATGCTGGTTTAAAAGCAGGTTCATGTAATTGGCGCGAGAAGTCGCGCCGGTGGACGGAAGGGTGGCCTGCTGGACGAGATCGTTGTCGGTGGTGTAACGGTCAACCGCGGCACGCAGAAACCACTGGGAGCGCTGGGACTGGGCCCAATCAAAACGAGTGGTGGCCAGGTAATCGTCGAACGGAACCGGTGCGTTATTGGGCACGGCGATCGAACTGACGCCGGGAATTAGGCCTTCGGTGGCGAGTTGGGCCAGCGACTGAAACTGGCTGAGGCTGGCGGGACTGTAAGCGATACTGGCGTCTTCGTGGACGTACTCAAGAGAAGAAAAAAACCAAATCTTATCGCGGCGAATCGGACCTCCGACGGTGCCGATGTAATTTTGGCGGGAGAAAGGCTGTTTAGGTTCGGGCGGTGGATTATCGATGGGCAGGCGAGCGTTGAGTGCGGCGGCGCGTTCGTAAAATGCGGCGTCGCCATGCCATTCGTTGGTGCCGCGCTTGGTATCGATGACCACTGAGCCGCCGGTAGTGCGGCCGGTGTCGGCGTCTTCCTGGGCGGTGCGCACCACAAATTCCTGGATGGCGTCCGGCGAGTAATTTTGAAGAAAGCCGCCGATGTAATCGTCGGAGTTGTCGCCGCCGTCGACCGACAGCTCGACGTTGAGTCCAGAACTGCCGCCGAAGGAAACGGCGGTGATGCGCGCCTTGGTGGGATCGGAAGGCTCGACCGGTTCGGTGCCGGGAACGAGATAGGCGATGTTGGCGAAGCTGCGATGGGCCAGAGGCAGCGTTTCGAGATCCTGCGAAGAAATGGCGCCTTGATGGACGGCGCTCGCGAGATCGATAGCCTGGGTGGTGATGGAAGAAGACTGGGCGGCGACAGTAACTTGTTGCGAGATACCGGCCGGCTGGAGGACGACGGCGAGGTCACGGACTTCGCTAACCACGACCGTTGCGTCGGAAGCAGCCGGGGCGAAGCCAGGTTTGCTGGCCAGCACTCGATAGGCTCCGGGGGGCAGGTCGTCAACGCGGAATTCGCCGCGGTCGTCGGCCATTGCGGTGCGCTGGAGCCCCGAAGCTTGGGACTGAACCACGATGGCGGCGCTGGGGACGCGGGCGCCACTCGAATCCTCCACCGTTCCACGGAGGGTTCCGCGCGGATTCTGTGCGCGCGCGACCGGCACAAGGGCCGCAACGAGCAGCAGACACAGCGCGAGGCGGCGTAGAGCCCTGGAGTGGGCGGGCAACGGAGAATCTCTCCTGTGCATCGATATGCCTGGGTGAATCGCGGCATTATTCCAGTTTCAGAGAAGGCGGTAAAGCGGCTTGTGCGGCGTTGACGTCCCCGGCTTCGGTTTTCGGCGGGGGAGATGTGCGTTGACAGGCCCCAAGCGTTTTGTTATTCAAATAGTTTCGTTTAACGTGCCAAGGCTTCGACGTGGGGTTGATTCCCTCCGGATCGGGCGGATCCAAAAAGAAATCATCAAGGTGATATGAAACCAACGAAGGCGTATGCCCGAATGAAGAATTGTCCGTTGATCGCGGCTCCGGCAAAGAAGGAAAAGATAGGTTGGTCCGGTCTCTGGTCTGGCCGGGTTTCGCGAGGGGCGCTGGCCCTGTGCGCGATTTTTCTGGTTGCGGCGCTCACCAGCTGCGGTGGCGGCGGCAGCAACACGATCACGTTGCAGGTTTCGCCCAGTGGGACGATTCAGATGGACGAAGGGCAGACTCAGGTATTCGTAGCCACGCTGGGGCTCGATACCAAGAATCAGGGAGTGACCTGGACTCTGACCGGTACCGGATGCGCGGGCACCGGTTGCGGCATGATTTCGAGCACAACGGCATCGCAGATCACGTACACCTCGCCAACCGGATTGACCTCAGCGCTGACGGTTAGCCTGAAGGCGGTCTCGAACGGAAATTCTGGCGCCACCGTGACGGTCACGATTACGGTGAACCTGGCGCCTCAATTCACGACAACCATATTGCCGAACGGCACCAACGGAGTGGGTTACAGCCAGCAAGTGGTGGCGGAAGACGGTGTGACTCCGTATAAATTCGCGGTGGCCTGCACGCCCGTAGGGTCGAACTGCCTGCCTCCCGGGTTGGCGGTGAATCCCAATACCGGAAGCGTGGTGGGCACGCCGACGAAAGCCGGAACGTATAACTTTGCAGTGAGCGTGACCGACAATGCCTTCGTGCCGCAGACCGCAACCTCCGACGTGTTTACCGTGGTGATCAATCCGGCGACGGCGCTAACCATCACTTCGGGCGTTCTGGCGAACGCCACCGTGGGCAGCACCTACGGAACCTCAATTCAAGCTTCAGGAGGAACGCCGCCCTATTCGTGGAGCGTGCCGGCCAATACCTTGCCGCCCGGGCTGATGTTGAACGCGAGCAATGGGCAGATATTTGGAACGCCGACTACCGGAGGAGTTTACAGCTTCTTCCCGACGGTGACCGATTCCACGATTCCGCCGCAGACCTTCACTTCGCCGGCCGGCAAGCCAGTGACCATCACGGTGACTGGCGCGGCGCCATTGAAGGCGGTGACGCCGACGCTGCCCAGCGGCGCGGTGGCCACAGGATATTCCGGCGCGCTGGTAGCCAGCGGAGGAGTGGCTCCTTACACCTGGAGCATTACGGCGGGGCAATTGCCAAGCGGCCTGCGGTTCGATCCAGCCAGCGGCGCGATTTCCGGTGTGCCGATTTTGACGACGACCTCGAATTTCACGGTGCAAGTAAGCGATTCGATCGGCTCGACACCGGCTTCGCAAAATCTGAGCATCACGATCAACACCGGAACGGTGGCCACCAACAAGCTATTCAGCGGCTCGTACAGCTTTCTCTTCAACGGTTTTGACCCGCAAGGAAATGTGGTCGAAGCGGGCAACTTGGTCGCCAACGGCAGCGGAGTGATTTCGAGCGGACAATTCGATAGCAACCGCGTTTCGGGAGTGTTCACCGCTTCGTCGCTGACTGGCACCTACTCCATCGGCAACGACGGCCGCGGCACGATGCAGCTGATCGGGGTGAACTCGAAAGGCGCGAGTCTGACCACGAATTATCTGCTGGCCGAGCAATCGAACGGCAATTTCCAGATCGTGGAAAACGATACGGTGGGCACGCCGCAAACGCACGGCGCGGGAATCATGAAACCGGATTCCTCGAGCACGCTGTCTTCGGGCAGCTTCAGCGGAAACTACGCATTCGAATTCATCGGACAGGATGTGGCGCTGGCTCCCACGGTGATCGCCGGTGTGGTGCATGCCGACGGAAATCAGACATTCACCCCCGGAACCCTCGACGTGAACGATGGCGGAGTTTATAGCCCGGCACTCGCCCTGAGCGGCAATTTCCAGTCCAGCGGAACGAATAACAAGGGTCTGGCGGTTTTCACTTATCAGCTTCCCACTGGGGCGCAGGTCCAGGCGGAATACACGTTCTACTTCGTCTCGCCGACAGACATTTTCCTGGTGGCCGTCGACACGACCGATACAACTCACCCGCGGCTGGCGGGTGAAATGCTGCTGCAGGACAGTTCGGTGGTTTTCAACTCTGGCGCGCTGAATGGCAAGAGCGTCGCGACCGGAAGCGGACTGGCCGGGAAGAATGCAGACGTCTACGCCGGATTGCTGATTGGCGACGGCCAGACGGTGGCGGACTTCACCTTCGACGAGAACAGCGGCGGCACGGTTACGAATGGCGTGACGTCGAACGGCACGTTCACCGCGGATCCCAACACCAACGGACGAATTGCATTTACCGGAGTGGGCGCGGAAACGACGGGTCAGAAAATTGCCGCGGCGTATTTAATCGGGGCCAACAAGGGCTTTACCATTGGGTCGAATCCGGAAGTTTCGTTCGGCTTGCTGGACGCCCAAACGAGTGTCGCGCCGTTCAGCGCTTCGTCGCTGCAGGGCGGATACACGCCGGCGGCGCCATTCACAGAGGATCCATTGGCGTTGAATGTGATCGGCCAATTGAATTCGCCGGGGCAGGGTTCGCTGCTGGGCGTAGTGGATGAGGTCGACAACGACGGTACGATTCATTCGCCGCAGAACTTTGTGGGCAACTACAATATCGGTGCCACGGGGCGCGGAACCATGAGCACGAACTCGCCGATTGGAATTCCGGCGAACGTGATCTTCTACATCGTCTCGCAGTCGAGTTTCCGGGCTATTTCGGGGGATTCGAATCCGAATAATGCGCATCCGCTGGTTTTCTATTTCGACCACTAGAAACTGGCGTAGGGCAGGACTATTTAGGCAGGCACTTGGGGCAGACGCGTTTGAGGCGCCTGCCCTCTTTTTTTGTGCCGCCTACTTCTTTGAGTCTTTCTTCTTTTCTTCCAGCTTTAGCGATGCGGAATTAATGCAGAACCGCAGGCCGGTGGGGTTCGGGCCGTCGTCGAAGACGTGGCCGAGGTGCGCATCGCAACGGCTGCAGAGGACTTCGGTGCGAGTCATGCCGTGGCTGGTGTCGCGGTGCAATTCGACATTTTCGGCGGCAATGGGCTGGTAGTAGCTTGGCCAGCCGGAGCCGGAGTGAAACTTCGCGTCGGAAGCGAAGAGCGGCTGCCCGCAACAGACGCAGACGTAGGTTCCTTCTTTTTCGGTGCTTTCGTATTCGCCGGTGAAAGGCGGTTCAGTGCCCTTCTGCCGCGTGACGTAATATTGGTTTTGATCCAGCTTCGATTTCCATTCTGCATCGGACTTTTTGATTTTTTCAGCCATGTGGATAGATTACACCGAAGAGAATTTCCCTGGCTAGGCCGGCGTGGTCGGGCGCGATTGTGGATAGCGGGTGCCAGGCGGAATGGTCGGCTATACTGGAGAGGCATAGCGCAGGGCCGCGGTGCGGTGGGGGCGATTTTGAACGACGTGTTCATTTGCGATGCGGTGCGAACTCCGTTTGGACGCTACGGCGGCGCGTTGGCGACGGTGCGCACCGACGATTTGGCGGCGTTGCCCATTCGCGCGCTGATGGCGCGGAATTCCGGCGTGGATTGGAACGCGGTGGACGACGTGCTGTACGGCTGCGCGAATCAAGCCGGCGAAGACAATCGAAACGTGGCGCGGATGGCGCTGTTGCTGGCCGGGTTGCCCAAGGAAGTGCCGGGCGCGACGATCAACCGGCTGTGCGGTTCGAGCCTGGACGCGGTGGGAACGGCGGCGCGCGCGATCAAAGCGGGGGAAACGGAATTGATGATCGCAGGTGGCGTCGAGAGCATGACGCGCGCGCCGTTCGTAATGGCTAAGGCGGACAGCGCGTTCAGCCGGAGCGCGGAGATTTTTGACACCACGCTGGGCTGGCGCTTCGTGAATCCGGTGATGAAAGAAAAATATGGAATCGATTCGATGCCGGAGACCGCGGAGAACGTAGCCGAAGAATATGGCGTGAACCGCGCGGATCAGGATGCGTTTTCGTATCGCACACAGCAGCGCTGGGCCAGAGCGAATGCGGCGGGATTTTTTAAGAGTGAAATCGTGCCAGTGGCGATTCCGCAGAAAAAAGGCGAGGCGAAGAATTTCGATACGGACGAGCATCCGCGGCCGGAGACGACGTTGGAGGCACTGGCGAAATTGAAACCGGTGGTGAAGCCTGCGGGCACGGTGACGGCGGGTAATGCTTCCGGGATTAACGACGGGTCTTGCGCGGTGTTGCTGGCGTCCGAGAGGGCGGCGGCGAAATATAAGCTGACTCCCAAGGCGCGAGTGCTGGGTACGGCGGTTGCGGGAGTGGCGCCGCGGGTGATGGGATTCGGGCCATCGCCGGCGACTAAGAAGCTGCTGGCGCGGACCGGGCTGAAGGTTTCGCAGATGGACGTGATCGAGCTGAACGAAGCTTTTGCGGCGCAGGCGCTGGCAGTGACCCGCGACCTGGGTTTGGCGGACGACGCGGCCCATGTAAATCCTAACGGTGGCGCGATCGCGATCGGACATCCTCTCGGCGCCAGCGGCGCGCGGCTGTTGACCACGGCGACGTATCAACTGCTGGCGACCAAATCGCGTTATGCGCTTTGTACCATGTGCATCGGCGTGGGTCAGGGCATCGCGATGATCATCGAGCGGGTCTGAACGCCAATGACTTCCGCCTCGGGTCCCGCGCTGCGCCAAGCCGAAATTGAACTTCCTTCCGTGGTCAGCCTGAAGAACGTCACCAAAGAATATCGCAGCGAAGGTTTGCCGGTGCGGGCGGTGGACGGAGTATCACTGGAGATACCGGCCGGCGCGTTCGTGGCATTGGTCGGCCGTAGCGGCTGCGGAAAATCCACGCTGCTGAATCTCTCCGGTGCGATGGACTTCCCTACTTCCGGCGAAGTGCTGCTGGATGGCGTGGCGACGTCGTCGCTCGACGATGCGGGGTTGACGCGGATGCGGCGGGAGAAGGTCGGGTTTATCTTCCAATCGTTTCAGTTGCTGCCAACGCTGAGCGTGGTCGAAAACGTTGAGCTGCCGCTGCTGCTGGCGGGAAAAAGCGGCGCGCGCGAAGCGGCGAACGAACGGCTGGGTTGGGTTGAGCTGGAATCGCTGGGTAACCGCATGCCGCATCAGCTTTCCGGCGGGCAGATGCAGCGGGTGGCGATCGCGCGCGCGCTGGTACACGAACCGAAATTATTGCTGGCCGATGAGCCCACTGGAAATCTGGATAGCACGACAGGCGATGTGATCCTGGCGCTGCTGCGGCGTATCGCTACCGAACAAAACACGGCGATGCTGATGGCTACGCACAGCACGGAAGCCGCGGCGCTGGCCGACGTCCTGGTGAAAATGCGTGACGGGCGCGTGGCCGAAGTGATCCGGCGGTAAACGAATGTCGCGCGCGATACTATTTTATCGTTTGATTGTCCGGCCGCTTTTTCGGGAACCGTTGCGCACCGCGCTTACGGTGTTGGCGGTGGCGCTCGGAGTAGCGGTCGTGTTGGCCATCGATTTGGCCGGGAATGCCGCGGCCGGTTCGTTTCGATCTTCCGTGGAAACCTTGATGGGCGATTCTGACCTGGAAGTGACTTCCACCGGCGGAGTGCCCGATGCGGTAGTCGGAACCTTGGCCACACTTCCGTATTCGATTCGAGTGCGGCCGCGCATTCAAGATTTTGCGACGGTGGTGACGACGGGCCAGACCGTGCCGCTGATCGGCCTCGACCTGATCGGCGAGGCTACCGACCAGCAAGTTGTGAATGTTTCCAACGGCGACGCGGCACTGAAAAATCCCGGCGACCTGGATGGCGTGTGGGTCGGGTCGAGTCTGCGGGCAACGCCCGGCACGAATATCCGGCTGTTGATCAACGATCACACGCGCGACTATCGGGTGCGCGGCGTTTTCGATGACACCCCCGAAGGCGGCGGCGTGGTGGTGATGGACATCGCCGCTGCGCAGCGTGAATTGGGGCGCGCGGGACGCGTAGACAGCATTTTATTGAAGGTGCCGGATGATCCGCCGTTGGCTGAGTGGCAAAACCGCCTGCGGGCGGCGCTACCGGCAGGAGTGATGGCGCGGGCGATTGGCAGCCGCACCAGCGAAAACCAGCGGATGCTGGCGGCGTTTCGTTGGAATCTTCGCGTGCTGAGTTATATCGCGCTGCTGGTCGGCGCGTTTCTGATCTACAACACCATTTCGGTTTCAGTGGTGCGACGGCGCGCGGAAATCGGGATCGTGCGCGCGTTGGGCGCCAGCCGCGGCGCCATTCTCGCGGCTTTTCTGGGCGAGGCGGCGTGTTTTGGAATCGCCGGGGCGATCTTAGGGTGCGCGCTCGGGCGGGTGCTGGCCACCGGCGCGTTGAAATTGCTTTCGGCTACGATTCAGGCGCTGTACGTCAGCAGCCGGCCGGGGGCGATTGCATTGACTTTCACTTCGCTGGCCGCCGCGATGCTGATTGGAATTGGCATGTCGATTGTGGCGGCGCTTTCTCCGGCGAGTGAGGCAGCGCGCGTTTCGCCGACGGAAGCGATGGCGCGCGGGCAGCGCGAATACGCGGCGCGCATGCGCAAAGGGCAGGACATGCTGATCGCCATGGGGCTCGCGGCGGGCGGCGTGATGTGTACCGTGCCGAAGGCCATTGGCGGCAAGCCGATATTTGGATACTTTTCGGCGATTCTGCTGATTGGGGCGGCGGCACTGGCCATTCCGGCGGTCTCCGATTACTTGCTGCAAAAATTTTCTGGGGTGTTGCAAAAAATGATCGGCGTCGAAGGGCTGCTGGCTTCGCGCAGCCTGAGTGGTTCGCTGCGGCGAACTTCGGTGCTGGTTGGCGCGCTGGCGACCGCGATCGCGATGATGACGTCGATTGGGATTATGGTGGGCAGCTTCCGCCAGACGGTTACTTCGTGGATGGACAATCAGCTGCAGGCCGATTTGTATTTGCGGCCCGCAGGGATGCCTGCGTCCGATCAGCACCCAACGATTCCGAATGGCTTGGCCGATACGCTGTCGCATTTGCCGGGCGTGGCGGGGCTCGATCGGTTCCGCGCATACGACATCAGCTATGAGGGATTTCCAGCAACGCTGGGCGCCGCGGACTTTCACGCGGTACAACCCTTCAAGAAATCGGCGTTTCTATCGGGACGCAGCGCTTCGGATGTATACGACGATTTGCAGAATCATGATGCAGTAGTGATCAGCGAGCCATTCGCCAACAAGCATCACTTGCGGCGCGGTGATTCGATCACGCTGCCGATGGGCGAGCGGCAGGTTCGATTTCAGATCGTCGACGTCTCATACGATTACGCGAGCGAAGCGGGATACATCGTGATGGACCGGGCCACACTGCTGCGCTATTTGCCGGATCCTGATCCTTCGAATTTGGCGATTTACATCGCGCCGGGCGCGGATTTGGCGACGGTACGCGCGGAAGTGGAGAAGGCGATGGCGGGTCACGACATTTTGATTTTTTCGAATCGCACGCTGCGCACCGAGGCGATCCAGATTTTCGACCGAACGTTTGCGATCACCTACGCTTTGGAAGTGATTTCAATCATCGTGGCGGTGATGGGCATCGCCGGCGCTTTGCTGGCGCTGGTGGTGGACCGCCGGCGAGAATTCGGGCTGCTGCGTTTTCTGGGCGCCGCTACTTCGCAGATTCGCAAATTGATTCTGGTCGAAGCAGGGTTGATTGGGGTGCTGGCGAATCTGGTGGGGTTCACGCTGGGACTGGCGCTTTCGTTCGTACTGATTTACGTCATCAACAAGCAGTCGTTTGGCTGGACGATTCAGTTTCACTGGCCGACGGCAGTGCTGGTTGGGTCGCTGCTGGGAGTTTTTATTTCGACGATTCTGGCGGGACTGTATCCGGCGCGCATTGCGGTAGGACTGAATCCGATCGAGGTCGTGCATGAGGAGTAGATTTCTCGCATCCCTCGTGTTGTTGCTGGCGGTGAATCCCCTGGGCGCGCAGTATCGCGAAGCTCTGCCGGGTTACCGCTACGAATTTCCGCGGGACAATTTCAATCATCCGGAATTTCAAACCGAGTGGTGGTATTACACCGGGAACCTGAAGGACGCCGGCGGGCACGAATTTGGATTCGAGCTGACGTTTTTTCGCGAAGCGCTGAGCCGCGAGGAACGGGTGGCGTCCGACTGGAATGCGCCGGACGCATATCTGGCGCATCTCGCGCTCAGCGACGTCCGTGGCGGCAACTTTTACCATCGCGAGCGGCTGAATCGCGCAGGGCCGGGAGTGGCGGGGGTGAACGCGGACGCCGGGAAAATCTGGAACGGCAACTGGCAAATTGACTGGCACGGGAATACACAAAACCTTCAGGCGGTGAGCGATGCGGTCACGCTGCGGTTGCGGCTCGAATCGCAAAAGCCGCCGGTGATTCACGGAATCGACGGCGTGAGCCAGAAATCGCAGGGAGTGGGACACGCTTCGCATTACATTTCGTTGACGCGCCTGGCGACGACCGGCGAAATCGAATTGGACGGAAAGAAATTCGAAGTGAACGGTGTAGCGTGGATGGACCACGAATTTTTCACGCAGCAATTGGGCGCGGAGCAAACTGGCTGGGACTGGTTCAGCCTACAACTCGACGACAACACCGAGCTGATGTTGTTTCGCCTTCGGCTCAAGGACGGCTCGATCGATCCGTTCTCTTCCGGGACGTACATTGATGCGGCGGGAAAGACGACGCATCTGGCGCAAAAGGACTTCACGTTGCAGCCCGAAGGCGAAACGTGGAAAAGCGAATCGAACGCGGCGGTGTACCCGATCCGCTGGCGAATCTCAGTGCCTTCTTTGAAGTTGAACCTCGAAGCGACGACGCCGCTGAAACAGCAGGAGCTGGCCGGGAAAACTGCGTTGTCGCCGAGTTACTGGGAAGGTGCGATTCGGCTGGCTGGCGCGCGCAACGGCGCCGCGGCTGGCGGCGTGGGCTACCTGGAAATGACTGGCTACGACCATCCGGTGCAAATGGGCAAGCCGGTGACCGACGCGCTGTCGAAATCGCCGCGTCCGTTGCGATAAGCACTTCCTTCTCTTCCCCCGCGATTCTCCGCAGCAGCGAAACAGGTTTTCGAGCTTCCCGTCACCTATGCAAAGATTGGGCTGCCATTTCAACGTAAGGAGCCGTGCCCATGTTTGCATCGAGAATCTTGCGGTTGTTGCTTCTGTTCATGTGTTTTGTCGCGCCGGTACTGGCGCAAAATCCGCTGCTGCCGGCGACACCGGAGAAAGCAGAGCCGGCTGTGCCAGTCGATCCGTTGGGACGCACCAACCCACGCGGCACGGTGCTGGGATTTTTGCAGGCGGCGCAGTCCGCGCATCCTGATTCGGCCGCGCAATATTTTCAAGCTTCGCGCGCGCGGCGTCCAGCGGACGACCAGCGAATCGTCCACGAACTGAAATCGTTGATGGACCGCGCCTACGTCGGCAACATCAATCGCATCACCGACCAGGCCGAAGGCACGCCGCAGGAAGGGCTGCCCTCCGATCAAGAGCGGGTGGGCAAAGTGCAGGTGAACGACGACAGCGCTGACCTGATTCTGACTCGGGTGACGGACCCGGTGTACGGGCCGATCTGGGTTTTCTCGAACGGGACCATTGCGGGCTTGCAGGAATTGTACGGTCAGGTAGAGGCGCAACAGGTGGAATCGAAACTGCCGCAGGTTCTGGTGCGCAACGTGGTGATGGGGCTCCCGCTGTGGCAATGGATCACGATGCTTCTGCTGGTGCCGCTGGCGATGGGCGTGGCCTGGCTTTTGATTCAGATCTTTCACGCCGGACGCGCGCTGCTGGGCTCGATTCGCCACCGCAAACTCGATTACAAGTTCAAGGCGGCTGCCTTTGGCCCGACGCTCTTGATTCTGGCGACGCTGCTGCACGCCGTGGCCATGCGTTTCGTCGGTCTTCCGCTGCTGGCGCGACACTATTACGCACAGGCAGCGGTGGTACTGCTGCTGGTGGGGGCCACTTGGCTATCGGTGCGGATCGTGGAGTGGCTGGGCGAGCGGCTGCGGTTCCGGGCGATCAGCGCGGGGCGCGCGGGTGTGGGTTCGCTGATGCTGCTGGGCCAGCGAATGCTGAAAGTAGTGCTGATTTTTGCCGGCGCGATTTTCATGCTGGACGCGGTGGGATTTAATCTGACCACCGTGCTGGCCGGCGTTGGAATCGGCGGTATCGCCATCGCCTTCGCGGCACAGAAAACGCTGGAGAATTTATTCGGTGGCGTGTCGGTGCTGGGCGATGAGGCGATCCGAGTGGGAGATCTTTGCCGCTTCGGGACGATTGTAGGAACGATCGAGGACATAGGGCTGCGTTCGACACGGGTGCGGACGACGGAGCGCGTGGAGCTGTCCATTCCCAATGGCGCGCTGGCGACGATGAACATCGAGAATCTTTCGAAGCGCGACAAATTTCTGTTCAACAACACCATCGGGCTGCGCGGAGATTCGTCGAAGGACCAGCTGCTCTTCTGCTTGGCTGAGATTCGCAAGTTGCTCTATGCGCATCCGAAAATCGAAGCCGAAACCGCGCGGATCCGGCTGGTCGCGTTTGGGGCTAGCTCGTTCGATATGGAAATTTTCTGCTACGTCAAAACCACTGACACGCCGACGTTTATCGCGATTCGCGAAGATCTATTGCTGCGGATCCTGGGTATCGTGGAATCGTCGGGGACAAGCCTGGCGAATCCTTCGCAGACGGTTTATTTCACGCGGGATCCGGGAATGAACGAAAAAGCTACAGCGGACGCGACCCGCACAGTGGAAGAGTGGAAGGCCAAGAACGTGTTTCCCTTCCCGGACTTTCTGCCGGCGGAAATTTCCAAGCTGCGCGGAACGATTCCGTATCCGCCGGCGGATTCGGTTTTGGCGGGGGAGCAAGCTGCAGTGCCACAGCTGGGGTTAAATCTCCGGCCTCGGTAGCTCGCACTCGCGAGCTCGAAGATGGGCGCGCTCGGATGCGGAATATTGCTCTTGGCGCGGGAAAAACCATTATGATGCACGCGGCCACGACCAGCCCACAGGAGAATCGCTCAGGTGCCTAACGAAAATTTGGGTTCCGTACCGCCCGTCACCAGTTCCGCGCACGATGCCGAGAGCACGACATTCGTCTACATAGCGGCAGCATTCGCCGCGCTCGGCGGCTTGCTCTTCGGTTACGACACCGGGGTTATTTCCGGCGCGTTGATATTTATTCAGAAAAGTTTCTCGCTGTCGGTGTTCCATCAGGGGCTGGTGGTCAGCGTGGTGCTGGTGGGTGCGGCGATTGGCGCGCTCGGCGGGGGAAGTCTCTCCGACCACATTGGCCGGCGCGCGACGCTGCTGCTGACGTCCGTGATTTTTATTGCCGGTGCGATTCTGTGCGCGCTGGCGTCCTCCGAAAACATGCTGGTGGTGGGCCGCGCCATCGTCGGCCTGGGCATCGGGCTTTCGAGCACGACCGTGCCGGTGTACATCTCCGAAGTTTCGACGGCCAAAGCGCGCGGCTGGCAAGTTTCGCTTTTTCAACTGGCGATCACGGTGGGAATTTTGGTCGCGTATCTGGTCGATTATGCGTTCGCGGATAGCGGCGCGTGGCGTTGGATGCTGGGCCTGGCGGTGATTCCCGGCGCGATGCTGGGCTTGGGCATGTTGTTTTTGCCGGAAACGCCGCGATGGCTGGCCCGAACTGGAAAAATCGACGCGGCGCGGAAGGTGCTGACCAAGATTCGTGGCACGCAAAATATCGAAGGCGAAATGAAGGAGATTGAAGCGACGCTGGCGAAATCGGACAGCAACGCGAGCTGGCTGGATTTGCTGAAGCCGAACGTGCGCGCGGGAATGATCATCGGCGTCGGGCTGGCGTTTTTTCAGCAAGTGACCGGGATCAATACGGTCATCTACTACGCGCCGAATATTATTCATTCGGCGGGATTGTCGTCGGTGTCTGGAGCAATTCTGGCCACGGCCGGAATCGGCCTGGTTAACGTAATAATGACCATCGTCGCGATGTGGTTGATCGACCGGGTCGGGCGGCGTCCGCTGCTGTTGGTGGGAATCGCGGGGATGGTTGTATGTCTCGGACTGCTGGGGTTGGTGTTCCGGCTGCCGGCGCACAACGAATCGCTGGCCTGGCTGGCGGTGGTCACCTTGATGGCTTACGTGGCGTTTTTTGCCATTAGCCTGGGTCCGATTTTCTGGCTGCTGATTTCTGAAATTTTTCCACTGGAAATTCGCGGACTGGCGGAAGGCACGGCGGCAGGCTCCAACTGGGTGGCGAATTTTGCGGTTTCACTAACCTTCCTGTTGCTGGTGCAGGCGTTCGGGCCTAGCTTGACGTTCTGGCTGTACGGCGTGATGGCGGTGGCGGCATGGCTGTTCTCGTATTATCTGGTTCCAGAAACCAAGGGCCGCAGCCTGGAAGAAATCGAGGAGTCGCTGCGCGGAAAAGCGGCGTAGACAGAAAAGAGGCGAGCCAATGCGGCTCGCCTCTTCCCTGCTTTCCATTTTCCCTTTTCTAGTTCCCGTCTTCAGATTTTGGGAACGTCGATTCCCAACGCGGTGGCCAAAGCAATCGCATGATCCTGCTCGTCAAGCAAGATTTCGCGAATGTGCTCGCCGACCGCAAATTCTTCCAGCTCCTCGCATTGATCGACGCGGGTGCGGTAGTTGCGGATGGTTTCCGTTTCGTTTTCGAGATCGAAGCGCAGCATGTCCTTGGCCTTATCCGAGGTTTTCACCGGCTTCGGCGCGGCGACCGGCTTGCCCCCGAGGTAATCGATCTGGTTGCAGATGATCAGCGCGTGGGCCAACTCCTCGTGCGCGTGCTTTTCCAGTTCGCCGGCGATGTTCATATATTCAGCGCCCTTGAGCACCTGGGAATAAACCACGTACGAGATGATGGCCTGGTATTCGCGCGCGAGGTCTTCGTTGAGACCGGCGATTAGATCTTCGCGGGTCACTTTCTTCCCTTCAGTCTTCTGTGCGGTCATTCGATTCTCCTGGAAGTTGAAATTGCAAACGGGGATCGGTCGGAACAAATTAAGGAAATCTTAGGGAAGCTTGCAACGAGAATCAGCCCAAGGCCAGCCGTTTCACACGGCCGGCCCCGGGCCGAAGAGTGCAATCAAACCAAGGCGAACGATTTAGGCGTTCTTGGCCTGGCGATAGGCTTTTTCGGCCTGATCCGCC
The DNA here is from genome assembly GCA_963835025.1 of uncultured Acidobacteriota bacterium. Lineage (GTDB taxonomy): Bacteria > Acidobacteriota > Terriglobia > Acidiferrales > UBA7541 > Palsa-295. The sequence goes on from CAWIEL010000062.1 coordinate 22,257, forward strand.
GCTTCTTGCACGTGCGAGCGAGCGTCGTCGACGGTCTGCTGCGCGCGGCGAGCCCACTTGCGGCCCTGGGCGGAAAGCTGGTCGACGCCATCACGCGCGGAGCCGACGGCCTGATCCAAGCCATCTTTCGCGGTGCCGATCAAGTAGTCGCGGGTATCTTCGCCCGACTGTGGCGCGAACAAAACACCCAACGCGGCGCCCACTCCGATTCCGATAACGAACGCCGAAATTGTTTCCGGCCAACGATTATTTCTGCTCATTTGATTCCTCCTGCTGGAATTTTGCTCCTGGTTATCGAACGAGGGAGACGGCGAAGGCCGCCTCCCTTGCTTTGGATGCTCGAGACCCACTAGACGGTACCTGCGGCGCGACCCACCGGAGGAATGTCTGACGACTTGGAACTGGATTCGCCCGTCGACGAAATGTCTTCGGCGCCGGCCGCTTTCATTACGTCCTTGGCGCGTTTGATTTCGTCCGACGTGTCGCAGTGTACGGAGAGAAGAATACCACCTTTCGCGACCCGTCCTTCATAACGCTTGGCTTCGAACTCAGGGATGCCCAAGCCGATCAAAGCTCCGGTGAAACCGCCGACTGCTCCGCCCACGCCGAGTCCGGCCAAGGCGGCCATGATCGGTCCTGCGGCGATGAGCGGACCTACGCCCGGGATAGCCAATGCGCCGATTCCGGCGAGAAGGCCGAGCGTGCCGCCCAGAACTGCTCCGGTGCTGGCCCCGGCCGTGGCGCCTTCAGGAGCCTTGGTGGATTTTTCCGTACCTATTTGCTTGGTGCCCAGATTTTCCGGAAGCAGCGCCGAAATATCGGAGGCTGAGAAACCTGACTTAACCAGGAAATCCGTTGCGTTGTCCGCGCTAGATAGCGAAGTAAATATGCCGAATACTGCCGTCTTCTTATTGTCCATGGTGGATCTCCTTTTACTTTTCGTTCTTAGGAATTTTTACGCATTAAAACCGCTTAGGATTTCGACGGCGCTACCGTCAGCATGCTGGTGACATTGTCCGCACCCACGACCGCAGCCGCCTTCGCTTCGATGTTGGCTTTTTCGTCGGTCGAACGCACCGGCCCCTTCAAGGTGACTTTGCCGTCCTGGGTGATGATCTTGATGTTGTGCGAGTAGGTGGAAAGATTTTTGTCTTTCATGATCGCGCTGCGAATCTGGCGACTGGTTTCACGGTCGGTTGGGTTCATCTTCTGGTGATCGGCGGTCATCGCGCCGGGAGCAGCGTCACCTTGATTGTTCTTGGTGTTGTCAGGTTGCGGCTGCTGAGATTGAAACGGTAGCGGAGCGGCGACCAGCGCTGCGCCGAAGAGCAGCGACGCGGCCAGCGTCGATAAGCGCGTAGCAAATGTCTTGCGAATTTTCATGAGGACCCTCTTTGGAAATTAATTTTTAGCGGTTCAGGAACAACTACTGCATCCAAGCCAACTTTGCAGTAATCGCATGCGACGAAACATCAGGTAAACGGAGTAGTTGGGCTGTAACGTTGCCTTAGCTCACTGGGCCTAAAGGAGTATGCGACGCGGCGGCAACTTTAAAGCGCCTCAGTGCTCCGGAAGTTTTTGGTCCAGTTCGCGGGCGAGTTCGTGTACGTCGGTGGCCTTGGCAAAATCCTTCACTTCTTTCTTTTCTTCGGTGACATTCACGCCCAGGTGCTGGCAGATTTTCTGCTGCATCTGGAGCAGGGTGGTGATTTCCTGCTCGGCCAGCATGCTGACCTGCAGATCGAGATGAGCGCGTTTTTCGGCCTGACGGCTCATGCGGTTCTGACTGATCAAAACGAATATGGTCAGAAAAACCGCTTCGGAAGAGACCGCGATGGAAAGAATGCCGAAAGGAAAAGGATCGAACGGTTTAATGGCCGGAACGGCCCCGACATTTATAGCGACCCAAGTGAGGATGAACAGGCCATGGAGAAGCAAAAAGGTGACACTGCCCGCGAATTTGGTGACTTCGTCGCCGACGCGCTCCGAAAAGGTGCGGCCGGACAAAGCATCGTGCTCCAGCTTGGCGATGGCTGCGATATTGAATTCGGTGGGATGTACGCTGGCCGGGAGTTTTCGATTGGGCGCCATAAGGAAGGCCTGAAGACCGGGGCTCAGGTGCGGGTGACGACCAGACAGGTGATGTCGTCGTGCTGGTCGGCGGGGCCGACGAAATCGTCGAGGTTTTTCATAATGCCGGCCAGCGTGGTAGAAGCACGTTCCTCGGTGCGCAACTGCAGCAGGGAGAGCAGGCGCGATTCGCCAAATTGCTCGCCGCGTTCGTTAAGAGCCTCGGTTACGCCATCGGTGTAGATGACCAGCAATTCGTTGGGCTGCAGAACTGTAATACCGGCCTTATATTTTTCGTTCAGTTCGATTCCCAGCGGTATGCTTTCGGATTTCAGGCGTTCGACGGTGCCATCCAGCCGCAAGAGCACCGGCGGATTGTGTCCGGCAGAAAGATACGAAAGCTGGCCCGACGCCGGGTCTAGTTCGGCGAGGAAAGCGGTCGTAAATCTGCGGCCATTCAAATTGTTACCGCAAGCCAGCCGATTGAGATCGGTGACGAGTTCCGACAGCGAACTGCGCGCACCAGCCAAAGCGCGCAGACTGGCCTGGAAATTGGCCATGAGCATCGCCGCCGGAACGCTTTTCCCCGAGACGTCAGCGACGGCAATCAGCAGCGGGCCATCGCCGGGGCGGCGGAAGGCGTCGTAATAATCGCCGGCAACGGTATTGGCGGGGCGGGTAGCGAAAGCCATGTCCACACCCGGAACGTCGGGCGGCACGCGCGGAACCAGCCAGCGTTGGATCTCGCGGGCGATTTCGATATCCCGCTTCATACTGACGTGGTCGCCCAGGACCATGATCACCAGAATTAGCATGCCGACGAAGGCGAGCAGCAACTCAACTTCGCGGGTGATGAAGAGGAACGAAACGCCAATGATCGACAGCACGGCCAGGATCAAATTGATCAGCAGAAAAACGCGACGGGGCGGCGAAAGCTTGCTGAGAATTCCGGTGAACAGGTATCCGAAAATCTTGAAAGGCTGCTTCCAGGATTTCTGGGCTTGCACCGCGTGCCAGTCGACATCCTGCTGGTAGAGCCGCGAGCTGGCGTGAGCTTCGGACTTGAACTGGGTCCAAAGATCGTGAATCTCCATGCCGGCGGTGAGCTTGCGCCAACCTTCTTTCGACTTCCAAACCGACCGACGAACGCGAGTCCTAAGTTTGGAGCCGAAAATCCGGAGCTTCATCCAATAGGCTTGAAACGTGCCGGGTGTGACCGCCGCGCTGGTAGAGTTCACGCCTCAGCATACGCAGCGCGACCGCAAGAGTGGATACACGGATGGCGGTATTTCAACGCAGGAAGGCCGTATGTAACATTGCGATGTTCGCCTGCGAGAATTCCGGGAATTTCGGGGCCGGTCGATGATAAAGTAGAACTTACAAGGACTGCGGAAAAAATCTTATAAGCCGCACGACAGATATTCGCTATAGGTCTTTGTATCAGCAAGTTAGGGCTCCCACAATTTGGCAACCAACGTGCCCTTGGTGTATGCAGTTGCATTACGGAACTAAGTGGCGAGCTGCATTCGAGCGCGCCAGAAAAATTTAAGCAGGTAACGGAGACCCAGCCGTGAGTACGAAAGCGTTCCCCAAAACTGAAGTCGTGAGCCAAGACCCCGACATCCCTTCCCCTAGATGGCGCGAGCGTCTGCAGGCGCTCAAAAACGTTCCCCCGGTAATGAAGTTCGTATGGGAAGCAGCGCCGGCGATCGTGGTCGGCGATTTGGCTTCCCGCGTGGCGGCTGCACTGGTTCCGCTGTGCGCCCTGATCATCACCCGGCATATCATCGATAACATCGTCGCGCTGCGCTCGAGCGGCACTCCGCTGCCGCCTGTTTTCTGGTGGCTGGTAGCGGGCGAATTCGCGCTGGCTGCTTTCGCGGCCATTCTGATGCGCATCGTAGATTTTTGCGACACGGCGCTGGCCGAGCGGTTCATGCGGCACATCAGCGTGCGGTTGATGAAGCACGCGGCCAACCTGGATTTGATGTCGTACGAAGATCCGGTTTTCTACGACAAGCTGGAACGCGCTCGGGTGCAGAGCACTGACCGCGTGCAGATGATTAAGATCGGCGGACGGCTGGTGCAGGAAGTAGTCACCACGATCAGCTTGGCGGCGGGAATTTTGTTCTACGCGCCCTGGCTGCTGCTGGCGCTCGTGGTTTGCGTGGTTCCGGCTTTCCTCGGCGAAACGCATTTCGCCTTCCTCGGCTACTCGATGAGCTTTCAGCAGACCCCGGCCCGTCGCGAACTCGATTATTTGCGGATGGTGGGTGGCACCAAAGAAGGCGCGAAGGAAGTGAAGCTCTTCGGCTTGGCGCCGTTCCTGGTGAATCGTTACTCGGAAGTGGCGACCGAACTTTGCGACCAGACTTTGCGCGTCGCGCGCCGCAAGCTTTCGGTGGGATCGTTGCTGGCTTTGCTGGGCGTGGCCGGCTACTACGGGACCTACGCGTTCGTGATTCTACAGACCGTGCGCGGCGCTCTTACTTTGGGCCAGATGACGTTGTTGGCCGGAGCCATTGCTGGCGCCAGCACCAATATTCAGGCGGTGTTCACTACCTTCTCGGAAATCGCGAACCAGGCGCTGTTCATGACCGACTTGCTGCTGTTCTTCTCGGTTAAGCCGAAAATTTCGTCGGCGGCCAATGCGCTGCATGTCCCCAAGAAAATCCAGCAAGGTTTCGAGTTCAAGAACGTTTCGTTCTCGTACCCGGGCAGTTCGCGCCAGGTATTGAAGAACGTCAGCTTCAAACTCGGCACCGGCGAACGCATCGCGATCGTCGGCGAGAATGGACAGGGTAAAACCACCATCGTCAAATTGTTGACGCGCTTGTATGAGCCAACCGAAGGGCAAATCCTGTTGGACGGCAAAGATCTCCGAGAGTACGACCTGGAAAGCTTGTGGTCGCAAATCGGCGTCATCTTTCAGGACTTCATGCGCTATGAAATGACCGCTTCGGCGAACATCGCCGTGGGCCGCATCGAAGAAATCAAAAATCAATTCTTGATTCGCAACGCGGCGAACAAGAGCCTGGCCGAGCATGCGATTCGCAAGCTGCCGCAAGGCTTCGATCAGGTGCTGGGTTCGCGGTTCGAAGGTGCGGTGGATCTCTCCGGCGGCGAATGGCAGAAGATCGCGATCGCGCGCGCTTACCTGCGCGACGCGCAGCTGCTGATCCTCGACGAGCCGACGGCGGCGCTCGACGCGCGTTCCGAACACGAAGTCTTTCAACGCTTCTCCGAACTGACCACTGGCAAAATGTCCGTGCTAATTTCGCACCGCTTCTCGACGGTGAAGATGGCGGATCGCATTTTGGTCTTGAAGGGCGGAGAAATTGCGGAACAGGGCAAGCACGAGCAACTGTTGAAGGTCGGCGGGGCCTACGCGGAAATGTTCGAACTGCAGGCGGCCAGCTACCGCTGATTCGCCTTTGCAGCGGCACCGAAACCTCAACACAGAAAGTTTGAAACCTAGACCAGCTCCTGCGGTGGCAGGGGCTGGTACGGTTTGAATCCCGCCCGCGTCATCCCCCGCTGTGCTTCCGGATTTTTCATGAAGGTATTCCAGACGAACCCTGTGCGCGCATTTTCCGCCATCACTAGAATGATGCCGACGTCGATGCCGACCACGTCGCTGTCGTACCAGTTCGTCACCGGATTGAAGGCGTCGACGAAGCCGTAGCGGCTCCACGTGCCCGCGCCATAGCGGTTGTAGATATTGCGCAGCACGCGCATGGCAGGCCCCGGCAGAAACGGCAGCGAGCCTCCGGTGGCGCAAGGCACCACGGTGCCGTCGATGGGACCGGTCGAAGGCGGGCCGCCCCACACCACGTAGCCTTTGGCTGAATCTGACGCGGTAATTCCCCACAGGTCGTTGCTATAGGTCGGAAAACGGTCGGAGAGGCTGAGGCAGAAGCGGCGGTGGATGTCCGTGGCCACGATCGAATTCGAAAAGTAGTCCGCGTACTTGTCGCGCTTGCCACGAAAATCGAACCAGGCCTGTGAATATTGATGCACGAAGAGCGGCGCGTTGGAGCCGATGAATTTAATGCCATCGTATTCGAAATCGGTGCGCTTCCAGGCGTCCCAGGTGGTGGCGGGCAACGGATGCGAGAGCGAGCCGAGGCCCATCAGATACATCATCATCATTTCGCTATAGCTATCCCAGCGGTACTGCAGGAAGCCCGATTCCGGAGTCCAGCCGTGAGGCAGAATGCGGGTATCTTCGGAGAGCCATTTCCAATCGACGCGGTTGAAAATTTCATGGGCCAGCTGGCTGATTTCAGAATGCTCGAAATGCGCCCGGCAGGTCAGGATGCCGCAGAGCAGCAGGGCGGTATCGACGGAAGAGAACTCAGACTGCCAGAGGCGCTCGCCGGTGCTGATGTTGGCCCAGTGATAGAAAAATCCATGCTCGTTAGGCAAAGTCTTCCAAAGAAAACGAAGCGTGGCGATGACCCGTTCGCGCGCGAGAGCGGCGGTGATGAAGCCGCGCTTCTCTCCTATGCACAGCGCGGTAAGCCCGAAGCCAGTGGCTGCCGTGCTACCCAGCACACCTGCTCCGGCGGTGCGGACGTTGCAGCGGTCGCGCACCATCCCGGTCTTAGGGTCGGCCTGATCCCAAAAGTATTGAAAACTGGCCTTTTCAAGATCCTCGAGGAAGGCGTTATCGCGTTCGGTAAGGTAAGTGGGCGGTGGCAGCTCAGGCTTCGGCGGCGCGATAATCTGCGGCGCAGTTGGATCAAGCGAGCTGAGCCGCGAACCGACCAGCGGCAGCGCGCAGAGCGAAGCTCCGGCGAACTGCTGCATCAGTTGGCGGCGCGAGAATGTGCCGGGCCTGGGATTCTTCGTACGCACTCAACAATGTTAGACGAACGAGAGTGCGATTTAAACTATTCAGGACGACGAAGCGATTTTCAGTTAATGGGGTGACGAGGGCGAGAGAGCCCACGCGCCGAGGACAGCGCGAGCGAACACCGTCTGGCAAGAAATCAGGCGTTTCCAAATTTTTAAAAGGAAGGTAGGAGGGGCCGTCCGTTCATGGGGGAGACTAGAACGGCCCCTTCTGGGGGTGAAAAATCGAGGAAGAAATTGCGTGTAACAACGGGGTAATAAGAATCATCGAGAAGCAGAGTACGAAAAACCGGGCAGGCGGGCCATACGGCAGTAAACGTAATTGACGTCGGGAAATTCCTGTATGAGGGACGGTAGCAAGGTGCAAGCAAACAGTCACGATACGTTCACAAACTCAATTCGCCTGAGTGAAGAACGTCTCGGCCTGTCCCACGTGTTCGACAGCCATGATCAGCAGGCGATTGGACTCGGACTTCAGCACCAAACCCCCCGCGCCTGCGCTACGGGCCAGGCGAACTAACTCCGGAACATCGTGCAGGGTAAGAATGAGTATGCGGGACGACGGAAACTGCTGGCGAATTCGGCGGGTCGCTTCCAAACCGTTCAGGTTGGGCATCATCATGTCCATGACCACCACGTCCGGCTGCAACTCGGCCATTTGGGAGACGGCGTCCAAACCATCGACTGCTTCGCCACACACCGTCCAACCTTGATGCGATTCGAGCAGAGATTTCACCGCTCGACGCATGTACGGTTGGTCATCGGCGATTAGAATTCGAAGCTCTTGCTGGTGAGGCATATGATCCTTCGGCGGCGATTTGGGGCGCCGCCGGGATGACGAAACCCTGGCGTGCTTTGCTCCCGGTTTCGAAGCCCTAGGCTTCGATGATTTTGTTGCGGATGGCATAACGCACGACTTCGCTGACGCAATGGCAATCGAGCTTGCGCATGATGTTGGCGCGGTGAGTCTCCGCGGTTTTTACGCTTAGACCGAGTGCGACCGCGACTTCTTTGCTGCTCTTCCCTTCCGCCAGCAGCTGCACGATCTCACGTTGCCGCGCGGTCAGCCGGCCGGCTTTGGGCTGCGTATCAGAAACGGACCGCGGGTCGCCTTTCAGGAAACCGTCGAGAATCATTTGGGCTACGCGCGAAGTGAAAAAAGTCTTGTTGCGGCGCAGGGCCTCGATCGCCGCCAGCAAATCGCGGCCGGCGTCGGTCTTCAAAATGTAGCCGCGCGCCCCGGCATCCAGGACTTCGCGAATGAGTGGATCGGATTCGTGCATGGTCAGAATCAGTACTTTCGTTTGCGGACGCATTTTGAGAATTTGCCGGGTAGCTTCTAGACCGTTCAGCGAAGGCATGGAGAGATCCATGACCACCACGTCCGGGGTGAGATCTTTGGCCATGCTGACGGCATTGCGCCCGTCCGCAGCCTCTCCGACTACCTGACATTCCTTTTGCCCATCTAGAATCGAACGCAAACCTTTACGAACGATTTCGTGGTCGTCTGCGATTAGCACCCGCATCGTAGTCATTTATGATTCCCCCAAGGTTGCGAAGCGCGTTTCGAACTTGCGGCTGCGGCTATAAGGACCAAGCTGACGGTGAAACACTGAACATGAATGAGGTCCGAACTGAGGCTTTCCCGTCTCAGCCAGTATTGGCTTTCTGGCGGAAGCCACAATACAAGAATCGCTGTACTCAACTGGCAAACGAGCTTGAGGGTAGCGAGGAAGACGCTGCGAACGCTAATTGGGCAGGCGATTTCCTCTGGAGTCTTTCGGAGCTTGGCCTCACTGCGAGTGGGTGCGGTCAGTGCCGCTACAGCAATTGGTGTTCGCGCCTAGGTGCAAATCCGTATGGTTGAAAGTTGGGGCTCCGGCTAAAGTTTCGCCTCAGTAACGGTCGCTTTCGCGCCACAACCGTTGCAGAGGTTCACATCAGACTTTCGGAGGAACACATGTTGCGTTGGGCACTGATTTTTTTCGTGGTCGCGCTGGTCGCGGGAATTATGGGATTCTTCGGCATTGCGGTCGCCGCAGCGGGAATCGCCAAGATTTTGTTCTTCGTGTTTTTAGTTTTGTTTCTGGTCTCGCTGGTGTCCGGCTTGATGAGTCGCGCCTAAGCGCAGGAAGTGCCGCGCCGGGTTAGCCGAGCGACGGGAACGCAGGAGCTACTATGAAAGGCTTGTCGGTAATCGGCGTCATTTTGATCGTGCTGGCGATTATTTCGTTCGCCTATCAAGGCATCACCTACACTACGCACAAGAAAGTAATCGACCTGGGGCCGATTCAAGCGACTGCGGAGCAGCATAAGACAATTCCCCTGCCTCCATTGTTTGGCGGCTTGGCTCTAGTCGGCGGGATCGTGCTGCTGGTGGCGGGAAGCAAAGCGACTTCGTAGTTCGTTCCTCCTATCGTACCGCGCCTGGTTCCGGAGCATTGATGCGTTCAGGTGCGCTCCGGAACCGGGTCTTTTCTTGTGCGCTCTGCCCCACACGAACTTCCTACCTCGAATGATTCCTTGCTAACCCAGCACCACGCGAAGCTGATAGATCTTGCCGTCGTCGGTAAGCGGCACATTCGCCGCGCCCGCTAGAATTTTTCCGTCGAGTTCGGTCAGCGCTACCCCCTTCGAAACGCTCGACGGATTTTCCACTTTAATTTTGTAGGTGGAGGAATGGTATCGGAATTCCATCGAATAGCCGGGCCAATTCCGGGGAATGCAGGGATCGATGGTCAGCATCATGCCGCGAACGCGCAGTCCCAGAATCCATTCGATTCCGCCGCGATACATCCATCCCGCCGAGCCGGAATACCAGGTCCAGCCGCCGCGGCCCAGGTGCGGATTTTCGGCGTAGACGTCTCCGGCCAATGCGTACGGCTCCGTTTTGTAACGCTGCACACGGACGCGCGAATTGGTGCGATTGATCGGATTCAAGAACCGGAACATTTCGGAAGCTTTATCGCCATCACCCAGCGCCGCGAACGCGATCATGGTCCACGTAGAAGCGTGCGTATACTGCCCGCCGTTTTCGCGAATGCCGGGCAGGTAGCCCTTGATGTAGCCGGGGTCGTGCTGGGTGTGATTGAAAGGCGGAGTGAGCAGCAGGATCACACCTTCCGGGCGCTTCACCAGCAACTGATCGACGGCCGCCATGGCCCGAACGGCGCGACCGCGTTCGGCAGCTCCACTGATTACCGCCCACGACTGCGCGATAGCGTCGATCTTGCATTCATCGTTGGTCGACGACCCCAGCGGAGTGCCGTCATCGAAGTAGGCGCGGCGATACCATTCGCCGTCCCACCCTTCCCTTTCCAGTGCGGCCTTCAGCCCGCTCACATGAATGCGCCAGTTTTCCGCGCGCTGATGCTCACCGCGGGCATCGGCAAATTTCGCGAATTCCCACATCACGGTGTGCAGGAACCAGCCAAGCCAAACGCTCTCGCCCTTGCCGTCCTGCCCCACGCGATTCATGCCGTCATTCCAGTCACCGGTGCCCATCAGCGGCAAGCCGTGGCTGCCGACCGCGAGACTGCGGTCGATGGCACGGGCGCAGTGTTCGAAAATCGTGGCGCGCGTCTCCGAAACTCGGGGCTGGAAATATGATTCCAGCTGTCCTTCGGCAAGTTCATCGCCTTCGAGAAACGGAACCTGCTCTTCCAGCACGGTCATGTCGCCGGTGGCTTCGATGAATTGATTCACCACGTAAGGGAGCCACAGCAAATCGTCGGACATGCGGGTGCGAATTCCGCGGCCGGAGGGCGGATGCCACCAGTGCTGCACGTCACCCTGAGTGAATTGATGCGCGGCGGAAAGCAGGATCTGGGCGCGCGCGACTCCGCGGCGCGCGACGCTGAGAGCCATAACGTCCTGCAGTTGGTCGCGGAAACCGTACGCGCCGCTAACCTGGTAGAACGCGGCGCGGGCCCAGATGCGGCAGGAAAGCGTTTGGTACAGCAGCCAGCGGTTGAGCAGCAGGTCCATGCTGGGATCCGGAGTCGTGACCTGCACGTTGCCCAACGTGTCGTCCCAGCGCCGCTTGACGTCCTCGATCACGGCGCTGAGATTTTCTTTGCGATAGCGATTCAGCAGGTCGCGGACACCATCTGCGTTTTCGGCTTGGCCCAGGAAGAAAACGATCTCGGATTGGGCTCCCGGCTTTAGCTCGATAGAAGTCTGTAGCACGCCGCAGGGATCGAAGCCGGCGCCGACTTTTCCGGAAAGCGCGGCGTTGCGGGCCAGCGCTGCGGGATATTCGAGCGAGCCGTTGCGTCCGAGGAATTCGGTGCGATCGCCGGTGAAGCCAGTTTGCTGGCCACGAAAAGCGGCAAACGCCACGCGCCCGGCAAATTCGTTGTTCCACGCGCTGCGAGCCAGTAAAGCGCCCGACCGCGAATCCATCTCCGTGATGATGTAGGGCGCCGTGGCCCGCGAGCTCCCCAGAACCCATTCGACATAGGCGGTGATTGAAATTTTTCGTGGACGCCCCGAATCGTTTCGCACGGTGAGCCGCGAAATCTTGATCGGATCTTCGGGCGGCACAAACTGCAGCAGGTCTAGAGTGATGCCGTGCGACGCGTGCTGGAAGACGCTGTAGCCCTGACCGTGGCGCGCGATGTAGGTCGCGGAATCGTCGCGAATGGGCAGCGCGGTTGGCGTCCACACTTCTCCGGTGGCTTCGTCGCGCACGTAGAGAACTTCGCCGGGTGTATCGAAGACGTGATCGTTGGACCACGGCGTAATCTGATTCTCGTGGCTGTTCTCCGACCAGGTAAAGCCCGCGCCCGATTCGGAAACCATGAAGCCAAAATCGGGATTGGCAATCACGTTGATCCAAGGTTCTGGTGTGCGAATTCCTTCGTTGAGGATCGTCACGTACTCGCGGCCTTCTTGCGCGAAACCGCCCAGGCCGTTGAAAAATTTCAGAGCCTCGTGGGGCAGTTCGACATTCGCCTGGGTGGCGCCGCGCGCCGCACGGGGCGGAGCGCTGGCCAAAGTTTCGGCTTGCTGCGTGCGAGTGATCTGCTCGGCCAGCGTCCCGCGACGGCTGAGCAGCACGGCGCGAGCGACGACCTGGATCTGGGTGCGAATCTGGGAGGAAATGATGTCTCCGCGCAGCAGAAAAATCTTTCCGCTGGCGCCGCCAACATCCGGCGAGAGCCGGAGCTGGCTGCCGCGCACCAGCGACTCCAGCGAATCCTGCAAGTCCTGAATGTAGGAGGTGGCCTTCTCGTTGATGATCACCACATCGGCAGAAAGTTGCTTCATGCGCCAGTATTCGTGGGCGCGCAACAACTGGCGAATCATGCCGACGTCGTCCGCGTCGTCGACGCGGGCCAGAACGATTGGCAGATCTCCCGAAATTCCCTGGGACCAGAGGCTGGAGATTTCGAGCGGCGTGCGACTCAGCGCGTCCGACGAAGGACGTAGCAAGGAGTCAACGTAAAGCACATCGTTGGCCAGGCGCTGGAACAGGATTGCCTCTTCAGAGGTGATGCCGAGGTGATTGAGCTGCACCTGGGCTTGGGTCCAGGCCAGCGTGATGGTGCGCTCAAAGGCGCGGCTGTCGCGATATTTATCAGCGAGGTCGATGGCTTCTTCGCGCGTCGCCGCGGCGAGCGTCGAAAATACCAGGCGCACCGTGGCGCCGGGTGGAACGCGGACTGTGCGCCGCAGGCTGAAAATCGGGTCGAGCACCGGACCGACCGTGTTCGAGAGCGGCCGCCCGTCCATGATCGAAACGGGGTCCTTCAGCGAGCGGGCGCGGCCGACGAAACGCGCCCGGTCGGTTTCATACTGCATCTCGCCTACCGGCTCGCCATCGGTGAACATCACGTGAGCGGCCCACACCGACGCTTCGTCGTTCGAGCGCTTGCGCCGAGTAGCCAGCAAGGCTCCAACATCCGGGGCGAATTCCGTTTCGACGAAGAGTTTGGCGAACGCGGGATGCGCCACGTCCGCGGCCTGAGTGGCCAATGACAATTCCGCGTAGGACGTGACCTGAATGTCGCGGCCGCGAATGCCAAGGTTGGTGATCGAGATTCGGCGAACTTCAGTGTCGTCTTCGGAGGAGACCACCACATCGAGCTGGGTGGTGATGCTGCGGTCACGCCGGATGATTTCTGCGTGATCCTCGAAGAAAACGGCCTCGTAGCTATCCGGTTCGACGATGGTCGGCTGATAGCCGGCGGACCAGACCGTGCCAGTTTGTTCGTCGCGCAGAAAAATATACTGGCCCCAGGAATCGCGGGTGGGATCTTCGCGCCAGCGAGTGATGGCGATATCGCGCCAGCGGCTGTAGCCCGAACCGGCGGAGGTGAGCATCACGCCGTAGCGGCCGTTTGAGAGCAGATGGGTGCGCGGCGTGGGTTCGTTGGGCAATCCGAATTTGCGGACGACCGGCGCGACCATTTCGCGGATGCGCGACGCGGCTGAAACTTCTTCGGCTCGCGGACGGGCGACCAGCACGTCGCGCGGGGTGCGTTCCTGCAGGAGCAATTCGGTCGCCTGCACGATCGGCTCGGAATGAAACCGGTTTTTCATCGCGCCGTTGGTCAGCACGTCGGCAAAGGCCATCAACGACATGCCTTGGTGATGGGCCATGTAAGCGTGAATCACCGCGACCTCTTTGCCCTCCGGGACGCGGGTCTTGGTGTAATCAAGCGACTCGTAAAAGCCGTACGCCCACGCCCGCCGACTTTGGCGATGCGCTCCAAGTTCTGGACCGCGTCGGCAGGCTTGATCATCGCAGCCAGCGCGGTGGCGTAAGGTGCGATGACCAAATCTTCGCTGAGGCCGCGTTTCAAACCCAAGCCAGGAACGCCGAAGCTCGAATACTGGTAGGTGAAATCGATGTCGCGGACGTTGAACGCCGATTCGGAAATTCCCCAGGGCACGCCGCGCTCGGTGCCGTATTCCATCTGGCGGAAAATGACGTGCTCGTAGGTCTGATACAGCATGCTTTCTTCCGGCGAACGCATCACCAGCGCGGGCATCAGGTATTCGAACATCGAGCCGGACCACGAAATCAGCGCCGAGCCGCGGCCCACCGGGGTGAGCGCGCGGCCCAGGCGAAACCAGTGCGACGACGGAACTTCACCCTTGGCCACGGCAATGAAACTGGTCAGGCGCGCTTCGGAAGCGAGCAAGTCGTAGCAACTCGCGTCGAGCGTGGCGTCACCGGGACGGAAGCCGATGGAGAAAAGTTTGCGCGGTTCGTCGTACAGAAATCGAAAATCCATGCCGGAGAAAAGCGTGTCGGCGGTGTGGGCGACATTCAGCAGCCGTTTAGACAGAGCGGCGGCATCGTGCGCCGCGCCATCCAGCGCGATGATCCACTGATTGATGCGTTCGATCAATTCGAGGTCCGGCGATTGCGCCGCCAGAATTTGCGCGCGCATGTCGGTCAGTTTTCGCGAAGCTTCCTCAAAACATTCAGGCGCGGTCTCGATTGTGGGCAGCGCATGGAAAAAAGATTCGATCGCGTCCCATTCGGGCGCGCGTCCCGGCGCGGTTTCGGCCAGCGTGCGGACGTATTTGTCGTCGAGGCGCAGCATGGGCAGCAGGATGCGGGCGTCGCGCGCGTGGGATTCAATGCAGGCGCGCGCGGCTTCGCTCCAGATACGAAGTTCGGAATCCGCCGGCTCACCGAGTTCCTGCGAGAAGGTTTGAGCCACATCGGAAACAGTTTGAGCGCGTTCGCGAAGGTCAACGAACCGGCGCGCCCAATCCCGCGCGCCGACCGGCACAGGGTCGAGGATGGCCGCCAGCGCGTCGATTGCGTTACTCAGCTGCTTGCGGCTGACGGTGTGGGTACGTCGTGCGTCGGTGATATTGGCCAACGATTCTCGCAGCAAGAACAGCGCGTCTTCGACGCCGACAAAGATGCTCGGGTCGAGTGAAAGCTTCTCGCTGGCGTCGCGGCAAGCGCGCGTGACCACCAGCAAATGTCCGGCCAGATTTCCGCTGTCGACGCTGGAAATATATTTCGGCTCTAAAGGCTGCAGGCGGACCGTGTCGTACCAGTTATAGAAATGGCCGCGATAGAGTTCCAGCTGGCCCAGCGTGTGGAAAGTAGCTTCCAGTCTTTCGACGGCTTCTTCCGTGCCGATCCAACCGAGGTCGGTGGCGCAGAAATTCGACAACAGGCAAAGACCGATATTGGTTGGCGAAGTACGATGTGCGACGACCGGCTTTGGATCTTCCTGGAAGTTGTCCGGCGGAAGCCAGTGATCGACATCGCTGACAAATTTCTCGAAGAAGCGCCAGGTGCGGCGGGACATCGAACGTATTGCCCGCGTGTCGCTTACCGAAACCGGTTCGGCGTCCTGCGCCGGAGGAGGCAAGCTGATCCAACGGGCCACCGCCGGAGCGGCAACCCAGAGCATCGCGAAGGCAATGGCCGGCTCCAGAGCCGTCCGGTGAACGAGGCGCACCGCGATGACCGCGGCGAGGGCCAGCAGCACGCCGCCGGACATTCGTTTGTAAACCCCGGTAATTTTTAGATCCACGGCATGGCGGGCCTGCGCGGCGGTAACCCACTCCAACATTTTTTTCTGGGTGAAGAAGACGCGCGACAGAGTGCGCACGATCGCGTCACCCATCAGCCAGGCCTGGAACGAAATTAAGGTTACGGTCAGGCCAATCTGCGTCACTCCCAAGGACAAATCGGAAAGCACATGGCGCAGGTAGCTGCGTTTTGAAATACCGCCGAAACGCGGATTCAGCCCGACCAGAAAAGGAATTAGCGGAGGAACCGCGATCATGGTCAGCACGAAGCGCGTCCACATCCAGGGCGAAACATGCGGGATCATCCACCCGACCACCATGGTCAGGAACATGGCCGGAGCGGAGAGCGTGCGACGCAAGTTATCGATCATCTTCCAGCGGCTGATGGCCGGAATCGAAATGCGGCCGCGGTCGCCCTGGGAACTTTTGCCGTAGCCTAAAATCCAGGGAAGCAATTGCCAGTCGCCGCGGGCCCAACGATGCTGGCGCAGCGCGGCGGCTTCGTAGTGCGAGGGAAATTCGTCGAAGAGTTCGATATCGGAGGCGAGTGCCGCGCGGGCGAAGGTACCTTCGAACAAGTCGTGGCTGAGCAGCGTATTTTCGGCGACCTTGCCTTCGATCGATTGCTCGAAAGCATCCAGGTCGTAGATGCCCTTCCCGGTGAACGATCCCTCGCGGAATAAATCCTGGTACACATCGGAAACCGCGGCGGCATAGGGATCGATTCCGCTGGGTCCGGAGAAAATTCTCTGGAAGACGGAACCTTCGTGGCTGGTGGGCAACGAAGGAGTGACGCGCGGCTGCACGATTCCGTAGCCATCTACAACCCGCCCGAGCTTTTCGTCGAACGCCGGGCTGTTCAGTGGATGGGCCATGGTGCCGACCAGCCGGCTCACGGTCCCACGCGGCAGGCGGGTATCGGCGTCGAGGGTAACTACGTATCGAATGTTCTGAAGGGAACGAAAGTCTTGCCCAGGAATATCAATAAACGAAGTTTCGGTCGAGCCGCGCAGCAGGCGGTTGAACTCCTGAAGCTTTCCCCGCTTGCGTTCCCAGCCCATCCATTTGCCTTCTTGCTGGTTCCACTGGCGTTTGCGATGAAAGAGAAAAAAGCGCGCGCCACCGCCGGGCGCAGGCCCGTGACTCTTATTCAATTCGGCCATCGCGGTGATCGCCGTTTCGAGCAGCTCGTCGTCGCCGGCAGCCGTTTCGGCGTCAGAATCGGTCCAGTCAGTGAGCAGCGCGAAACGCAAATCGCCGTCCGGATTGGCGAGGTAATGAATCTCCAGGTCGTCGACGTTCGCCTTGGTGCTGCGCGTCGAAGTCAGCAGTGTAGGCACGACCACGATGGTGCGCAGCGCTTCCGGTACGCCTTCCCGAAATTCCAATCGCGGCAGAGTTCGCGGGCCTAGAAGATCCGTGACCACCCGATTGATCAGCGCGATGGCCAGATCGGACGCCGGAATTGCGGCGAGCACAGCCATCAACACGAGATAAGGCACGGCCAGGCCTAGTGACTTTGCGTGGCTCAGCGGGATGGCCAGAATAATCGCGGTGAGAATCGCAATGGTCCCGAGGTAACCCGCTACCGCGTGGCGGACATACTGGCGCAATAATTCGCGGCGCCAGCGAATTTTGAATCCCAGCTCCTTCTCGAAATCGCTGCGGCCATGCGAAATCAGGTAGTAGCCGGGGTCGGCCCGGCGAGCATCTGCCGCGTGGCCATTGCCTTGCGATTCACCCCGCGCGCGCTTGGCACGCTGCACCGCACGTTCGGCGATCTCGATTTCACTGTGTTTCGATCCGCGGGCCAAGTCTTCGATGGCGTGGCGGTAATAGTCGCGCGTGGCAAAATCCATCTGCTCGAAATTGCTGCCTTCGCGCAACGCGGCGTCGACCAGGCTGATGCTTTCGAAAAAAGTGTGCCAGTCGAATTCGGACGTGAGCCGCATGCTGGTGATGATGTTGCGCACCGTCACCGTCATGGCCGCTTGTTCCTGGTGCTCGGCGCGCACGATTTCGTCGGAGGTCGTTCCCTGCGCGTGCAGCCGTTCGTCGAGCCAGGTAAGAATGGGGCCGACCTTGGGATCGAGGTCGCGCAGACGCTGAATCAGGCGTACGGCGAAAGCGCGGTCGAGCGGCTCATCGCCGAAGCTGCGCAGTACCGCGTCGGGAGAGACGGCTTGCTGGCCGCCGGTGCCGAGAGCGCTGTCGGCCAGCGCGTCAGCCTGTAAACGCGCATTGCGGCTGCGCACGATGCGTTCCGCGATGCGCCGCAGATTCTCGACCATCACGATGCGGATGATGATCGCCACCGCCCAGAGTTCGCCGATGGTCAGCGGCTGAACGCGCTGATAAGCCATCACGAACCGGTGCAGCACCTCTGGATCCAGCCGGCTGTCGGTGTGCGCGACGTAGGCCCAGGCGACTCCGTAAACGCGCGGGTAACCCTCGAGATGGCCGGACGCCAGTTTGGGCAGTTTGCGATAAAAACCGACCGGCAAATCGTCGCGAATTTCGCGCAACTGCTCTTCGACGATGTAGAAATTATCGAGAAGCCATTCGGCGGCGGGCGTGATGCTCTGCTCGAGTTCCACCGCGTGCGCGGTGGCCCGGTAATATTCCAGCAGACGCCGTCCATTTTCGAGGACGCGTGGAAGCAGAGGCCGTCCAGGAGCCGATTCCGAGTCGACCACGTCCTGCGCCGCTGCCAGGCTCTCGGCATGCTGCTCCAGGCGCTCGGCGCTGAAAAGTTCGGCGCGAATCGGCTCTTCAGCGGGGGCCGCGATGACCGGCGGAGCGGACGATGTACTCATCGCGCGGGGCAGCCCGAATTGTTAGGAAGGTAAGTCACACTTGTCGCCTCAGGAACGTATGGAGAGTTTCCCGTAGGATTTTCCTTGTTCCTTAACGGAATGGCAATACAGCCCGAACGAAAATCCGCTGCAGGGAATTTCCCCGGAGCCTAGGGGCAAATCTGTATGGCCGATACCGCAGTTCCCTACCACAATCGAGGCAGGTACCAGCACGGCGGTCGGAGCTCGCATCACTTCGGAGAATTAATGCTTCTGCTCATCTTGACGATTGTCTTGATTATTGCGCTGGTGGGTTCGATCCCGAAGTGGCCGCACAGCCGCAGCTGGGGCTATTTCCCTAGCGGTGGGGTTGGGTTGATTCTGGTGATTCTCCTTGTCTTGTACTTGATGGGTCTGTTATAGCTTTCTCCCCAATTTTTTCAGTTTGCCCCATCCCGCCTGCGCTGAACTGCGTACATCTACGGGTGGCGTGCGCGCGCAGGTTTCTCCCGAATCGTTGGAGCGGAGAGAATCAACGCGTCGGGTTCCCATTGAGACGGTATAATCACAGAATATTTTCGGCCCTGATGACACTTCGGGACACTTCAGGGCAAATCGGGATATGACGTCTTCAGACACGCCGGAAACGAATCGACGCCTCGACACCTGGAAGGAGATAGGTGCGTTCTTTGGGCGCGATGAACGCACCGTCAAGCGCTGGGAAGTAACCCGCGGGCTTCCGGTGCACCGCGTGCCGGGCGCCGGCCGCGCCAACGTCTACGCCAACTCCAACGAACTGGAAGAGTGGCTCAAAGGCAAGCGAATCGCCGCCGGAAGCGAATTGGATACCGACGCAGCGGTGGAGTCGGACCCGGCCGTTTTTCCTGATCCGCTCCAGCTCGATGACTCCGGTGTGGAATCCGCGGCGGTCGATGCCGCACGGTTTTCCGCCGAACGGCGACTCGGCGAACGTCGAAGCGCGAATTCCGGGGTTTCATCGGCGGCTGGTCTGCGTGGTTCCCCCACTCTCCGTCTGGGCGCTATCGGGCTGGTGCTGGTCGCTGCGCTCGCGGTCGTCATCGGGATCGCCTGGCGCAACTCCTCCGTTCGTGCGGCGCGTGGTTTGGCCGCGGCCGCGAAACCCCGAACCATCGATCCCGAAGCGGAGCAGCTCTACCTGAAGGGCCTTTTTTATTTCAATAAACGCACCCCCGAGTCTTTGAATCAGGCCGTGGACTATTTCACTCAAGCGGTCGTACGCGATCCTCAATATGCCGAAGCCTACGTGGGCATGGCCGACTGCTACAACCTGCTGCGCGAATACTCGCTGATGCCTCCCGAAGAGGCTTACCCCCGTGCGGCTGCAGCTGCGAAACGCGCCATCGCCCTCGACGATTCGCTTTCCGGCGCGCACAGTGCGCTGGCCTTTGTGGATTTCTACTGGTCCTGGGATGTTCCGGGCGCCGAGCGCGAATTCCAGCGGGCGCTCGCGCTGGACCCGAATTCGGTCGTCGCGCATCACTGGTATGCGACCTACCTGCTGCACCTGGGACGGTTCAAGGAATCGCTCGACGAAATCGACAAAGCGCAAAAGCTGGATCCCAAATCGACGGCGATTCTGGCTGACCAGGGTGTAATTCTTTTTTACGACGGGCGTACGGAAGAAGCGGTAGCGCAACTGAAACAGTTGGAAGCCATCGAGCCGAGCTTTCTTTCGCCGCATACTTATCTGGCGATGATTTATCTTTCGACCGAAAATTATCAGCTGTTTCTGGAACAGTCCAAGAAGGCTGCCACGATTCTGCACGACTCCTCGGCCCTAGCGATCGTAGCCGCCGGAGAAAAAGGACTGGCTTCGAGTGGAGGCCGCGGAATGCTGGCGGCCATGCTGAAGGAACAGCAGGCCCTGCATGCCTCCGGAAAAGAGCACGCTTTCGCGCTGGCCCAAACGGCCGCGCTGCTAGGACGCAAGCGCGAAGCGCTCGATCATCTGGAAGAATCTTACTCGAAGCGCGAGCCGGAAATTGTCGCGTTGCGCATCGATGCTATGCTGGCCAGCCTGCACGACGATCCGCGCTTCCGCGATATAATCGCGAAAGTCGGACTCCCCGCACTGCCTTAGGGAAATTCCCCGCTTCGAAGGTTTGCCGAGTCGAAAATATTCCTAGGCCGAAACCGACTTGGGCCCTGCTGCGGCCAAACCCAATTGCGAACGCCCCAGCGGAGTCAGATCCGCCTCAGTAGCACGGCCCTTGAAATCCACTTCGAAATTATCCGGCGCGAAATCCGGTGGTGTCTTCCCGGAGAGAAAGGCCGGTGCCTGGCGCTGGAGGTACGCGGAATTCTTGGCGCAGCCCGGCGTCGAAGCGATGTACATCACGTTGCTGTAACCCTTGCCGCGATGCTCGTTTTCAACCGCGTGAATCAAATCGGAGTGCCAGAAAACCGTATCGCCCGGCTCCATTAGCGGAATGGACGAGACCGCCTGAATCAACAAGCTGTGATACTGCGGATTGATCGAAAGCGCGCGGCCGGGCTGCGCTCCGCAAAGATCGTCTTCCGGTACATCGTCCTGCAGCGCACGCAGCAGAACGTAAACCATGGCATCTGCGATCGGAATCAGTTGCAGCGTGCCATCACCTTGGCCTTGGCGGGTTAAAGCCGTCCAGCCTTGAAACGTGCGGAACATCGAACAAACCGCGGGCGACGAAACTTCCTGCACGTCGGGACGCCAGGCAGCGTCGAACGCATTATATTTTTTCCAGTCGCCCGAGAAAACGTGGCGATACACGTTGCGGAAGTTGCCGTCGAGCCAGCGTTCCACTGAGCCGCCATCAACGTGGGGCGAAAGACCGAGCGACGCCGAGCCGGCCGGGCGCCGGCGAATGCGGTCCGCGTACGCCGGAGTTTCGCTCGCGTCGAAGTGGCGCTTCCCTTCGCTCTCCGCCTGCCAGAGTTGGTTCAGAAACACGCGCACTTTGGTTAACGATTCGGATTGGCGCGCCTCGACCTGCGGCCGCGACCAGTAGATGCCGTAAATCTGCGGCTTGGCCGAAGCCAGCGTGCCGAAATATTTGTCTTCGGCGGCGTTGGCCAATTTCGCGTCGAGGCCATTCTCTTCGACATAGCGTTCAATTTCGCGATCCCAAGCTTCCGCCTGCGCCGGGTCGAAAGTTCGACGGATAACGCACGCGCCGCGCTCTTTGATGTTGTTCGCCACCGAAGCCGGCACGGTGCCAGCCGCAATGTCGGAATACTGCACGATGGGAATCACCGCCTTCCCCGCGTTGCGCTCCGCCACAATTTTGTCCACGCGCCGGCGCATCTCCGCTTCCACTTCGCCGAAGACCGAGGCGTAATTCGGCAGCTTCGCGCGCAGCGCCTTCTTGGTGTCGCGTACCATCTCAGGCAAATTCCCAATTTCCAGTGACATGCTGATCTCCTATATGCAGCGGAGCGAGGACCGCTACTGTGTAGCACTTTTGCCGGTCGTTTTCCACTTCTCGTCCAGCCAGCGGCGTGGCCGAAGCGCCGGAGGTTGAAACTATGCCTGTCTGGGTTTAGCCTGTGGCGGTAGTCAAAGAATCAGAGAAGGAGACGCGCTATGAACGACCGAACCGAAATGCGTTACGGCGCTCGACATTATGAGCACGGGAGGCACTTGCCGAATCGCATCGCTATTTTTATCGCAGTTTTGTGCGCCGTTGGCTTGGGAGGTTCCTTCCCCGCGCGCGCGCAGCAGCCCGACGTGAAAAACGTCGTGCTGGTCCACGGTGCTTGGGCCGATGGTTCGGGTTGGAAAGGCGTTTACGAGCAGCTGGCCAAAGATGGATTTAACGTGACAATCGTGCAAGAGCCGGAGACGTCCTTTGCGGATGACGTGACCGCGGTCAAACGCATCCTCGCGCTGCAAAATGGACCGGTCCTTCTTGTGGCCCACAGTTACGGCGGTGCTGTCATTACCGAGGCGGGAACCGACCCGTCCGTGGTGGGCTTGGTGTACGTCGCGGCGCATATGCCGGATGCCGGAGAGAGCGAATCGCAGGACGGCAAGCAATTTCCCAGCGACCTCAGCAAATCGACCGCAATTAAAGTGACGACTGATGGCTTCACCTACCTCGACCCCGCCCAATTTCATGCTTTTTTTGCGGCGGACCTGTCGACGGAACAAGCCGATTTTATGGCTCGTTCCCAGGTGCTCAACCCCGCAGCGAGTTTCAAAGCGGTCATCACCACTGCGGCCTGGAGACAAAAACCGAGTTGGATGGTAGTAGCTGGATCGGATCGAACGATCAACCCCGATCTTGAGCGTTTTTACGCCAAGCGCGCCGGCAGCCACACCACCGAGATCGCCGGTGCAAGCCATTGTGTTTATGTATCCCACGCCAAGGAAGTCGCCACGGTAATCGAGGGTGCGGCGCGTACAGCGCCCAAACAGGCCACGCCGAGCAAGTAGCGGTCTTGCGCCAAAATCAGTAGGAGGGGGCGGATCTGACGCCGTCCCACAAGGCAGACCTGACAGCGCACTACCGCAGCTTGGCGTACTCGATTTTTGCTTGCTGGTAGATGGGGATTTCGGGGTCGGCGTCTTTCCACAGATTCAGAAAAGCTTGGTGGGATCTTATTGCGGCGGGCTTATCGCCCTTCAAAGCTCGAGCAGCATTGCACGCCGGTTCGATGCGCAGCAGATTCTCAGTTGGGGTACGGTACGCGCAGCAAGGTTCCTGAGGTGGACGGCAGAACGTACCGGATGCCGACGTAGACCATGCTGAGGTGCGCATTCTTGGGATCATCCGGAGCCACGAACCAGGGAGCGCGCGTGAGATAAGAATACTGGGTGTAGTACTGCAAGGCGCCATGCCTCTGGCTCTTCCAGAACGTGAACAGCCAATCGAAAGTGATCTGCTGGATGGCGCGGTTGTTGGTGTTTGGTGAACCGGGGCCGCCGTAGCCAATAATCGCTCCGGGATTTGTGGTGTTCGTGGTGTCTGGAAAGAAATTCCGGCCGTAATAATCCGCGCCGTAGTAAACGGCGAACGCTTCCTTTTGGCTGGCGCGCCACTCGAATCCGGCGGAAGCAGCGCCGGCATGCAGCATGGAAAGATCAATGTTGTTTCCGGCAGCGTTGGGACGCACCACAAGTTGTGGGCCGGTGCCGACCAGGTAGTGGGCACCGCCGTCGCTCCAAAAAACATTCCCGAGGATGACGAGCTTGTTGGGGATCAATTCGTAGTTCATTGCGACTTGACCGCCGCCACCGAAAGCATTGTGCCGCTCGAATGAAGTGGACCCAGTGGGCAGCACCGAGGCGTGCGCGCCGGTGAGAAAGCCCGCAAGTTCGGCATGAAAGTGCCGGCGGGAAAGTTCGGTGTCATACGTGGTCTTAGCCAGGATGTCCGGCATAAGATTCGCCGCGCCCGCGTTTGCGTTGTTATCGAACTGCGTGCCAATCGAGCTGAACCCGGCCGGAAGCGCGACATAGTTGCCGATGTATTGATTGGGATTTTCGATTCCCGCGCCGATGGCCCAATGGTCGTTGAGGTGATACGCAACGCGAAATTCGGCCGCGCGGGTATACGGTACGCCGACCCCGAGGTTCTGATCTTCATTGTAGGTGATGGCTAAGTCGGAAGGCAGGGGGCCGATGCCATTGCGGTTCGGCGTCATCCAACTCCAGGTTTGCCCGCCTAAAATCTCCCAGTTCCCGCGCTTCGAATACCCGAAGTAAAGCCGCAACCGGTTTGTCAGACCATTCACGCTTTGATACACGCCCGGAGCACTGTTTCCGCTGAAGTCTCCTTCGACGTAGCCAACCAGCTGGGTGCCCCTGAAATTGTCTTCGAGCTTCAGGCTGAGGCGCGAGAACTGCGCTGTGCTGCGAAATTCGGTAGAACGTCCTTGGGCCGTGTTGCCGAAAGGTATGCCCGCAAAATTCGTGGCGATGTTGCTCTGGGTGTTCGTGGTTCGAAATATACTCTCGAAATCGACGAAACCTCCGGGAGTCAAGACCGCATCGCCGAGTTTAATCGACCCGGCCGAAGTCGGTGATGCAGCCGGCTGCGTCAGTTGATCGGCGGGTGGCTTCGCGGCGTTGGCGACGCCATTCCGGATTTCCGCGGGCGCTGCGGGTGCAGGGGTACCTGCCCCGCTGCTCTTCAGCTCGGCCTTCAATACTTGTATTTCCTGTTGCTGCGCCGCGACTTGCTGCTGAGTTTGCAGGAGCGCCTGACGCAGGGCGTCCAACTGGGTGGCAAGGTCGGGAGCGCTCGCCGCCGAATCGGTCGGGCGGGTGGGCGCCTGACCGTACGTGAGTCCGGGCACGAGCAGCAGAAAACATAGGGTTCCCCAAATAATTCGCATCCTAGACCTCAAGATCTTGCCTGCGTCCACCGTGCGCGTGGCATTCGCCAGAATGGGCGGCCGACACCAATCCCTGCGTTGACACACCCGCACCGGCGTGTGGCCCACGGTTTGTAAAAACATCTTGGCGAAAATTGGCCGGCGAAAACCTAGATCGATTCCAGAGACTCGCTGGCGTGCCGAATGTTGCCTTTTACCGTGTCCATCACCTCGTCGATGTTCCCGGCGAGAACCATTTTCCCTAGCGCTAGCGCGAAGCCCACCGCTTGCGATTTATCCGCATGGGAAGGAATCGAAAGAGCGTTCGGATCGGTGACGACGTCGATGAGCGCGGGTCCGTTATGCGCCAGCGCCTTCTTGAAACCCGAAGTTAGATCCGCCGGATTTTCGATTCTCACGCCCATCATGCCGACGGCTTCGGCCAGCTTGGCGAAGTTCGGATTCTTCAGATCGGTTTGATAATCCGGGAATCCTCCGGTTTCCATCTCTAGTTTCACCATTCCTAATGCGCCGTTGTTGAACACCAGCACTTTGATCGGGAGGTCGTACTGCGTCAGGGTCAGCAAGTCGCCCATGAGCATGGCGAACCCGCCGTCGCCGGACATCGAGATGACCTGCCTGCCGGGATAAGCGCACTGGGCGCCGATCGCTTGGGGCAGTGCGTTCGCCATGGACCCGTGATTGAAAGAACCGATAATCCGCCGGCCCTTGGTCGCCTTGATATAACGCGCAGACCACACGTTACACATCCCGGTGTCGGCGGTAAAAATCGCGTCAGCTGCCGCGACTTCACTGAGAGCCGCAGCAACCGGCTCCGGATGCATGGGCAAACGGGTTCCGACATGGTCCACGTACACGTTCATTTTTTGCATCTTCTCTTTGTGCTTGGCGATCGTGGTCTGCAAGTATTCGCGGCTCTGCTTACCCTCCAACATCGGCATCAGGGCTTGCAGGGTCTCCTTTACGTCGCCCCAGATTCCCAGGTCGAGTTTGCTGCGCCGTCCCAATCGCTCTACGCGGATGTCGATTTGCGCGATCTTGCACTTCGTCGGGAGGAACTTGTCGTACGGAAAATCAGTGCCCAAAAGCAACAAAAGGTCGCATTCGTGAATGGCCTCGTACGCCATACCGAAACCAATCATTCCGGTCATTCCGACATCGTAGGGATTGTCGTATTCGATGAACGGCTTTCCCCGGTAGGAATGCGCAACGGGAGCTTTCACTTTCTCCGCGAGTGCGACGACTTCGTCGTGAGCGTCCTCGCAGCCGATTCCGCAGAAGAGAGCAACTTTTTTAGCGGAATTGATCAGATCCGCCAGTTTCGCCAGGTCCTTTTGGCCTGGACGGATGCTCGGCCGATGGGTGACCAGGGAGCGCATGCCGCCGTTTGGCGGTGCGTCCATTCCAACGATATCGCCGGGCAGTACGACCACGCCCACTCCACCTTGTCCAATCGCACTCTGCATGGCGACGTGTAGAACTCGTTCGAACTGAGCCGGGTTCGAGATCAGCTCGCAGTAGTGGCTGCATTCCTGAAACAGGTTCTGCGGATGGGTTTCCTGAAAATATCCGGTGCCGACCTCACTGCTGGGAATATGCGAGGCGATGGCCAGCACCGGCGCATTGCTGCGATGCGCATCGAAAAGTCCGTTGATCAGGTGCAGGTTGCCCGGTCCGCAACTGCCTGCGCAGGCGGCGAGCTTGCCGGTAAGCTGCGCTTCCGCGCCGGCCGCAAACGCGCCGGCTTCTTCATTGCGCACGTGGATCCATTTCACTTTGTTGTTCAGGCGCAGCGCGTCCGTCACCGGATTCAAACTGTCGCCGACGACGCCGTAAATCCTTTCCACGCCGGCTTCGGCGAGTCTGCGGATCAATTCATCTGCAATTCTGTTTGGCATTTTCTGGTCTCCTTCATTGATTGCCGCACTCGTGAAACGAAATGAATTTGTCTTCGATCGGCTAAGGTATCGTCAAGCCTACCCGGCATCTATACCGCTTTCGCTGGAGTCCGTGGCTGCGCCGCGGGTCCGGTCTCGCGGAGAAAAAAGCTCACCACGATGGCGGCCGCGCAGCAAACGATCCAGAAAAATGCCCCTTTCTGAAAGTGAAGATGCAGGTCCGCCGCGGTTCCGATGCCCCGGCCGATGTGCTTGGCATACACCGGGCCAAGGAATGCGGTAATTCCAAAGACCAGAAAATTGATCCCGCCGGTTGCGCTGCCCTTTACGTTGTCTGGATTCACTTCCTTGATGACGCTATAGGGAATCATCGCCGCGCCCGAGGCGACGCCAAATATAAACATCGCGACGTGCGGTGGAACGGGGAGGAATTTGAGAGCGAGCTGCGCCGCGGCCAGGATCATGACCGCCGCGCTCCCCATAATCACTGGCTTCCGCCGTCCGATGCGGTCCGAAAGCCAGCCTAGAAGCGGGCATCCAAAAACCCAGCCGAGCGGAACCATGGAGGCGATGAGTACCGCATTGTGATAGGAAAACTGCATATCTTTTTGAAATGCGGCTACGCCCCAAATCATGTCGCCGATCGTGGTCGGTGCGAACAACAGTCCGGCGATTAAGCCGCAGAGATAGGATTGGGGATTTGAAAACACGATCTTGTACGGCTGCAGCACGGAAGCGAAACCTGCTTCTTGCGCGCGCCGTGCAGATTGCTCTTTCGGAGTGGTGAAATACAAAAGCGCTGCGTTGGCCAAGACGATGACTCCCAGCCCAATCCAGATGGCGTGCACTTCCAGCCCATGTTCGATCATCGGTCCCACAGCGAACTGCCCGGCCGAACCGCCCAACATCCCGACGCACTGGGTGAAGCCAATTGCAGTGGCCAGGTAGCGTGCAGAGAATCCGTGAGCCGCGAGGTACACGGCACCGGTGAAAGCGAAGGCCGAGCCTGCTCCTTGCAACAAGCGGCCGATGTCGCCCGCGAGCACTGCGCCGGCGCTGAACACCAGACAACCGATACCCAAGATTGCAGCGCCCACCGGAACGGTGCGCTTGGCACCCAGGCGATCAAGCGCCGCACCGGCAACCAGGCTCATCGTCGAGTACGTATAGTAATAAGCCCCTAAAATCGCGCTGATGCCGAGCGCCGTGGTGTGAAAGGACGCTTCCAGCTGCGGGATCATCACCGCTGGGCTGGACCTCACCGCATATTCGAGAAAATAAAAAATCACCGTGAAACCCCAGGCAATGGCAAACGCCCGTGTCTGGGTTCCTGCCTGTTTTTGGTCTAATGCTGGGGTGGCCATAATTCTGTGAAACCTCTCTCTTCGAAGATGCGAGGGGAGTCGTCATCAGCGACGATTCCTTTCATCTTCGTTGGCGCGCCCGCCGCGACCCGTAGAACTTCTCGAAGGCGACTCATGCACGCTGCTTGCCAACGATGTTGCTGAAGTAGGTTGCTGAAAACAGAGGCGTTGCTTTTTTTCGCGGCCCTTGGATCACTGAACGACTGTCAATCCATTCACGAAAATGCCGAGGCTCTGACCAAGCACCGTTCGTTGCGCGAAGCGAAAACCAGCGGCTGGCTCCCGTCACAGATTCGACGTTACCGTCAAATCTCCGCCGTGAATCGCGAGCGGCACGATCTCCCGCGGTGTTTATTGGCGAACTGAATGTCTCCCTCGCGTTGAAAACAAAATGCCTAGCTAAAAGCGCCCAGCAAAGTTCGTCTTGGACGCTAACTTGCTCTCGCAGGTCAGCGAAACATGGGGGGATTGCCAGTGAGCACAGCTGTAAGTTTTGTTGGACACATCAAGCCCGCGACAAATCGCGGGCCCTCGCCCGCCTTTAGGCCCAGAAAAAGGAACGCGCGATCAAGCTCCTGCGCGCTCCCAAGCTGCGACGCGGACCAGGCGGCCGAGACTCATGCGGACGCCGCGGGAAGACGAGCTTTCGAAGAGATGTTTATGGCCTCTCGCCCGAAATTCGTGGCCATGGCCCGCTCCATCCTTCGCAATCGGGAAGACGCTGAAGACGCGGTTCAGAATTCTTTTCTTTCAGGGTATCTGCATTTGCAGAGCTTCGAAGGCCGCTCCGCGCTCAGCACTTGGTTCACGCGCATCGTCTTGAATTCAGCATTGATGATTCAACGGAAACGGAAACGATTGACGATTCACTCATTCGCCGACGGCCACGAGAGGGATGAATCGGAATGGAGCGACGGCCCTCTGGACTCGGGACGCGATCCCGAGGCGATTCATGCGGAACACGAGATTCTCCAACTGCTCGACGGGATCCTGGGGAAAATGAAACCGGCGATGCGACAAGCCTTCACTCTGAGTTATTTTGACGAATTGTCGGGACCGGAAGCTTGCGCCATGCTGGGTGTACCTGCGGAAACGTTTAAAGCGAGACTGTTCCGGGCTAAACGCCACGTTTTCGGCCAGGCCAAACGAACCATGATGACGCGCCCGCAGAACACAAGTTTGCCGGGGAAGAAACTCTCAAAATAAATTTCCCGTCAGCGATACTCGCAAACGATACGGAACTGAGGAGATTTGCGCCTACTCTAACGAATTGCCGACCGGCGCGGTGATGCCCAGGCGCTTCATTTTATAAAACAAAGTGGTCCGCTTCAGGCCGAGCCTGGCGGCTGCGCCCCGCGGGCCTCCGAGCTTCCAATTGGACCGCTGGCACGCCGCTAGGATTTCTTGACGCACCTTGTCTTCGAGGGTGGGATTTAACATTTCGGGCTGCGGAGCCGGCGTGCATTCCAGCGGCCCTGGCGCAAACACCTCATCATTCGAAAGGATCACCCCGCGGGCGATGTAGTTTTGCAGTTCGCGAATGTTGCCCGGCCAATCGTGGCGCGCAAGGGAGCGCATGGTCTGCGGGGGAATCAAGCGGATCGATTTGCCCATCGAAGCGGCAAACTGCCGCACAAAATATTCCACGAGGTCGGGGATGTCGGCCTTTCGTTCGCGCAGCGGCGGCAGATAAATCGGAAAGACGTTAAGGCGATAGTAGAGGTCTTCGCGGAATTCACGTTGTTGAGCCATCTGCCTCAGGTCTTGATTGGTCGCGGCCACCACCCGAACGTCGATTCGCTTGGTCCGCGTGCTGCCGACCGCTTCGAACTCCTGCTCCTGCAGGACCCGGAGCAACTTGGGCTGCAGCTCCAGCGGGAGGTCCCCAATTTCATCGAGGAACAGCGTGCCGCGGTCGGCCAGCGAGAAGCGGCCGACATGAGAATTGACCGCCCCGGTAAAGGCCCCGCGTTCGTGGCCAAAGAGTTCGCTTTCCAGAAGGCCGGTTGGGATTGCCGCGCAATTGACTTTCACCAAGCTGCGGTTTCGCCGGGGGCTGCACTCGTGGATCGCGCGCGCGATGACTTCTTTTCCAGTGCCGGTTTCGCCGGCGATCAGAACCGTTGTGTTGGTGGGCGCTACCGCTTCGACCAGACCAAGTATGCTGCGGAGACTTCCACGCCGACCGACGATGGTCTCCATAAAAGGAATTTCCGGGCGGCCGTCGGTGCGAGCGCGCAATTCCTCACTGAGATACACCGCGGCGTTCTTTGGCAGGTGTCCCGTGTTTTTATTGATTTGAATTACAGAATGGCAAGCTGCGCTCATAGATGCTCCTCCGCCCGCAGACGCTTAGACCATGCGAGGCGAGTTCATATCTGATCACTCCGGACTTTTTCGAGACTTTCTTGCACGCCGCTCTCTGCGGATCAATTCTCGAATGTAGCCGCCGCAGTTCTCCAGCTGGATCGATTCGGTTTCCCACTTTTCCAGAAACTTCACGGCCTCGGAGTCCACCGTCCTTAAATCGGTGCAGTCCAAAATGAGCCGCCCGCTTTTTGCTTCAGCCGCAATCACCGCTTCCATATCGGCCAGGTTTTCCGCGGTTAAGTCACCGCTGACTTTCAACACCACTACGCCGTTGCCTTCCCGCGTGATTCTCAGCATCGGCAGCCTCATCGAGATCACAATCACTGCCTGTCGGAAAGCAGTTGATGCGCCAATTCTAAATTATTGAAAACAATAATCATTCATCCGTGGTATAACGCCGAAGGTTCGACAATTGGCGAGCTTCGGTACAAATCCGGAAACAATCTCGCTGCTCTATTTCCAAAAGAAATAGGGCAACTAAAGTTTGCGCGGTGAATCGAACGCTCCTAAATCCCGGTTCGGGGACGGGTTTACCCTACGAAGCTCCCGAAGCCCTGAACCCAGTTCACGGATAGAAAGAGGTTCAGCCCAGTCGAGTTTTTTCCGACCGGCTGGTCGAGTGCATTATGCGCGTCGTGCTCAACCCAGGAGCGAAATCCGAGTCGGTAGATATTCAAGTACTCGTCGATTCCATCCCTGCCCTCATCCACACCGCCAAGCCGGACGGCTACCTCGACTACTTCAACAAGCGCTGGCTGGAATACCTCGGCGTCACTTTGGACAAGGTGGCCGGCTGGAACTGGACTGCCTTCATTCATCCAGAAGACGTCGACGGCATTCTGGCCGAATGGCGAGCTTGCCTGGCCAGCGGAAAAATATTCGAGTACGAAACGCGGGTGCGGTGGGCCAATGGCGATTACCGCTGGATGTTTCACCGGAAGGTACCGCTGCGCGATGCGAGCGGCAACATCGTTAAGTGGTACGGCTCCAGCATGGACATTGAGGAACGCAAAACTGCCGAAGAACAGTTTCGCCGGAACTCGGAGCGGCTGCAAAGAAGCGAATTCTATCTAGCCGAAGGGCAGCGCGTGGCCCACATGGGCAGCTGGGCTTTCGGCCCCACCGGCTTCTATTATTGGTCTCCCGAATTATTTCGGATGCACGGACTCGATCCTGCCGGCGAACCGCCGAGTATTGAGAAATATCTGGATTGCATTCATCCCCAGGACCGCCCGTCCGCGGCGCGCCTGATCCAAGAAATGCTGGCGAGTGCTTTGCCCCTGGATTTCACCAAGCGTATCGTGCGGCCCGACGGTGAGATTCGCTACATTCGCTGCGTCAGCGCTCCTGCTTCAGAAGATCAGGGTTTGCGAAAGTACGTTGGCAGCGCCATCGACGTTACCGAGCATGAACTCCTGACCCAGGAACTTCGCCGGCGCGAAGCGTACCTAACCAAAGCGCAGAGACTGAGCCACACGGGCAGTTTCGGCTGGAATGTTATGACCGGGGAACTCTTCTGGTCGGAGGAAACTTTCCGTATTTTCGAACACGACAGGACAGCGAAACCCACTATTGACCTGGTCCTGCAACGGGTGCACCCAAAGGACGCGGCGTTTGTAAAGCAAACCATCGAGCGGGCATCAATGGATAGGAAGGATTTTGATATCGAACATCGACTGTTGATGCCTTCCGGATCCATCAAACATCTCCATATTTCGGCTCATGCCGAAAGACATGAATCGGGTAATGTCGAGTTTATTGGCTCGGCGATGGACATCACCCGAGCAAAGAGAGCAGAAGAAAGGCTCCGGCAGGACGAAATGGAGCTCCGGCAAATCGTAGATGCCGTTCCGCAGCACATTCTAGTCCTGGAACCAGACGGGAAACCGCTCTATGCGAATCGGCGGGATCTCGACTACACGGGCATGACCTTAGAAGACGCCCTCGCTCCGGACTTACTCGATCGGGTCTTTCATCCGGACGATTTAAATAAACTTCGAAACGAACGCGAGGCTGCGATTGCGCGTGGACTTCCGTGGGAATCAGAAGCGCGGCTACTCGGGAAAAACGGGAAGTACCGCTGGTTCCTAATCCGTCTCAACCCCCTGCGAGACGAACGAGGGCGACTCATTCGGTGGTACGGTACGCGGACCGATATCCAGGACAGGAAACAGGCGGAAGAGGCCCTACGGCGCAGCGAAGCTTATCTGGCGGAAGCGCAGAGACTTACTCACACGGGTAGCTTCGGCTACAGCCCTGCCACGCGGAGAACGCTCTACTGGTCCGAGGAACTCTTCCGGATTTTTGGATTGAATCCTCAGCGCGGCATCCCCGATTTTGACTTGACCCGTCAACTTGTGCATCCCGAAGATATCGACAGGGTTTCGGAAAGCTGCCGTGCGGGATTCCTCCAGAAAGCGGAGTTTTCACAGGATTACCGGTTAATGCTGCATGACGGAACTCTCAAGCACCTTCACGTGATCTGGCATCCGGTGCTTGATGAAGCCGGAGACCTCGTCCAATACGTAGGCACGGCCGCCGATGTGACAGAACGCAAACGCGCCGAGGAAAAGATTCGCCAAAGCGAGCAGGAGCTGCGCACCATCATCGAAACAATTCCCGCCTTCATCGGAACCAACCTGCCGGATGGATCCACTGATTTCGTCAGTCAAAGTTTCCTGGATTATCTCGGCATTTCCAGGGAGCAATGGCTGGATTGGGGTTGGCTGACGGCCACTCATCCCGACGACGTTGCCGGTGCCGTCGATAAGTTCAAGGCCGCTTTGGCGTCTGGGCAGCCTCTCGAGTATGAACAACGCCTACACCAGTCGAACGGGACGTATCGCTGGTTCTGGAGCCGCAACGTCCCGCTGCGTGACGCCACGGGAAAAATTGTCAAATGGTATGGCGTCCTCACCGATGTCGAAGAGCGCAAGCGAGCAGAGGAAAAAATCCGCGAACAAGAAGCGGGGCTTCGCCAAATTCTAGACCTCGCGCCACAGATTGTTGCTGTGTTCGGACCGGACACCGAAAGTCTTTACGCCAACCGGGTCTTGCTCGACTATCTGGGCCTGACCCTTGAGCAGTGGCGGGAGAGATTCAAAAGCCCGGTTCCAAGCTACCACGCCCATTTCGTGCATCCCGATGATTGGGAGCGGGTCACCCGTGACTCCGCTCGTGCGGTCTCCCTTGGCTCCGCTTTCGAGTTAGAGATACGGATCCGCAAGAGCGATGGAACCTATCGTTGGTTTTTGTCCCGTTACAGCCCGCTGCGTGACGCAGCCGGACAGATTACCCGCTGGTACGTGACCGGAAGCGATATCGAAGATCGCAAGCAGGCCGAAGACCGGCTGCGCCAGGAAAATGTCGCTCTGCGCGAGGAAATCGATAAAGCCTCGATGTTCGAAGAAATTGTTGGAACTTCTCCAGCGCTCAAGAGTGTTCTCTCGCGCATCTCTAAAGTAGCCCCTGGCGATTCCACCGTGCTTATCACCGGTGAAACCGGTACAGGCAAAGAGCTGGTTGCCCGCGCCATCCACCGCCGATCAGCTCGTGCCTCGCGCGCGTTCGTCAGCGTGAACTGCGCGGTCATTCCGCGTGATCTGATCGCCTCGGAGTTGTTCGGCCATGAGAAGGGCGCCTTCACTGGCGCGACGCAGCAGCGCCTGGGCCGCTTTGAACTTGCCAACGGCGGCACCATCTTCCTCGACGAAGTTGGCGAGCTTCCGGCGGAGACCCAAATCGCGCTCCTCCGTGTTCTGCAGGAACACGAATTTGAGCGCGTCGGCAGCAATCGTCGAATCCGTGCGGACGTCCGGGTCATCGCCGCCACGAATCGCGATTTGCCCGCCGCCATCAGCGCCGGCAGCTTCCGGAATGATTTATTTTACCGGTTGAATGTTTTCCCGATCGACATGCCGCCTCTTCGCGATCGGGAAGAGGATATACCGCTGCTAGTAGAATATTTCGTCGATCGCTACGCGCGGAAGGCCGGCAAGAAAATAAAAAGCGTCAGCAAGAAGACGCTCAAGTTGCTGCAATCCTACCCTTGGCCTGGAAATATCCGCGAACTGCAGAACGTGATCGAGCGTTCGGTAATCCTCGGCGAAACGGAGATTTTTTCGATCGAAGAAAATTGGTTGCCGCAACCTTCACCGGTAACCACGGAACCAAAGCAACCAGTTGAACTTCCTCGCAGATTATTGGCGCAAGAAAAGAAAATGATCGAGGACGCCTTAAAAGCAAGCCACGGACGGGTGTTTGGGCCTAACGGAGCAGCCGCCAGGCTGGGCATTCCGCGGTCGACACTCGAATCGAAAATCAAGACGCTGAAAATTGATAAGAATCGTTTCAAAATCTGAAGACATCGAGTCAGTGCATTTATTGGGGAAGTTTGGCGTACTCGGCTTTGGCTAGGGCCGTGCTGTATATGGCCTCAGCGGAGCAGATTTCGAGCCGAGTGTGGCACAAAGTTGGGCGCAGTTTATTGTGGCGGACGAGTCGGAAGGGTCTAACTTGCTGAAAAACAAGTGGTGAGCCGGGTAGGACTCGAACCTACAACCCGCTGCTTAAGAGGCAGCTGCTCTACCATTGAGCTACCGGCCCACTGAAACCTCGAAATTGTACCACGAGACTTTCCGCCGCCCAATGCTCAGGGCCTCGTTCGCGGGTCGATTCCAACAATTTCCTGACGCCGAAATATGCGTTGGCCGGTCCGTCGTCCAGAAATATTCCGTTCATCGGAGTGGCCTTCGCACTTTCAAGACCGTTTGGGAGTTGCTGCGGATCCTGCCAGAAGCCCGCCATCGAGCGTAATTTCCGTTCCAGTCATGTAAGTGACTTCATCCGATGCCAGCAGCACTGCAAGCGCTGCCACCTCCTCGGAAGTCCCAAAGCGACGTAACGGGGTGTCCTTTACTAAGGCTTCGATTCGTTCTTCTCGTTCGGGGCCGGCACCGAGCAGCGGTTCCCACATGGGAGTCAGGATGGCCCCTGGGTGAATCGAGTTGCAACGGATCTTCCACCCTTGCTCGGCGCAATAGAGCGCCACAGTCTTGGTGTGGTTCCGTACTGCCGCTTTGCTCGCGGCATAGGCCGCGGCACCGGGAATCCCGACCAGGCCCGATCGCGACGAGATATTAATGATCGATCCAGTCCCGTGCACTCGCATCGCGCGGATAGCGTGCTTGCAGCCGAGAAACACGCCGTCCAGATTTGTCGCCAAGACCGCGTGCCAGTCTTCGAGGCTGGCATGCTCGGGATCGTGCGGTGCGGAACCCTCCTCAAAGCCCGTAATTCCAGCGTTGTTCACCAGTACATCGAGTGTGCGGTGCTGCTGGAGAATCTGATCTACGCACCTCACCCAATCCTTTTCCTGGCGAACGTCGAGGTGCAGGTAGGCGGCTGTCGGGCCAAGCGATGCGCTTTTCTTCGAGCCGGCATCGTCGGCGATGTCGCTCAATATGACCGTGCCGCCCTCGGCTACAAATGCGCGCGCGATGGCCTCACCGATTCCGGAGGCAGCTCCAGTAATTAGCGCGATCTTTCCTTCCAGTCTTCGCATGAATTTTCTTGATCTCTCTAACTGAGGGTTTATCGAAAGGATGCGGATGTTCGAGCGCGCACGAAAACGATCAGTCCCGGATGACCAGAAAATGGAAGTGCCATCATCGATGCCGGCGAAGTGTGGCGGCGATTTCTTTGGCGATCTGGCGGGCACGGACCAGGTCGCCGGGGCCCAGCGAAATCGCGGCTACGCGGGCGTGGCCGCCACCGCCGTACTTTTCGCAGAGCGAGGCCAGGTTGACGTCCTTGGCCAACACGATATCCAGCCGCCATTCCTTGTTCAGGTTCCTTTTCTCATTGAAGTCTGCCGGGAAGGTCACCGCGTAGGGCTGGATCGAGCCATCGATCTGCGAACGGTAGGCTCGGACCACGCTGTGTCCCGTTTCTCCTAGCCAGGCAAAATCTCCCTCGGTTGCCTGAGTAGGCGCAGTCCGCCCGCGCGAGGATTTCGAGTGTCCAGTCAACGGCCTTGTCGCCGTAAAACTCGTCATGCCGGAGAATCCAGTCAGCCGCCTTCAGGTAGACCTCGATTTCCACCAGATGCACATCGAGAACCTTTTTGCGCCGCAGGGCCGCCAATTTGGACTCGATTTTCTTGGTCTTCTCCTTGATAGCCATGAGCTTCGCCTCGTCCGGCGGCTGCGATTTCGGCGGATCAAAGTTCTGTGCCCCGGCCCATGAGGCGAGAACTACCAGGAAGCCAACGGCCAGCAGCAAACGCAGCGTTTTCATGTGAATTTGCCTCGAATCGCTTTCCGGCGGCGTTCGCTCCAAACGCGCCAGCTCACCACCCAGGAACTTACGAAATAGTATACGGGGAATACCAGCGACAGAACGGCCAGATTGTGGACCAGTGGGTTGGGAACGTCGCCGCGCGGCAGGATTCCAGCACCGGCTCACGCGGGAGCTCGGCCAGAATCCAGACGAGCAACATGGCCCAAACGATACCGAGCACGCTGGTGATCCGATTCAGCAGGCCTGGCTGGCTGGCATAAAGGTAGCGCAACGGCACGAACGTGAGCACTGAAAGAGTCAGCAGCAACCCGATGGCAACGCTATCCGGTAGCGGTTGCAGCGTGTACAGGTAAAACGCGACCAGGTTCCAGAGCGACGGGAAGCCGAGAAAATAGCCGTCGTCTGTCTTGATGAAAACCTGCGAAAAGCCATAGACGCTGGCCACCAAAGGCACCAGCAGCCAGCCCGCACCGCCGGCGGGAATCTCGGCCTTCCACAGGAGGAACAGCGGAATACAGGTGTAGGTGAGCCAGTCCACCAGGTCGTCGAGCCGTCGGCCATCGAACCCCGGCAGCACCTCCTTGACGCGCACCCACCGCGCCAGAGCCCCATCCGTGGAATCGATGAAAGTGGCGGCGAGCATCAGGAAAAACACCGAGCGAAACCGCTCCGGAGTCGCCGGGGTGGCACCGTCGAGCAGGTAAACCATCCACGCCGCGGCCAGCAACCCGAGGGCCGTATAACCGTGTACGCACCACGCCGCCACCACCCGCCCCAGACTGTCGCGCTCCTGAACTTCCATTAGTCTCCCCATCCTGGATAAGCCGCAATACCGTTCAATTAGCAGTGCGATTATTTCTCCCCCCTTACGAAGGGGGGGCGGGGGGGTTGGAGAAGCCGGCTGACGTTACCTAACCCCCCCCTGCCCCCCCTTCAAAAGGGGGGGAGAACTCTGGCCGTCGCTAATTGAACGGTATTGGGATAAGCCGGGCTGTCACCATACACCCGCACACACCCGTTTCTCGCGAATGTTTCACTATGATCTCACGGAAATCTTTATACCTTAATCATCGCCCGCCCGTGGATCAATCCTGCCCGCAACAACTTCTGCATCGAGGTTTATCATGCGACGGCACTCTCGCCACTCTCGGACTGCTGACCTTGTGTTCCGGCTTCGTCATCGCACTGAGTGACTCGCCCAAACTGGAACCCGCGCAGAATCGGCATCAGCCTCCGCCCGCGTGCTCCCCGGCGTGCAGTCGAATGGGGCAATCCAGATTGCCGAACCAATGGCTGCTGCGGCCGGCGGGCAAACATCTCACGCTCGGCGATTTTCCGGTCAACATCGCTTTACACCCCTCCGGTAAATGGCTCGCTGTGCTGCACGGCGGCTTTGGCGAACACGAGGTGATGGTGGTGGATCTCATGGCCAAAAAACAGAAGATCATCTCCCGCGTGCCGCTCGACCAGGCATTCTACGGCCTGTGCTTCTCACCTGACGGCGCCCATCTCTACGCCAGTGGCGGGGAATTCGAAGTGATCCACGCCTTCGACTTCACCGATGGCTTGCTCGGCAAGAAGCGCAATTTGCAGTGGCCAGGAAGACCGATACCTTCATTCCGGGCGGCATTACGATCCATCCGTCCGGCGAAACGCTCTATGTCGCCGGCACCTGGGGCCACGGCATTTGCATCCTCCCGGTGGCCGACCCCGAAGCCAGAACAACCATCCCCCTGGAAACCGATAGCTACCCCTACACGTGCCTTCTCGACCTCGAGGCAAAACGGCTGTTCGTTTCGCTCTGGAACAAATCCGCCATTGCCGTCATCGATCTGGCGAAAAAGGAAGTGGTTGCGACCTGGGAAACCGAGAAGCACCCTACCGAAATGGTCCTTTCCCACGATGGTAAGACACTATTCGTTGCCTGTGCCAATTCCACCCGAGTCAGCGTGGTCGACACCGCCACCGGCAAGGCCGCCCCCACCCTTGCGTGCAGCCTGTTCCCCAGTGCGCCCGCCGGCAACACCCCAATGAGCCTGGCGCTGACGCCTGATAGCCAGCTTCTGTTCGTCGCCAACGCCGATTGCAATAATCTGGCGGTGTTCAACGTCGCCGATCTCGAAAAGCCCAGTCGCTCGGCTTCATTCCCGTCGGTTGGTATCCCACCAGCGTGCCTACAATCCACTGGATAAACACATCTACGTGGCCAACGGCAAGGGCACCACACCGCTGGCCAACCCGCAGGGTCCCGAACCGAAGCTCCCGGCAACCCGACGATCCGCCAG
Source organism: uncultured Acidobacteriota bacterium (assembly GCA_963835025.1). GTDB lineage: Bacteria > Acidobacteriota > Terriglobia > Acidiferrales > UBA7541 > Palsa-295. Next base: position 61,067 of record CAWIEL010000062.1, read on the forward strand.
TACATCGGCGGTCTGTTCCGTGGCACCCTGGCAGCCATCGACACGCCCGACTCCGAACAAATGGGCGCATCACCAAGCAAGCCTATGCTTGCAGCCCCCTCTGTGAAGATCTGGGTGTGGTCGGCGATGTGCCGGAAGGCAATCCCGATCCCCGCAGGAAGTCGGGAAAACCGAGCCCGATCAAGCACGTGATCTACATCATCAAGGAGAACCGCACCTACGACCAGGTGCTCGGCGATATGAAGGAAGGCAACGGCGACCCTAACATTTGCCTTTTCCCCGAAAAGGTCACCCCGAACCACCAGAGCTGGCTCGCGAATTCGTACTGCTCGACAATTTCTACGCCGACGCCGAGGTCACGCCAACGGCCACGAATGGACGATGGGCGCCTACGCGAGCGATTTTGTCGAGAAGGTGTGGCCGCTCGTCTACCGTGGCAGCCCCAGCAAGAAATTCGTCCGCTACCCCGCGGAGGGCAACTCGGCGGCGTCGGCTACACACCCAACGGCGACATCTGGGACCGCTGCAAGGAGGCCAACGTCACCTATCGCAGTTACGGTAATTCATCCAGTACAGAAGGATCCGAACGAGCTGCCGAAGGCTCGCGTCAAGGCGCTGGAGGGCCATTTCGACGAAAAATCTCACGGCTTCGATATGGATTTCCCCGATCAAAAGCGTGTCGACCGTTTCCTGGAAGAGTTGGCCCGCTTTGAGAAGGAAGGCGACATGCCGCAGTTCACCGTCATGCGCCTACCCAGCGATCATACCCAGGCCACCATGCCGGGCAAGTGACGCCCGGCCATGGTCGCTGATAACACCATGGCCCTGGGCCGACTCATCGAGGGCATTTCGAAGAGCAATTCTGGAAGGACACCGCCGTCTTCGTTGTTGAGGATATGCCGCAGAAAACGGTTCCAATACATGTCGATGCGCACCGCACCGTTGCCTTTGTCATCAGCCCCTACACAAGCGCGGCCATGTCGATTCCTGCCTCTATTGACCACACCAGCATGTTGCGAACCATGGAACTGATTCTCGGCCTCGAACCGATGTCTCAATTCGATGCGGCCGCACGACCGATTAACGCACAGTTTCCAACCGAAGCCGGACCTGAGGCCATACCAGCATCTCGTGCCCGACGCCGACCTCGCCGAGAAAAATCCGAAGGGAGCACCCGTTCCGCCGAGGTCTCCAGGACCTTCGATTCAGCAAAGGAGATCTGATCGACGACCTGCTGCTCAACGAGGTCATCTGGAAATCTGCGCGGCGCAGTTCGAGAGATGCCCGCCCAGTCCACGCCGATATTTCTGCCCGCGGCCAAAGCGAGATCTGATGATGATGATGGACGACTGATGCTCCAGGCTGGAGCGGGGGGCGTCAGCCCCCTCTGGCACCGACATATTACAGGATAGAAACATGACCAGCGTAATACAGGAGATGGGCGTCGAGGCCCCATCGTTGCGGCCATACCACAGGTCACCCCGCGTGGCGGGCCGCCGGCGATCCAGATAAGCCGTCAGCGCAAGACCATACGATTCTGCGTGTCACCACTGATAGTCGATGCCCATTTCGGCGAGAGACCCTTCAGGTAGAACTGCGAAGAACTCCTTGATTTTGTTCCTGATAGGCGGAGCGAGAGGCTGCTCGGATCGATCTCTCATTCCCTCGCCTGGTCTTTCAGATCGCGGAACAGGGCCGGACCCTCGAAGGAGAAATCGAGCTCCGTCGCATCTTGCACATGGAAAACGATCATCATGCCGATGCCCGGCCAGGAGGCGAATGGCCTTGAGCGTCCTTGGGGATCGTCGATCAGATCGCTGATGACGACGACCAGCCCGCGGCGTTTCAGCTTCCGCAGACCGTCGCCCGCAAACTGGCGGCCACATCGGTTTCCGCGCGGGGCATTGCGGACCATCGCCGCCATCAGTTGCCGCAGGTGCGAGCGCCGGCAGCGCGGCGGCACAAACAAGCCCGGCGCACTGCGCCGAACATCGCCATGCCGACGGCGTCCTGCTGCCGCACCATCAGGTAAGCGAGGCACGTCGCCAGGAAGCAGGAGTAATCCCATTTGGTCAACAGGCCGGTGCCGTAGCCCATCGACGCGGAATGATCGAGCAAGAGATGGCAGCGCAGGTTCGTCTCTTCCTCGAAACGCTTGATGTAATAGTGATCGGTGCGGGCGTACAAGGCCCAGTCGAGATACTTCAGATCATCGCCCGGCACATATTCGCGATGCTCGGCAAACTCGACCGAAAACCCATGATACGGGACTTTTATGCAGTCCGCTCAAGAAACCCTCGACGACGACCTTGGCCAACAGCGGCGAGAAGCCGACCTTGGCCAGAATCGCGGGATCGAGATAACGCTGCGGATCGAGCCCGTGCATGCCTCGGCAAGCGTCGGCCCCTCCGCGGCGACGACGGCGCGGTGCAGACGCTGGAAGAGCGTTCGGGCCTGCCGGCCGCAGGTTGTGAAGCCAGGAGAGGGTTAAGAGCTTTGCATATGGGAGAACGATGAGTTTACGTTAAGCCCCGACTCGCAGACGTGAATGCGTTCCTGGAGTCTCGGCTAAACGGTGGAGCTACGACTGCTCCGTCACGAATCGCGTCCAGAGTGGCTTGATGATCTTGTCCGTCGTCATGCCCTCCGCCTCGGCGCGAAGCTGGCCTGCAGGCGATGGCGCAGCACCGGCAGGGCCAGGTGGCGCACGTCATCGCACGACACGTTCAGACGCGCCGCGACAAGGCGGCATGGCACTTGGCGCAGTGGATCAGCGCCTGGCTGGCACGCGGGCCGCCCCCCAGCCGACCTGCTCCTTGACGAACGCCGGCACGCCGGGTTCTTCGGGCCGGGTCGCCCGCACCAGATCGACGGCGTAGCCGGTCACATGCTTCGACACCGGTATGTCGCGGATCAGATGCTGAAACTTCAGCAGCGATTCCCGATCGCACACCGCCTGCACGTCGGCCGATTGGTTGCTGCGTCGTGCGCTCGACGATGTCCTCTTCCTCGGCGAGCTTCGGATACTTGATGAACGTGTTGAGCAGGAAGCGATCCTTCTGGGCCTCGGGCAGCGGGTAGGTGCCTTCCTGATCGATGGGGTTTTGCGTGGCCAGCACGAAGAACGGGGGCTCCAGCGTATAGGTCTTGCCGCCGGCGGTGACTTCCTTTTCCTGCATGGCCTGCAGCAGGGCCGCCTGCGTCTTGGGCGGCGTGCGGTTGATCTCGTCGGCCAGCAGCACGTTGGTGAAGATCGGCCCCGGCACGAACACCATCACGCGCTTGCCGGTCGTGTGGTCTTCTTCGATGACGTTGGTGCCGACGATGTCGGACGGCATCAGGTCGGGCGTGAACTGGATGCGTTTGAAGTGCAGCGACAGCAGCCGGGCCAGCGTGTTGATCATCAGCGTCTTGGCCAGGCCCGGCACGCCTTCCAGCAAGGTTGTGGCCGCCGGCGAAGACGGTGATCAGCAGTTCCTCCAGCACCTCCTTCTGGCCGACGATGACCTTGGCGAATTCGTCGAGCATGCGCTGATGCAGGCCGCTCAGGGCCTCCAGTTGTTTTTCGAGGTCAGCGTTCATGAGGAGGAAAATCTTCGTGGCAGGGGTGGGGTGGGTGGGGCGTACCATGTTGATTACATGGGTTGAAGTGGCTTCCGTCAAGGGTGGAAGAATTTCGAGCTTTACCGCGAACCCGCTGGGCCGTTAGCGCGTCCATCCTCTGCCAACCGCAGTTGGTTCTGGTGCATTGGTGTAGCGGCTCTGCACACTGCCTTGTCAAGGCAAAGGTACGGGATCGACACCCGTATGCACCGCTGTGTGAACATGCCCTGGCGGACCAGTCAGGAGTGGTCGTCACCCTCTCAAGGTGAAGAGCGTGGGTTCAAATCCCACCCAGGGTACACTGGAAGGCAGCCGGATATGGCTCGCCGGGCCGGTCCGCTAAACCGGAGACCGCAAGGTCATGAGGGTTCGACTCCCTCGCCTTCCGCTCGATTAAAGTTACACTCCGCACGGACAGGAATGATGCCAAGGGGTGGCCGGGGCTGGTACGGTAGTCCGCGACAGCTAACTACTACAAACCAAGCCCTGGCTGTGGTGCCAACCCACCGGGAAATCGGGGCTTGCCAAACACCGTGTGACATTTTTAGAAACTTGTCCCAGCCCCGGCCACCCGGAAAAGTGTCAATCTCCCCCAGGTTGAGAATAATTTTCAAGAAAACGTCAATCTGCCCAATTTTCCTGTCCGCCTTCCCCACCGCATCCGCATTAAGTTGTTAGCAGGGGACAAAGGAATCAAGGATGAGAACGGAGAGGAAGCCGGGAACAGAGAGGCACGGACGCGACCAGAGAAGAGGCCGGGAACAGCCACGGTGATGGGCATGTTGCCTGCCTCCACCGCCGCCAGCAGACGTTGTTCGCCATGCTCAAGCAGGAATAGTACGCTGGAGATGTAATCGTATGAAAGTCCGGTCTTGGCGGCAATCATCTTACTGTCATAGCCTTTGGGATTGAATTTCGACCGCTTGCAATAAATCCATCGTGCGGTGCTGACGCCGCGCCAGGTTTTCCACCAGGCTCATGATAAGCGCCTCTTCCTCAGTGGCATCAACGACAATGGCCGGAATAGTTTTCTTGCCCATTTGTATGAAGGCCTCCATACGCCCTTGGCCGCAAATAAGGTCATAATCCTTATCTTGAACGGCTGATCCCTCGCGTACTGTAATCGGTCGTTTCAAGCCCACATTCCCGATATTTTCAACAATCGACCGGAAAATCTTCTGGTTGCGCACGCGCGGGTTAAGGATATTGATCCAATTAATCGCAATCGTTTGGATGGTAGCATCTACTTTTACTCATGCTAACTCCCTAATGTCTATTTGCTCGGTTAAAAGAAAAAATGGCTCTAGCGTGTCAAAACAATACGCATCCAGTGCTAGGCTGTTATTTTCCAGGAGGCGCATTTTGGGATTTTCGATATCGAGGGCGGGCAGCAGGTAATAATCCACCGGCTGCTGGTTATTCGCGTCCATGCGAACCACGACCGTGATATCCGGCAGCAGGCCGGTATCGGAATGTCTGAGCGGTACGATCCCGCCTTGCTTTGCTGGCAGCGGGCGATCACCAGCGAGGCGCGCA
>CAWIEL010000063.1:0-38261 GCA_963835025.1 uncultured Acidobacteriota bacterium
ATATAAGAGTGTACCTGAGGGTTCATCGTCAACTTCTATAGGAATCTCATTCAGATCGGCGGGATGCCGTAGCATCAGATCGCGCTGGGCGTATTCATCTTTGTACAGAAAGACTGTGAGCTGGCGTCCCTTAGGTCTTCGGGGCATTTGGCGGTGCAGATTTTATACGATTGTTGATTTATAACATAGGTAAACATATCGTACTGAGAGCTAGAGAAACGTCATCTTCTCGAAAGAGAAATTCTCCCGGGAAAGTCTGAAGAAAATTCTATTCGGCGAACGGTGTGTGCTGTTTACCGCTACCGCAAAATGTTAAAATGGCGTTGCTCGGGCGCAAGCAGGTGGAATGCTTGGTGCCGTCCAACTTCGATCTTCACCCACCTCGCTACCTTCCGTTTGTCCCCAAGCTCCCTACGCAAATCTGCGTACACCCCGCCCCCTCGCCGGCGAAATGACTCGCAGTTTTCTAATAACGCAATCCGCGATTAGAAATCGTCGCAACTCCATCAAAACAAAGGTTCGGCATGGTTTCTAATAGGCCGGTAAAACGTAACTTTTTTACCCATTCCCCTTTTGGTCCAAAAGATCGTTTTTCTAATCGACAATTTTTGAGCAATCTCGCGCGATTAGAAACAGGGCTCATCCCCCGCAAAATCAGCAAGTTCCAAAATTCTAATCGACAATTTTTACGGCGAGGCCCATTTCCAGTTGATACACGAACCAACTGGCTTTTCCTGCGGTCATGCTCGGCGCGTGGGAAATGCGTGTCGCGCCTACGGCGCTGGTTTTTTGGCGAAGCGGCGTGGCGGTTTGAGTGGGATAGGCTTCAGCCTGTCTGCACCCCACCTTCAGTGGGGTGTGCCTTCGGCGCTGGCGAGGGGTTTGGTCGTGCTGATGGCGACGTTGCGAGGTTGATCGATGTGCGCGATCGATGACGTGCCAGCTTGCCTTGGAGTGCGGCGGCTTGCCGCCGCCTTGCGGAGTGATGGTAGGGCTGCATTTGGTTGGGGGTGTAAGGATGGCCTATGGAGAGGATGGTGGCGCGATCGAGTTGAGGTTGACGTCAAAGTTTTGGGTGGCGTCTCTGGAGGGTGAGTGTTGAACCCTGTTCGAATCTCGCGCTCACCGATGAGCACTGAGGTGCGGAAAGAAAACGGCGCGGCGGAGGCGACTAGGTCGTCTCCGCCGCGCCGGTTGTACTTTCTTGGCTGCGGCCAATTCCCTGTTACTGCGGTTTCGGCAGTTGCAGGATCATGCCGTTTCCTGCGCCTGACTCCACCTCGGGGAGCTGGCCGTTCCACTTCTCGATCAGCATTTGGTTGTTCTCGATGCGGCGCAGCTCGAGGAGCTGCGGCGTCAGCGAGGTTTGGCGGATGCGGTTGGCGTCGGCTTCGCCCTGGGCGCGGGTGACCATGGATTTGGCGTCGCCATCGGCTTCCGCGATTTTTTTCGCGGCTTCCGCTTGCGTCGTGGCCAGTTCGTTGCGGGCGCGTTCGGCCTGCTGAATGGCCTGGGCCTTGGCGGTGATGGCCGCGGCGATCACGTCCGGCACGCGCGGCGCGCCGATGAAGCCGAACTGCTGCACGCTGACGCCGACCGGCGCGACTTTTTGTTCGATCATGGTCTGGACCTTGTTCAAGAAGTCGGCTTTCTTTTCGCCGTAGATTTCTTCCACGGTGTAGGTGGAGGCGACTTCGTTCAGCGAATTGCGCACGATGTCGCGCAAGATGCCGTGGGTGAACATGTCCAGATCGCTGGCCCGGTATTTGACGTAGAAGTCCGGAGCCATGCGCGGATCGATCGCGTAGGAAAGCGAAACGTCGACGCGAATGTCCATCCCTTCCTTGGAGTTGAAATCCATCTCCTCGTTGAGGGGATGGCCTTCGGACGTGTCGCGGGTCCATTTGACGGTCTGGACGTACGTGGGAAATTCGAAAATCTGGGTGCGCAGCGGGCTGTAGACCACCCATCCGGTACGCACCGGAATTTCCGAAGCTCCGCGCTGGCTGCCGGCCAGATTGATTTCGACGCCGACGTGGCCGGCTTCGATGCGGGTGACTCGCACGAAGATCGCGAAGAACAAAATCAGCAGCAGCAAGCCGCCCAGGCCGATGAAGATCGGCTTGTAAAAGTCGAAGTTGCGGCGCGGCACGAATTCCACGTCGCGGTCGTTTTTTCCGGAGCCGCCGGAACGGTTATCGAAAATGGTCATATGTTTTTCTCCGTGTGCGGATAGGGACGCACCCGTGGACCGCGCCACGCTGGCGTTTTGGCGTTGGTAGAAACGGCGACGACGCTCAGCGCCGAAGCTTTGGTGTTCAGGTTCGGATGCGGGGGAGAATAGCATTGAATGGTTAGGGAGGAATAAGTAAACCGTAAGGAATTTGTAAAGGCGGTGGTAAGGGGATTTGGATGAGGAGGTTACGGGAGGCGTGAGGCGGCAGATTTGGTGGGCGGGATCGATGGCGCACTAGCTTGCCTTGGAGTGCGGCGGCTTGCCGCCGCCTTGCGGAGTTACGGTATGGCACGTATGGATTGGGGTTTGGAGCTGGTTGTGGGGAAAGGCAGCGGGCGTTTGGGTAGGCGTCTGGCTTCGCATCGGCGGTGTTGGCTGCGCGATGGAAAGCACACCCCGCTGAGAGCGGGGTGCAGACAGGCTGAGAGCCTATCCCACTTCGACGGTCTGCCTGAAAACGGCGCTAGTTCACCGTTAGGGTGAAGGTGGTGGTGGAGGTGGTGCTGCCGCTGGTGGCGGTTACGGTGACTGTGGAGGTGCCGGTGGGCGTGCCGGTGGTGCCGGTGGTTCCGCCACCGCCACCGCCGCCTCCGCAGCTGGCGACGAAGACCAGGCCGAGCACGACTAGCGCGAAGGCCGCACCTGAGATTCGCGTGCGGGATTTCGCGGCCGCTGACCGACGCGCCGCGCGGGGCGAAGAAAAATGCTCCCAGGCCGAGGATGAAGATCAGGGTTAGGCCGGCGGCGGTGCGCGGCGTTACGGCGTGGAACATGCCGGTGGCGAAAAGTGGAGCGTTATATTTGGATGCGCCGTTGCTGCCAGCGCCCGGGATATTGCCCGGGCCGAGATTCGGCACCAACTGCGCCGTTGCCGCCGTGGTCGTGATGGTCAGAGTCGCGTTTGCGGTGGTCGTTGTACCGGACAGCGTCGCTGCCGGCGCGCTGCAGAACGACTTGGCGGGCAGGCCGGAGCAGCTGAAGTTCACGGTGCCGGCGAAGCCGTTGGTGCCGGTGACGGTGAGGTTGTAGGTGGCGCTATCGCCGGGCGCGGCGACGGTGGCGGTGCCGCTGTCGGGGCCGACGGTGAAGCTGCCCACGGGCGTCACGGCGCCGCCGATGGCCGTCACCAAATTGGCGACGTTCATCGAGCCGAGGCCGGTGGCTGGATCGTAACCGGTTCCGGCGTTGTACTGAGTCACCACGCCGAAAGTATCGGTGCCGGTATTGGTGGTGCAGTTGGACGAGCCCTTGATACAAGGCTGGCCGTTGGTACCGACGCTGACGTCATAAAAAATGCAGGACGAGGCCGGGCTGGCGGTGGCGCACTGCCCCGCCTGGCTATTCGCGAGAGTGTAAAACATCGGATTGATCAGACCCTGCGAACCACCGGCTTTCTGATCGATCAGCGCCATGACTCCGGCGAAAACCTGGGTGGAAACGGAAGTGCCGCCGACGCCGCCGAAAGCGAAAGCGTTCTGTGAAAGATTGCAGGCTTCGCCGTTCTGGCCCATCGCATTGTCGATCTGGCAGACGATGTAAAAGCTGCCGGTCAAAAATCCGGTGCTGGCGAACATGGAAACGTCGGGAATATAGCGATGGTTATCGGACGGAACGCCCGCGCCAGTTTGCCAGGAAGGTTTAGCGTAGCCGCCGGCGCAGGTACTGGTGGTGGCGCCGGTGGGCGCGGTGCAATTACTGACGCCGCCGCTGCCGCCGTTCAATTGATCGTTCGCACCATTGAAAATATTTCCGACCGAAACGCTGTTGCAATTCACCTCGGCGCTGGTGCTGAAACCGAAATCGGTGCCGAGGAAGGCGTTAGTGCAGGAATCGTTCCAGGTGGTTTCGGGGATGTAACTTTTGGCCGAGCCGTTTGTGCCGGAAGAATTCGTCGTGTTCCAGTAGGTCGAAGGATTGCTGATGTCGTTGAAATCGGTGCCGCCGACGGCGACGTTGAACGGCGTCGAGGCGACGCCATTGACGCCCAAGCCAAAGTTATTCGCGGCCTCGCTGCCGTTGACCGGCAAACAGGAAACTGAGCCGGTGTCTCCGGTGGAAACGACTACGGTGATGCCTTCGGAGACGGCTTGCTGATACAGCGTGTTGTAGAACGCGTTAGCGGATTGGCCGAGTTCGAGTTCACATTCGCCGAAGCTTTCGCTCAAGATCTGCGGAGGCGGGGTCATGGTTTGCACGATGTACATCGCCGAAGTATCACCGCCGAAAGTCACGCCTTGGGAGGGCGAAGCAACCAGGTCGATGGTGGCGTTGCGGGCCACCGCGCCGGACCACTCCACGTCCAGAACGGCTTCAATTTCATCGCCGTTGATTCCGGGGTTGCCGCTGGGGGTGATCACGTGCGGCGCATTGGCCGGCAGGCCGAAGACGCTGCGGAACTGGCTGACGTCGGTGGTATTGATGTTGCTGTCAGCGACGATGGCGATGGTTTGGCCGGCGCCGTTGATGCCGGCGTTGTACAGCGGAGTGATGTTGTAGATGGTCGCAAGGTCCTGGGGTCCGATGGCAAAACAATCGCCATTCGTCCCGCAGCCGCCATTGAAGGTGTAATTCGGAGAAGGTTTGCGTTCGATGCGGCCGGTGGTCAGGTCTTTGTGAAACCCGCCGACCATGCGGCTGGCCGGGTGTTTTTTGAAATTGTGCAGCGAAACGAATCCGGCCAGCGCTGGAGCGAGCGCCGCGGGAATCTGCGGGTCGGTTGCGTTGGCCCAATGCTGCTCGCCGTTCACCAGGTAGGAATGAATGGTGGTGTGAAACGCGGCCTGGACTTGCCCGGCATTGCCGGAAATGTCGATCACGTTGCGGCCGGGAGCCACTTCGTTCACCGCGAATCCGCGGGATTGCAGCCAGGTGGTGATGGCGCTGACGTCGTCATCGGCGGCGCCGAAGCGTTCGCCGAATTGCTGGGCGGTAAGCCAGTGATGATAGTTGGGGGAGGCGGGATCATTCTGCTGCGCGAGAAAAGTGGCGAGCGCGGCTTCCTGCGCCGGGCTGCGCTTGAGCACCAGCAACATGCGGTCGAGCGGCAAGCTAGCCGGGGCCGGGCCCTGGTCAAATTCGGCGCGGGCCAACGGATGCACGTTGCCGTGCAGCGTGACCATTTTCGATTCGTCGACCGGCTGGGTGATCATGCGGGTGGCGCCGGATTGGCTGATGCCGCGCGGAACCGCAACCAGAGTGGTGAGCAAGACTGCGGCAAAGACGCCGACGGCTAGTGATTTGTGGCGCATGATTCTCCCCGAAGAACGCGATAGATTTTGCGAAATGAGTTAGGGCCGTGAATTTGGATGCTGCAATTGTCTCGCGCTGGAAGCGGTTGATGCAAATGCATCAGGCGCGGGTGAAACTCCGCGCCCAGAATTTGAGCATATTGTTGGATGCAAGGTCACCGAATTACGTCAACTCATTGTCTTAGGATTTACTGACATATCGGCCAGCGAAAGGCGGCGCATTAGAGTGGAAGTCGCTGGAAGATTCCGTGTCGCGCCTGCGGCGCTGGGCGGGTTTGTGGCTTTGGGACCCAGCCCTTCCAGGCTGGGCTAGGTTTGTGCCGCGCCTGCGGCGCTGGGTCCGGAGATGGAAGAGCTGCGGGACTGGGCCCGCAGCTCTTGTTGCACCGCGCTGAGTTACGAGTCAAATTGACGAAGCCACGTTAGCTCCGTGTTGAAGTTAAATCTACAGTCCAGGGCCGGGGCCGAATCCGCCGCGCGGGCCGCCGTGTCCTCCGGGACCGCGTTCGGTTTCGAGCGCGCTGAACTTGGTCTGTTGTTCGGGCGTGAGCAGTTGGTAGATGGCCGCTTCGGTTTTGGCGCGGGCCAGAGTTTCCTGCGCTTCGAGGTTGGCGATGGTGGTGGAAGCCTGTTCCATTCCGGCTGCGTCGTTGGCGCGAATCGCGGTCTTCAGCGAATCATGAGCGGTTCTCATCGCGGCGTGATTGGCCGATTTTCCGTTGGTGGCTGCGGTGGTCAGCAAATTGGTGATCTGGGTTTGCTGCGCGCTGGTCAGCGTGAGCACGGTGGTCAGGTAAGCCACGTGGTGCTGCACCATGTGTTGTAGGTGTTCGGCGGAATCGGGCGGCGGTGGTGGCGCGGCGGTGTCCGTGGTTTGCGCGAATACGGCCGAGGCGGCGAAGATGCCGGCCAGCGCGAGAATCATAGCTGTCTTCTGGGTGTACTTCTTCATTTGAAATTCTCCTGTGGATATGGTGCAAAAATTTTTGGACGCGAGCCGGAAACCTTGCGCCGCGCCCGTGGCGAGTCGATGATGCTGCTTGCCCGTCGCGCCGCCCCGGAACTCAACCCGGCCCGCAGGTATAGTTCCGGCTCAGGAGTAAAAAAGTTCCCGGAAATTTGGCTGTGTTCCGCCGTCGCGCGGCTACGAGCCCAGCGCGAAACGCGGGCTTTGGGCCGTCATTCTGAGCGAAGCGAAGAATCTCATCCAGTGGTGAGTAGCGCGGGCTACAGCGGCGAGCGCGTCTTCGCCATTGTGGTCGTCGTGGTGGCCTGGGCGGCGGAGCATGGATGAGATTCTTCGTCGCGAAAGGCGCTTCTCAGAATGACGGCGGTTTTGGGCGCGGGCGACGGGGCGAGGGCGGTGGCAGAGCCACCGCTCGATAATTCGGTGGCATGGTCTGCTGCGGGAAAGCGGCGGCAAGCCGCCGCACTCCAAAGTGAGTTGGGCGGCGATGCAGACTAGGACGCTTCGCGGTTCGGTTGGGTGTGGGCGGCGCGCGCTTCGCGCTGGTATTGGGAATCTACTCGTGCGGATCGGGTTCAGCCTCGGCTTTACATTCGTATCCAGCGAGCCGGGATCAGCGCAGGGATAATTTCATTTCGTTGGAGGGCCGGAAGCCGAGGGATTCGTAGACGGGGCGGCCGGCGTCGCTGGCGTGGAGGGAGATGGCGGCGAAGCCTTCGGCGCGAGACCAGGCGGTCATGGTATTCACCAGTTTTTTGGCGAGGCCCAGGCGGCGGGCGCGGGGTTCGGTGTACATGTTGACGATCCAGAGGCGCTGGGTGCGGGCTTCGCCGGGGTAGCCGGCCCAGGGGACGAAGACGATACCTCCGCCGGCGATGACTGATCCTGCTGGCGGGCGTTTTAATGTTGCGCCGGCGTCTGATACGTTTTGCGGCGCGGCGCCGACGTCCTCGCCTTCTGCGGATTCCTCTACCAGCCATCCTTTATATGAGCCATCGCGCAGGGCGGCGTTGAAATAGTCGTGGGCGACCTGGTCGGCGCCGTCGAGTTCGGCGGCGTTTTTATGGCCCATGTCCACAAACATGCCGCGGCGGTGATGAACCAGGTGAGGGATGTCGGCGAGGGTCGCGGGGCGGATGGAAATTTTCATGGCGCCATGGTCGCGGGGAATTTTATTTTGCGCCAGAGCCAAAATGGACGAGGCGCTCGAAGAGCTAGGGCGTAGCGAGCTTCTTTTGCATATCAGCAACTGTGCCGACTTGAAAATCGGGTTGAACGGTTTGGGCGATGTGCAGGGCTTTTTCGTAGCGGGCGCGGGCTTCTTCGCGGCGGCCCAGGGCGGAGAGCGCGTCGCCTAGGGCGGCATTGGTGAAGGCTGAGTCGGGGGCGAGGGCTACGGCTTGCTGCGCTTCGTCGAGGGCGGCGGTGGGATTTTTCGCGGCCAGGAAATTGGTGGATTTTTGGGCGTGGCTTAGAGCGGCGGCCAGCGGAATTTCGAAATGGCCCTGGAAGACGTCGATGCCGTGCTGAATGATGTCGACGGGCTTCGCGGATTTGAAGGCTTCGTAGGGATTTAGCGGGGCGGGACCGAATTCGAAACCGTTGAGGTCGCCGTCGCTGACGAGGATGGTGCCGTCGACGGACGGCGGAACGTCCAGCGGAATATTCAGCCACCACAATGTTTCGGTGGTCGGCAGCAGCTTGCACGGAATTCCGTAGGATGCGGGATCGGTGACGCCCTGCGCGAAATAAATGAACCAGCAGTCTGTGATTTGATGGTCGTCGAGATATTTTTTGGTGGCGATCAGTTGCTGGGCCCAGTCGGTGTTGGAATCGCTGAGATATTTGTGGACGTTGCCGGCGCCGCCCCATGCTTCGTTGCCGTAGGCCATGTAGTCGGGGTAGATGCGGATTGCGGCGACGATTTGCCAGAGCAGTAGAATTGCGATCGCCAGTTTCCATCGGCCATCGCGGGTAATCAGCGCGGACGCCGCGCCCGCTCCCAAAATGTATAAAAATGGATACACCGGCATAATGTGGCGCGCGCCGATGTTCATCTGCGAGCTCATCGCGACCGTCAAGTAAATCGCCGGCGGAATGGTTAGAAATAAAATCTCGCGCCAGGGGCGGAAGACGCCGGCGATGATGGCGCCGGCGGCGATGAGCATCAAAATCAAAAATGGCAGCGTGGACTTGATCAGGATGACGCCGGGAAAATACCAGTGGGTGCCGTGCGGGTAAACTTTTCCGAAATAGTAGGCGGTGTAGGCGTCGTCGACCTGCTGAATATCGGCCATGCCGTAGAGGTACGATTCGGGCAGCGCGTGGAAGCTCGCGACGGTGCTGAGGAGTTTCGCTTCCCACGGTTTGGAAATTTGCGAGACGTAGACGCTGAGCGGCGGATTGATTTCGAGCGTGCCGGGGCGCGACTGGTAGCGGAAACCGTAGAAGGCCCAGAGCACGACCAGCGAGATCACCGCCGCGAGGGCCAACGCGCCGAACATTTTGCCGGTGAGAGTTTTGCGGCAGTCGGTCGATTCGCCGCTGGCGCGGCGAGGATTGCGAATGATTTCGCAAATCGCCAGGGCGATCAGCATCGGTACGATCAAAACGCCGGTGTGTTTGGCGGCGAAGCCCAGGCCGGTGGCGAGGCCGACCAGCGCGGCGCGGGGCCAGGAGGGTGATTTGGCGTAACGGTAGAAGGCATAAACCGACGCGAGGATGAAACACGAAACGCCAACGTCGGTGGTGACCATCGCGCCGTGCGCGAGGAGCGTGGGATCGAAGGCCAGGAACGTGAGCGCGATGAACGCGGCGGTGGGGCCGAACATTTCGCGGGCCGCGAGAAAAACCAGCAGGCCCAGCAGCAGCGGGAAAATTGTTACTGCGAGCCGCGCGCGGAACAGAATGCCTCGCTGGATATTCCAGGCGTTGAAATCTTTTCCGCTGAGGAACGCTTCAACTTTGAAGTTGCGGCCTTGCAGTTCCGGCACGCGCAGGCCCGGCATGGCCAGCAGAGGGAGCGCGGCGACCAATTTCACCAGCGGCGGATGCTCGGGATTTAGTCCGTAGTCGCCGCGCGTCGCGGTCATGTAGGCGGCGAAGAGGTGATCGCCTTCGTCCCAGCTGAGCGATTCGCCGTGCACCGAGAGCGCCAGCTGCACCCACATCGCGAGGAGCAGGGCGGCGACGCCGGCGTAGATATATTTTTGGTTGGATTTGGCGGCGGTCTGGTTCAAATGGTCCCTGGCACAGAAAGAATCGAGCGACAATGCTACCATCGGCACGGTTGGCGGGTGAACCGGCGATTCGGTGGTCGGCTACATTGGTGAGGACCGAGGCGGCTTTGTTCGCGGTTGGGCAAGAAGGAGATCCTTCGTCGCTGCGCTCCTCTGGATGACGGCCAAAGGCGGGTGGTTGCAGGACGGAACGGCTAGGAGAAGCGGCGCGCTTGAGTGGACGGGTTTAGTGAGCGAGATCAAAAGATGAAACACAGAGGACACAGAGAAAGGCAGGAGAGCACCGAGAGGTTTGCCAGTGCGATTGAAAAGGATCTGCTCGAGGGAGTTTCGGCGCCGAAGGTGATCACTTCCGAGGCGCAAAATGAGCGTTACGTCGCGGCCTTGCTGGAGCTGGAACGAAAGAACCACATGTCGGCGGAGGAAAAGCATTTCGCCGAACTGCTGACGCTGCTGATCGAGGCCTACGAAGAAAAACGCTTTCCCGTGCGCGAATCTTCGCCCGTTGCTGTGCTGGCTGAATTGATGCAGGCCAACGATTTGCGGCAGAAAGATCTCGCGCCGCTATTGGGCACGGAGAGCATCGTCTCGGAGATATTGAGCGGTAAGCGGGAGCTGAACAAAACTCACATTGAACGCCTCAGCAAACGCTTCAAAGTTTCTCCCGCCGTATTTTTCTAACTTTCGGTTCAGCAAGGACGACTCATGGCCTCTGTAGCTTCCATCACCGCGCTACTGAAAAAGAAAGGTACGGAGAAGATGGGGGAGATGTACGCGCGCCATGGCATGGCGAAGGACCGGGCCTACGGCGTGAGCATGGCGGACCTGAAAATTATTGCGAAGACGATCAAAGGGCAGCAGGCGCTGGCTCTTGAGCTATACAAAGCCGGGATGCTTGATGCGATGTATCTGGCGGGGATGGTCGCGGACGGGAAGAAAATGTCCGGGAAGGAATTGGATGCTTGGGCTGATGGGGCCGCGGGGTTGCACATGATTTCTGAGTACAGCGTGCCATGGGTGGCGGTGGAGCATCCTGAGGCGCGTGGACTCGCGATGAAATGGATCGCGTCGAAGAAAGATCATGTCGCGTCGGCGGGGTGGTGCACTTATTCCGGAATGGTGGCGACGACGGCTGATGATTCGCTGGACCACGCCGAAATCGAAAAATTGCTGAAACTGGTGGTGAAAGACATTCACACTGCGCCGAATCGCGTGCGCGCCAACATGAACAGATTCGTCATCGCCGTCGGCACCTACGTCAAGCCGCTGCTGCCCCAGGCCAAACGCGCGGCGAAAGAAATCGGCGAGGTGACGGTCGATATGGGCGACACCGCTTGCGTCGTGCGCGTCGCTACCGAAAGCATCGCCAAAGCCGAGAAGTCCGGCAAAGTCGGCAAGAAACGAAAAACAATTCGTTGCTAAGTTTCGGCGCCAGCCGGCGATATGATGCTCGAGTGTCGCCGGAACGGGAGACGCCAATGCGAACTTTGGCTGCTTGCGTAGTGTTCGTCGCCGCGGTTCTGATTCCGCCACAATCCTCTTCTGACTTCCACGCGCTTTACGGTAAATCAGATGAAGACCGGTTCGTCGTGCGCCCCGGAATTTATCTGACCGTGCAGATATGCCGACGACGAAATGGCTTCCGAGATGAGATTTCGCCCGTGCCCGCGGCATTGGATCCGAAGGCCGCGAAGCTAGTTTTACCACAATTGAATTTGACCGAGGCTCAGACGACAGAACTGATTGACGAATTCGCGCCGTCGAGCCCTTCGGGGCGCCCCTGGTCCGAGTCAACGACGGACGCGGCTGGGGTGATACCGAGGAGTACGAAAACGTCATGATCATGCGACATAACACGG
The DNA here is from genome assembly GCA_963835025.1 of uncultured Acidobacteriota bacterium. GTDB lineage: Bacteria > Acidobacteriota > Terriglobia > Acidiferrales > UBA7541 > Palsa-295. The sequence continues at coordinate 11,550 of CAWIEL010000063.1, forward strand.
AATGCCCCGGCGCCCCTCGGACTGTTCGCCCCGTTCTGGATTGTATTCGCAGTGTGGGAATCATTTACAAGCGAAGGGGAGTGCGAGGCGGCGCAAAGAATGCGACTGAATATCGCGCTCGATACGGAAAATCGGATATGGAAAGATTCATGGTGCGGCCGGAAATTGGTCTCACGGTCGAATACGCGGAAGACGGCACGAGTTGCCAGCTTTACGCCGCGATAGACCAACCGTTGGTCAACGACACCATACCCAGCGGGCGATTCATGACCGAGACGTTTGTGAGTGAGATTGAGAATGAACTCGCCCCGCAGGCTTCGCGCGGCGACAAGCTTCCCGGTGGTGGCGGATTTCAGTCGAGCGCAGCGTACACCACGAGCGAAGAGTACGCCAACGTGAAGATCAGCCGAGGGGCGTTCGTGTGCAAACAAACCGAAGCTTGTATTGTCAGTTCGACGATTCAATTCAAGAAAAAACAATGCGCTACGTCGATCCAACGCAGGGGAACGCCGCCGGGCCTTTTCAGTTCAGCAAGAACTGCTCGATGAAGAGGATGGTGGCGCAACGATGATAACTTCTACGAGGATTTCGAAGGGGCTTACGATCTTCGTTCTCGTGTTTATTACGGCTGGCAGTGCTGGCGTGCTTTACTTCGTGCGTCCGCCAGTATTCGCTTGGATCGTGTTTGCCGTATCGGTGCCGTTGGTGTGGATCGTCACCCTTCGCGCCAAACCCTGGCTTAGGCGGTGATTCGTCGGGTGGGCGACGATGACGATACGTTGATGTGCCGCGCCTACGGCGCTCGGGGATTTTTTTTGGGTTGGTTTCCCAGCCCTTCCGGGCTGGGCTACATTGTGCCGCCCTGCGGGCTGGTTGGGCGGAGGGTTTGCGTTTCTTGGTGGCGCTTCGCGCTCGGAAACTTTTGCGGTGCGGGCGGCTGGGGTGGAGGCGGTGGCAGAGCCACCGCTGGATCTTTTGGGTGACGCGGGCGTCTTGGCAAAAGCGGCGGCAGAGCCGCCGCACTCCAAAAGTTCTGGGCGGAACGGGAGACGTGGCCGTCACGTAAAACTTCTTGCGACACGCTTGGTACTCGACTCGACGATTCAGTTCAGCAGGAACTGCTCGATGAACAGGATCGTCGCGTAGAACTGGTAGTCGACGTTTTTCTTTTTGCTGAAGCCGTGGCCTTCGTCGTTGGCCATCAGGAACCAGACGGGGGTGCCGTTTTTGCGCACGACGGCGACCATTTGTTGGGCTTCGGTCCAGGGGACGCGCGGATCGTTTTTGCCCTGGATGACGAAGAGCGGCTTGGTGATTTTGGTGGCGTTGTTGGCGGGCGCGATTTTTTCGAGGAACGCGCGCATTTTGGGGTCGCGTTCGTCGCCGTATTCGACGCGGCGCAAATCCTGGCGGTAGCCCGAGGTATTTTCGAGGAACGTCACCAGGTTTGACGGGCCGACGATATCGACCGAGCAGCGAATGCGGTCGTTGTAATTGGTGGCGACGGCGAGGGTCATGAATCCGCCGTAGCTGCCGCCGGTGATCATCACCCGGCTGGCATCGAGATCCGGCTGCTGGGCGATCCAATCGAGCAGCGAATTAATATCCTTGTAGGAATCCTCGCGCAGGAATCCGTTGTCCAGCGCCAGAAAAGTTTTTCCGTAGCCGCTGGAGCCGCGCACGTTGGGAAAAATCATGGCGATGCCCATTTCCGCTGGGTAGTAATTGTAGCGGCCCAGAAAATAGGGGCGGAACTGGCCTTCGGGGCCGCCGTGAATATCGATAATCACGGGGCGCTTGCCATTGAACACCGACGAGGGCTTGAAATAAAATCCGCTGATCTGCTTGCCGTCAAATGTGGGCCAGTGAATCAGCTGGGCGTCGGGAAAATTTGCGGGATTCACGCCGCCGGTTTCGCTGTTGGTCCAGCGCTCGACTTTTCCGGTGGTGACGTCGAGCGAATAGGCGTCGGTCACGTCGCGCGAGCCGGTGAATCCGAAGGCGAGGTCGCGGCTGTTGGGATGCCAGCTGAGCCCGTAGACCAGGCCGCCGGGAAATTTCGGAGCGGGTTTTTCTTTTCCGGTTTTGGTGTCGAGCAGATGCAGCACGCCGAGGCCGTCTTCGTTGCTGGTAAAGGCGAGAGTCGCGCCATCGGGCGAGAGGTCGAAACCTTCGATGTCCCAGTGAATGGCATCAGTGAGATAGGTATATTTTTTGGTGGCCAGGTCGATGTAGGCCAGGCGCTGAAATTCGGAGTCTTTGTCGGTGGTGACGTAAATTCCCTTCCCGTCTTTGCTGAATTGCGCGGCGCCGTAGGAGATTTGTTCTTTGCCGCCTTTGGGCGTCAGCAGAGTTTTCTCGCCGGTCGCGGCGTTCATCAGCCACGAGATACGATTCGTTGGCCGAAACATATTCCTGGACGATCAGTTGCGAATCGTCGGGCGACCAATCGGCGACGGCCCAGCCGCCGCCGTTGAGTTGGGCGAGGATGCGATTGGTTTTGGGATCGTCGGGGCGCGCGGGTTCGGTGAGCCAGATGTCGGTATCGTTGCCGGTGCGGCGGGTGGACGAATAGGCGATGAATTTTCCGTTCGAAGACCAGCGCTCGTCGGTGTTGCGCGATTTTCCGTCGGTGAGCAGGGTGACGTTGCCGCTCGCGTTGTCGTAGCGGTAGAGCTGATAAAATTCGCCGCCGCCGATGTCTTTGCTGAAAACGAAGAAGGAGCCGTCGCCTTTTGGCGGGTAGTGCGCGGAAGTGACGTTGTCGCGGTAAAAAGTGAGCTGATAGCGTTCGGCGCCGGGCGTTTTGACTTGGTGAATCTGGAAGGTATCGCCGAAGCGGGTGGAGATTAGCATTTCGCGGCGGGTTGGGTGCCAGCTGGTGAAAGTGGCGGAGCGGAAATTGGTGTAGCGGTCGGCTTTCTCGGCAAGTGAGGCGGGGATGGGCGGAACGCCTTCCACCACCAGATTTTCGTTGGGCGCCACTACGGCCTCCTGGGACTTGGGGGTGGGTTGTTGGGCGTGCGCGAACGGCGCGGCGACGATGACGGCGGTAAGCGCTGCCAGCAATGACAGAATCGGCCGCGTCCGCACAAATTTTACCGGAGATCGGGGCATGGCGGCTCCTTAACCATGTGGCGAATTTCTTTGATGAATGCCGGCGAGGAAGATATGTCAGGGTGGGTTGGGCGTCAATTGGAGAGAGAGGCGGAAAAGGCGGGACGTGATTGTGGCTAGGGCCGGGCAAGAAGGAGATCCTTCGTCGCAGAAGTGCGCTCCTCTGGATGACGGCCAAGAGCGGTTTGGGCGGTGGATTAAGAGGCTAGGAGAAGCGGGGCGTTTGGGTGACGGGGCTTTTGGCCGTCATTCTGAGCGGAGCGAAGAATCTTATCCAGTCGTGAGTCGCGCGGGACGTTACGTCGGGCGCGGCTTGGTCGTGGTGGGCTGGGCGCTGCAGCATGGATGAGATTCTTCGTCGCAAAGGACGCTCCTCAGAATGACGGCAGGCTTTTGGCGGGGTGGGAATTGTGGTGGCGCTTCGCGCTGGAGGCGGGTTTAGTGTGGGCGGCTTGGGAAAAGCGGCGGCAGAGCCGCCGCACTCTACAATGGTCTGGGCGGCGGTACAAATTCGGAGGCTCCGCGATGATTTTTATTGGTGGGCGGCGCGCCTGGCGGCTTTAGGGTGCGGCGTTTTCGTGTGGTGAAGGTTTGTGATATGGATTTGTTGAAACTGCAGCTCGCCGGCGGGGTGCGATACGTAATCGATAGCCGAAACATCGGAGGAAACTATGCAGATATTTTCGAATCCGCGCTTTTTGGTGGTGTATTCCGCGGTGGTGACGGTCGCGTTTGCGGTGACTTTGCTGTGCGGGTTTGCGGCGGCGCGCTCGCAGACTTTTGATGTGCTGCGGGTGCATCGGATTGATTTTGTCGAGCCGGACGGCACGCCGCGGCTGATTATTTCGAATCGCGAATCGTTCCCCGGGGCCTACATGCGCAACAAGGAATATCCGCGGCCGGATCGCCGCGATTCCGCCGGAATGATTTTCGTGAATGACGAAGGCACCGAAATGGGCGGGCTGATTTTCAGCGGATTAAAAATGAAGGACGGCACGATTCAGAATCACGGGCATTTGAGTTTCGATCAGTATGAGCAGGATCAGATTTTCGCGATCGACGCGGGCCGCGAGGATCAGGAGAAATTCTCCGCGCTGCGAATGAGCGAGCGCGGCGATTATCCGATTCAGCAGGCCTACGACGAGAGTCTGCGGATCAACAAGCTGCCGGAGAGTGAACGCGAGGCGGAGTGGAAGAAGTTTTTCGCGACGCATCCCGGCGACGCGAACCGGATTTATCTGGGGCGCGCGGCGGATAAATCGGCTTCGTTGCAGTTGAAGGATGCGGCGGGTAAGACGCGGTTGGCGATGCGCGTCGATGCGGGGGGCGAGCCGGTGATTCAGTTTTTGGATGCGAGTGGAAAGGTGGTGAAGGAGTTTACGGCTGCGGAGAAGTAGGGTTGCGGCACGGTGGCGTTTACGGCGGGCGGGCTGCGCGTTGAAGGCTGGGCAAGAAGGAGATCCTTCGTCGCTTCGCTCCTCTGGATGACGGCCAAAGGCGGTTGGTCGCCGTGCTTGGAGGCTAGGAGAAGCGGGTCGTTGGGTGGATGCGATCGAGGAGGGCGCCTCAAAAGGCGCGTGTATACTGGGGCCGAACCCCTGCGGGAAATTATGCTGCGGCATATTCTTACTTACGGTTTGATTGGCGGCGCTTTGATCGTGGTGCTGGCGTTGTCGGAGTACCGGTTTATGGTGCTGGAGCACTCCGTCGAAATTTATGGCGGGTTGGTGGCGATCACTTTTGCGGTTCTGGGTATTTGGCTGGGGTTGAAGCTGACCAAGACGCAGGAACGTGTGGTGGTGAAAGAAGTTCCGGTTGAGGTGCAGGTCCACGTGCCGGGGCCGGCGGCTAACGGCGGTGCTGTCCCGTTTGTGCGCGACGAATGGCGGCGCGAGCAACTGACCATTACTCCGCGCGAGATTGAGATTCTGGAATTGATTGCACAGGGGCTATCGAATCGCGAGATCGCGGAGAAACTTTTTGTTAGCGAAAATACGGTGAAGACGCATTCGAGCCGGGTTTTCGACAAGTTGGGGGCGAAACGCCGGACCCAGGCCGTGCAGTTTGGCAAGGAATTTGGGCTGCTGCCCTAGCGTGAGCCGCTCTATCGCACGCGTCCATCACTCGAACGCATGATTTTTCGCGATTTTCCGCCGCTGGGGGGAAAATCATCCGAAAGGATGACGACAACACCCCGGTGCGGCGCGTTAAATTGCCCCCGCAAACACTTTTGAGCTTCGGGAGACCCTCATGAAGAAAACAATTTTGACCTTCGGCATCATTTCCGGCGTGCTTTCGGCGGGGATGATGACCGCGACCGTGCCGTTCATGCACAAGATTAGTCCGGCGCGCGGGTTGATTTACGGATACACCTGCATGGTGCTGTCGTTTTTGCTGGTGTATTTCGGGATTCGGTCGTACCGGGACAATATTGGCGGCGGGCACATTACGTTTGGGCGGGGATTTTTGATCGGCATCGCGATCACTTTGATTTCCTGCATGTTTTACGTGGGGACTTGGGAAGTGATCTTCTTCAAGTTTATGCCGCATTTTATGGATGACTACGGCGCGCACATTGTGGCCAAGATGCAAGCGTCGGGGGCTAGTGCGGCGGCGATTCAGGCGAAGTCCGCGGAATTGGCGAAGCAGGCGCAGGATTACAACAATCCGCTGATCAATATGGCGTACACCTTTATTGAGCCGTTTCCGGTGGGGTTGCTGATTACGCTGATTTCGGCGGGGATTTTGAGGAGGAAGGAGCAGGCGGATGGGCAGACGGCGGCTGGGGCGCGAGCTAGCGCAGGAGCGTCGTCATTCTGAGGAGCGCCTTTCGCGACGAAGAATCTCATCCATGCTGCCGCGCCAAGATCACTGCGACGAAGGCGTAGTCACGGTTTCGGGCGCATACATCGGCAGGATTAAGCCTCAGTCGACGTAACGGCCTGCGCGGAACTGTACTGGATGAGATTCTTCGCTGCGCTCAGAATGACCGGGTGTGCGTTGTCGGTGGCGCTTCGCGCTGGAGAACGCGGGTGGCGCGGGCTGCTGCGGAAAAGCGGCGGCAGAGCCGCCGCACTCTATAGTGGGCTGGGCGGTTCTTAGGCTTACGACGCTCCGCGGGACGTTATGCGGCGGGCGGCGCGCTTCGCGTCTTGTGGGTCGCGGTTACTTCGTAATACTCCATTCACTCGCAGCGTTTAGAATAGGGTTCGGTTGGCGGACGTGTCATCATTCATGCCGATCCACCGCGCGCTGGAGGTTCTTATGGCCAAGTCATCATCCGCAGCAAAGACCGCACCTGAAAAAAAGTCCTCAGCAAAACCTGTAGCATCGAAAACTTCCGCGGCTAAGCCGCCTGCGATCGTGGCCTCGGCCGTGGCCGAGCCGCCTGCCGCTGCTAAAGCCGCGGCTACTGCTGCGGCATCTTCTTCCGCGAAGGCTGGCGATTCGCGCCAGCCGCTTTCCAAAGACGAATTGCGCAAGATGAATGCGTATTGGCGGGCGGCGAATTATTTGAGTGTGGGGCAAATTTATCTGTGCTCGAACCCGATGCTGCGCGAGCCGCTGGAGCTGCACAACATTAAGTCGCGCTTGCTGGGACATTGGGGGACGACGCCGGGGCAGAATTTTATTTACGTGCACATGAATCGGGCGATCAAGATGCGCGATTTGAACATGATTTACATTGCCGGGCCGGGTCACGGCGGGCCGGGACTGGTGGCCAACACTTATTTGGAAGGCACCTACAGCGAGGTGTATCCGAATATTCCGGAAACCGAGGAAGGCTTGCAGAAATTGTTGAAGCAGTTTTCGTTTCCGGGCGGGATTCCGAGTCACGTTTCGGCGGAATGTCCGGGGTCGATTCATGAAGGCGGCGAATTGGGTTATGCGATCGCGCATGCGTATGGCGCGGCGTTCGACAATCCGGATCTGGTGGTGTGCTGCTGCGTCGGCGACGGCGAATCGGAAACGGGGCCGGCGGCGGGGGCTTGGCACTCGAATAAGTTTTTGAATCCGGCGCGCGATGGCGCGGTGTTGCTGATTTTGCATTTGAACGGCTACAAGATCGCGAATCCGACGATTCCTGGGCGGATGAGCGACGAGGACCTGATCCAGCTGTACACCGGCTACGGGTACAAGCCGTATTTCGTCGAAGGGACCGATCCGGAAAAAGTGCATCAGCTGATGGCGGCGACGGTCGACATCGTGCTCGACGAAATTCGCGCGATTCAAGATGAAGCGCGGGCGCACGGCGCGAACAAATCTCCGGGGATGCCGCGCTGGCCGATGATTATCATGCGCACGTTGAAGGGCTGGACCGGGCCGAAAGTGGTCGATGGCAAGCCGGTGGAAGGCACCTGGCGCGCGCATCAGGTGCCGGTGACGGATTTCGAAAATCCGGCGCACCTGAAAATTCTGGAAGACTGGATGAAGAGCTACAAGGCCGAGGAATTATTCGATGAGAACGGGACGCTGATTCCGGAGTTGAAGGAACTGGCGCCGAAGGGCAACCGGCGCATGGGCGCGAATCCTCATGCGAATGGCGGAATTTTGCTGCGCGATCTGGTGATGCCGGATTTTCGCAAGTACGGCGTAGAAGTGCATCAGCCCGGCAGCGAGGACGGCGAAGCTACGCGCGTGCTCGGCACATTTTTGCGCGACGTGATGAAAGCGAATCTGGAGTCGGCGAATTTCCGGGTGTGGGGGCCGGACGAGACGGCGTCGAACCGGCTGGAGGCGATTTACGAAGCTTCGCCAAAAGTTTTCATGGAAAAGTGCTGCCGACGGACGAAAACATCAGCGAAACCGGACGGGTGATGGAAGTTTTGAGCGAGCACATGTGCCAGGGCTGGTTCGAGGGCTATCTGCTCACCGGGCGGCACGGACTTTTTTCGTGTTACGAGGCGTTCATGCACATCGTGGATTCGATGTTCAACCAGCACGCGAAATGGTTGAAGGTGACGCGCGGGATTCCGTGGCGGCGGCCGATTGCTTCGCTGAATTATTTGCTGACCTCGCATGTGTGGCGGCAGGATCACAACGGGTTCACGCATCAGGATCCGGGATTCATCGATCATGTGGTGAATAAAAAGGCGGATGTGGTGCGGGTGTATTTGCCGCCGGACGCGAATACTTTGCTGTCGGTGGCGGACCATTGTTTGCGCAGCCGGAATTACGTGAATGTGATTGTGGCTGGGAAGCAGCCGGCGCCGCAGTGGCTGGATATGAATGCGGCGGTGGAGCATTGCACGGTGGGAATCGGGATGTGGCCGTGGGCCAGCACGGACGCGGGGGTCGAGCCGGACGTGGTGATGGCTTGCGCGGGAGATGTGCCGACGCTGGAGACTTTGGCGGCGATCGATCTATTGCGGCAACATTTTTCGGACATCAAGATCCGTTTTGTGAACGTGGTGGATTTGATGACGCTGCAGCCGCCGGCGGAGCATCCGCATGGGATTAGCGATCGCGATTTCGATTCGCTGTTTACGAAGGATAAGCCGGTGATTTTTGCGTTTCACGGGTATCCGTCGTTGATTCATCGGTTGACTTATCGACGTACGAATCATGCGGGATTGCACGTGCGCGGATATAAGGAAGAAGGGACGATCACTACGCCGTTTGATATGCCGGTGCTGAATGAGTTGGATCGGTTTCATCTGGCGGGGGACGCGGTGGATCGGATTCCTCGGCTGCAGAAGGTTAGCGCGCATTTTCAGCAGCATTTGCGGAATAAATTGTTCGAGCATAAGCAATATATTTATGCCAACGGCGACGACCTGCCGGAGATTAAGAATTGGAAGTGGCCTTATGCGGTGACGGGAGATTAGGGGCGGGTTTTGTCGTCATCCTGAGGGGCGTTTTTTTGCGACGAAGGATCTCAACCGCGGTGCCGCGACGGGATCGCAGCGAGTAAGGCGGGCCTGGGTAACACTTTTGTGGATGAGATCCTTCGCTGCGCTCAGGATGATGGCTTAAGGGCAACGGCAGAACCCATTCGGTGTAAGACCGTGGCGCGGCTGCAATCGAAGAGAGATCCTTCGTCGCGAAAAGCGCTCCTCTGGATGACGGCCAGATACGGTTGCGTGCAAGGACTGAGCGGCTAGGAGAAGCGGATCGGTTGTGGCGGCGGCTTTGTGTAAGGCACACCCCACTGAGAGTGGGGTGCAGACAGGCTGAGAGCCTATCCCACCATTTAGAACACATGAAAATACTGGTGCTCAATTCGGGATCGAGCAGCTTGAAGAGTTCGCTGTTTGATTTGCGGGCGCCCTTGCCTGCTGCTCCGCCTGAAGCTTTGTGGCAGGGGGAAATTGAATGGGCGGGGGGCGACGCGGACATTGCAATTTCCACGGCGGCGGGCGCGAAGGCTAAATCGAAAATAAAAGTGGGGTCGCGCGAGGAGGCTACGCGCGAATTGCTGGCTACGCTTTGGACCGGCGACACCCGAGTGATTGGATCGGCGAAGGAAATTGAGATGGTCGGGCACCGGGTGGTGAATGGCGGGCCGGAGTATCGCGAGCCGGCGGTGATCGACGCTGGCGTGGAGGCGGCGATTACTGCAGCGGTGGCTTTTGCGCCTTTGCACAATCAGGCGGAGCTGGATGGGATTGGCGTCGCGCGCAGGGTGATTTCTCTGGTGCCGCAGGTCGCGGTTTTCGATACTGGTTTTCATCGCACGCTTCCGGCGGCGGCTTACGTTTATCCCGGACCCTATGAATGGTTGGGCAAAGGAATTCGGCGGTATGGATTTCACGGGATCAATCATGGATACGTTGCGGAGCGGGCGCCACAGATTCTGGGGCGCGATGCGCGCGGGTTGCGGATGGTGAGCTGCCATTTGGGGAATGGGTGTTCGCTGGCGGCGATTCGTGACGGGCAAAGCGTCGATACGACGATGGGATTCACGCCGCTGGAAGGATTGATGATGGGCACGCGGTCGGGGTCGGTGGATCCGGGGATTTTGACGTATCTGGCGCGCGAAGAAAAAATATCGGGTGGGGATTTGGATAATTTGCTGAATAAAAAATCGGGGTTGCTGGGGATTGCGGGATTTTCTGGGGATATGCGGGAGATTATTTTGGAGATGAAGGGATCTGGCGCGGATTCGCCGGCTGGCGCGCTGCCGATCGACGCTGGGGATAAGGGCGCGCGGGCGAAGCTGGCGTTTGATATTTTTGTGCATCGGCTGCGCAAGGAAATTGGGGCGATGGTTGCGGTTTTGGGCGGGTTGGATGTTTTGGTTTTTACTGCGGGGATCGGCGAAAATTCTGCGGATGTGCGGACGGCGGCTTGCGAGGCGTTTGCTTACGCTGGGGTGCGGCTGGATGCGGCGAAGAACGCGCAATCCCCTGCTGATGCTGACATTGCTGCGGCGGATTCCGCGGTGCGCGTTTTGGTGATTGCCGCGCAGGAAGACTGGATTATTGCGCGGGATTGCTTTCGGCTGGGACAGGCGTAAGAAACACTTTGAAGGCGACGGGCGAGTTGGATCGTTACTCTAAACCCGCACCCTTGGCGGGAGGCAACGGCGCAAAGAGTGCGGCACCCGGAAAAGCAACGGCGCCTGTTTGTTTTCAGTTAGGGCAAGAAGGAGATCCTTCGTCGCTTCGCTCCTCGGGATGACGGCCAAAGGCAGTTGGGTGCAAGGACTCAGCGGCCAGGAGAAGCGGATCGTTAGATGACGGCCATTTTTCAGACGGGCGAAGCGGCGGGCGCCTGACGGGACTTTTGACCGTTCGATCGGCGGGAGACCGGACGAAGTTCCTCGGGGTGATTCTGCAAATAAGCCAACAGCCCCCGTCGTTTTTCTTTGCCGCGTTTGCTATCGGCGCCGTGCCGGGAATCGCCGGCCAGCAACTCCGGAGCCTGTTCGGCGACGCGCGCGTAAATCGAAAGCCACATCTTTTTCACCGTGGGCAACGACACACCCAATGCCTGGGCCAGAACCGTATTGGTTTCGGTGCGGTCGGAGATGGCGTGGATCAACAAGCGCTGTTCGCTGGCGCTGAACCAGAAGCGCGGAGGGTGGTAATCGAACAAGGAGCCGACCCAGGAGCCAGGGCGGCCGAATTCCAACTCGCGGGTGATGCCCACGATGTGAGGTTGGCGTGCAAACTGGTCCGCTTCCTTCTTGATGGTTTTCACATAGCGCCCGGCCCGCGGATCCCAATAGAGCCCTCCGGCATCGACGGCCCACTGTAAACGCTGCGCACTCTCGGCTTGGGCAGTAATCATCTCCTTCAAGCGGAATCCACGGTGGAGCTCGATGTAGGTTTGGCCCATCAAGTGATAGAGCTCGGTCCTGCCCGCAAAATTTGGCCCCGGAAGGGTTTCCCATACGAGTTCGTTGAGGCCTTCGCCGGAATTGGCTTCGCGAACTTCCTGGTCGGAAAGCACCGGCGAATTTCCATTTAGCACCCGGCTGACCAGTTCGGGGCCGAACCAGAACGACGGACGCGCCTTCAATTCGCGTACGAATTCATCCCGCACAAACACGCCGACGCCGACGCCAGCAATGGTCCGGCGACCAGCTGCGACCTCTTCAAAGACCGCATGGGTCATGGCCTCAGATCCCTGCAAGCGCAACCAGGCGCGGCCCAAATCTTTCGCGGCGGCACCATAGCGAGGACCGATGACCGGGTGGGTAGCAACGATTCTGGCGCATTCCGCGACATCCCGGGGTTTCATCGGACGCCACTGCAGAGACATTCATACACCTCAGACCCACTACTACAGGGCGAGATATGGTCCTTTTAGGTCACTTGTACTTAGCACAGGCGCTGCTAGGATTCCAGCCCTCGCCACCGCAGAAATCCATGACCTGGCGATTGTTAATTGGAGGCTCGGCAATGAATTCGAGGAATATAGGCTTGGTTGCGATAGGTTTGTTGGCGTCATTCTGTTTCGGCCTACCGGCGGTTACGCAAGCGGACCAAACGATTTACAGCCAGCCGGTGCAATCGCCATTGGTCAACGCTGGAGGATTTCAAGAAAGCTCGGGCGGCTTCATCAATGACGAAACGTTCACGTTGAGCCAGGGGGCCAGCGTAACCTCAATCCAGTGGTGGGGATCGTACGAGAATGGCACCGGCACGGGATTCCCTGCCGCGTCCGCGACCGAGTTCGATGTGCTACTAGGTGTTTGTGGGCCGGACTGTCTCACCACTCTTTCTGGAACCTTGGTCAGCGGATTCCCAATGAGCCTTTCCCCCTCCATGGCCAACGAGACTTTCCTGGGAACTTCTTCAAGCATATTGCTGGATGGTTCTATCCCAACGGCCTCCTCCAATTACAGCTATCAGGTGAACCTCGCATCGCCAGTCCAGCTCTCAAGCGGGGAATACCTCATTAGCATCATTCCGATACTGGCACCCACTGCCCTCGATGCGGGCTGGTCCTGGGACGCGGGAACCGGCGGAGATGGCATCTCTCAGATATTCGGAGCCACGAACCCAACCAACTTCGATTTGGCATTCGCGCTCAATGGAACGCCCACTCCCATGCCCGAGCCATCCACGTTGTGGCTGGTGTTGATGGGCGGACTTTGCGTAATGGGGGCGGCGCTCGGGAGAGCGCGATTGGTCCGCTAGTTTTGCGATTGGCGCCGGCGCTTTGCGCCCGATTGGTGGCGGAGCGAACTTTAAGCCAAGGCGCAAAAAGAAACGGCGGGCTTGCCGGCGGAGTGCTTGCTAGAATGGCGGCCATGATGAAAAACATTTTGATCATGATGGCGGTTTTTTGTTTGGCCGGGCCGGCGGCGGTGCTGGCGCAGGGCGGCAGCGAAGCGGATCGGAAGGCCATCCGCGAACTGATGGATCAGTTTGCGGCAGCGTGGAACCGGCACGACGCGCACGCGTGGGCGGCGATTTTCGCCGAAGACGCGGACTTCACCAACGTGCGCGGCGTGAGCGCGAGCGGACGGCCGGACATCGAAGCATTTCATGTCAAGGTCTTCCAGACGATGTTCAAGAACAGCGTCATAAAATTTACCGATATCAAGACACGCTTCGTTCGCCCGGATGTGGCCGGCGTCGACGTGCATTGGGAAATGGAGGGCGCGACGGATCCGCAGGGGAACCCGACTCCGGGCCGGCGCGGGCTGCTGAATCTCATGATGACCAAAGACGGCGGCAAATGGGAAGTCGCGGTGATGCACAACCTGGACCTGGTCGCGCCACCGCCGCCGTCGCAAGGCACGCCGCACTGAAGGTGCGGTGCGGACCGGCTGACAGCATGTCCTACGGTGGCCGCTAGCGGAAATTGCTGATTAGGACTACGTCGTTCTGGATTTCGCCTTTCGCCAGGTAGAGGTTTTTGCCGTCGCGGGACCAGACGAAGCCGAAGATGCGACCGGAGGTGAAATTGGTGACGGGATGGGGCGGGCCGCCGGCGAGGGGCTGCTCCCAAATGTTGGAAGCGCCGTTCTGGGTGAAAATAACTTGAAAGCTCTTTCCGTCGGGCGACCAGACCATGTCCGAGGCACCCGCCGGGTGCGGAAAAACGTGCACGGGATCGCCGCCGTCCGCCGGAATTATGCCGTACTTGGCGACCGGCACCGGGCCGGGCTCCTGATAGTTGGTCACAATCCATTTTCCGTCGGGAGAAATTTTGCCCTCGATGCCCATGGCGGAGGAGGCCACGACCTTGGGCGTGCCGCCCTCGATGGGAAGGCGGTAGAGGTGCTGGAGGTCGCTCCCGGAGTAGAGGACCGAGGTGCCGTCCGGCGAGCAAGTGCCATCGAAAACGTCTTCGGCCAAAGTGAAAGGATTCGAGCCGTCGGCGTCGGTACGAATCAGGCGATTCTTGTTGTCGGCGAAGGATTCGAAAACCATATAGCGATCGCCGCAACTGGTCATCCAGCCGTAGTTGCGGAGATTCGGCAGCGGCGCAGTGCGCTGGCTGCCGTCGGGGTTCATCAGGCTGAGGTCGGAGCCGTTGCTGCGAACCATCAATTTCCCGTTGGGACCCTGGGCCACGTCGACGTCCGGTGTTTCGCCGGAAGTAATTTGTTTGGCTTGGGCAGTGGCGCCGCCGGGCAGAACGAAAATATGTGAATCGCGCGAGCGGGATATGGTCACCAGCATTTTTCCGTCGGTGGTCATATCGAGGACCGGCGTGTAATCCGCAAGATCGTTGGTGAATCGCCGGCGTTCGCCGCTAGGAAACGGAATCAACCACAATTGTCCGTGGTCTTCGGGCCGCTTTTGGATGGTGACGATCACGGCGGTGCCGTCGGGCAGCCAGACCGGGCGCCCGATTCCCTCAGTGCCGGAAAATAATTCTTTCACAGTGCCGTCCGCGACATTAATGGTGTTTAAGACCCAGCGAATGCTGGCACCGCCGGTGAGCACGGTGGCGGCGATGGTTTTTCCGTCGGGCGACCAGGCGCAGCCGAAGAGAAACACGACGATGGAGGGGATCGAGGCGAGCAGGCGGTCGCCGCTGCCGTCGGCATTGGCGATGCGAATTTCGATGGTGTTTTTGTCCGGCACGCCGCGCATGAAGGTGAACTGCTTGCCGTCCGGAGAAAAGCTGACGGGGCTATCGATATCGCGCAGGACTTGATGAGGTTCGCCGCCGAGAACCGGCATGGAATAGAGAAACTGGAAGAGATGGTTGTTCTTATCGGAGCGGGTGAAGAAAATGTGATCGCCGTCGGGCGAGAAGGTGAGGCCGGCAAAGACGACGTTGTCCGGGGGCAGAACTTGCACGTCGCTTTTGGTGGCGACGTTGCGGACCCATAGGCTTTGCAGTTCGCCCTGGCGCTGGACGTAGACGATATAGCGGCCGTCGCCGGAGATGGCTACCGATTCGGCTTTGCCGCTATCGGTGAGCTTGGTGATCTGCATGTTCTGCAGGTTCAGAGCTTCGGGGCGGTGGGTGAATTTGTAGGCGGCGAAGACGGCCGCGAGAAGAGCGAGCAAGACGATCGCGGCGACGCCGATCATTTTTCCGGAGCCGGATTTTGCGGCAGCGATTGGCGCGGCGACGCCGGCGGCACTCGCGCTTGCTGCGGATGCATTCGCTGCCGACGACGCGGAGGATTGCGCGGCGGAGATGGCGCTGGCGCTGGATTGGCCGCCCGCAGCCGCGGCGTTGGCTGCGCTGCCCGGGTTCACTGAACTGCTGGAGGAAACGTTGACGCGGCCGGAGCTGGTGTCGCGCTTCAGGCGTTTTAGATCCGCGCGCATGTCGGCGGCGCTTTGGTAGCGCAGGTCGCGGTCCTTCTCCATCGCTTTGTGGACCACTTGCTCGAATTCGGCGGGCAGCGCGGGATTTAGGCGCACCGGCGCGGCGGGTTCTTTGTGCAGGATGGCGTCGGTGATGACGCCGGAAGTTTCGCCGGTGAACGGCAGCGCGCGCGTGCCCATTTCGTACATCACCACCCCGAAAGAAAAAAGATCGGTGCGGGCATCGAGTTCCTTGCCCAGGACTTGCTCGGGCGACATGTACGAAACGGTGCCCATGGCGGTGCCGGGGCTAGTGAGCTGCGCGGTGTCGACGCCCATGACGGTCATCGTTTCGGATTTGGTCCCGCGCGGGTTGGTGACCTTGGCCAAGCCGAAATCGAGGATTTTCGCGTGGCCGCGTTTGGTGATGAAAATATTGGCGGGCTTGATATCGCGGTGGACGATGCCGTCGGCGTGGGCGGCGTCGAGCGCGTCGGCGATTTGAATCGAAAGATCGAGAATGGTATCGAGATCGAGCTGCTGGTTGGAAATGAAATGCTTCAGGGTCTGGCCGTCGAGAAATTCCATGGCGATGAAGGCTTCGCCATTGGCCTCGCCGATGTCGTGAATAGTGCAGATGTTGGGATGGTTCAGCGCGGAGGCAGCTTGCGCTTCGCGCTGGAAACGGGCCAGGGCTTGTTCGTCCTTGGCGACGGCTTCGGGCAGGAATTTCAGCGCGACGAAACGATGCAGGCGGGTGTCTTCGGCTTTGTAGACGACACCCATGCCGCCACCGCCAAGTTTTTCGACGATGCGGTAGTGCGAGACGATTTGGTCAATGCGTGAGTCGGCGGCTGCCACGTGATGGGGATTCTAGGGTGCAATGGATGGGCAGTCAACAAGATGGCCACTTCCGGAGGCGGGTTAGTTTGAAATGGGAGGCGAAGACAGTGGCAGGGCGACTGACACGGTGGTCAAGCGTGTGCGAAGGCTTACTTCCACTGCGAAGTGGCGTCGTTCGAGGTGCCTGTTGCTGGAATTAATCTTGTGCGGCCGGCGGTGGTCCGTCCTGAGAGGCGGACGTGCCACCGCACTCCGCGAGAACCGGGCAAGCGACGAGGTTCTGCTCGCGGCGGGAATCGGGACTTCAGCGCATGATGTATCCGCCGTCCACGGAGATCGACTGGCCGGTTACGTAGCTGGCTGCATCACTGCATAGCCAGAGGACGGCATCGGCAATTTCCTCGGGGCGGCCGGCACGTTGCATCGGTACGCTCTGCTCCATGGCTTTCATGGCTTCACCCTGCCCTCCCGCGACCATCTGATCGACCATGGGTGTCCTGATCAGGCCCGGACACACCGCGTTGACCCGGACTCCGCGAGTTGCATACTCCAGAGCCGCGCTCTTGGTGAATCCGAGCACGCCGTGTTTGCTGGCGTGGTAAATCCCGCGCTGGTCGCCTCCCACAAGTCCTCCGAGGGAAGAACAGTTGACGATGGCGCCGCTGCCCTGCTTGCGCATCTGCTGCAATTCAAACTTCATGCAGCTCCATACCCCGCGAAGATTGATGCCCATGACGCGGTCGTAATCTTCCCGCGTCGTATCGGCGGTCTCGGCGAGGACGCCCTGGACGCCGGCGTTGTTGAAAGCGGCATCGAGGCGCCCGAAGGTGGCCACTGCTTTCTCGACCATGGCCTCGACCTGCGCGTCATCCGAGACATCGCAGCCGACGGCAAGCGCCTGGTGGCCCTGGGCCCGAAGTTGTTCGGCGGCAGCGCGCGCCGATTTCTCATTCCAGTCCGCCAGCACCACGGCGGCGCCCGACTCGGCGAAAGCTTTCGCGGTCGCCAGCCCCATTCCGGAGCCAGCGCCGGTAATCAGTGCAACTTTGTTTGTAAACGATATGTTCATCGAGGTCTCTTAACGACGCAGATCATGGCTCCGCTACTTCGGTGAGGACCTGGTCCGATACACCGAGTCGTCGGGCTTCCAAAATGCAAACCGCCCGTCAGCATCATGTTCGAGCCGTGGAGCTAAGCCGATACGCCCAAATTCAGCTTCCAGCTCCGCGCGATTCGCAGAATCGATAAAATGAATCTCATGCTGTGCCGCAATCACATCTCCATAATTTTTCTCGTTGTTTTTTTTGGCGAGTTCGAGCGTCATTTGCGCGGAATTTCCTAACTCATAGACGTGGATATCATGATCCAAAGCGTAGGTGCGGATTCGCCAGCACCCCCTAGCACCAAACCACCATTGGAGAGTGTCAGGAACGTCGTTCGCGTCTTCCACCGAGAGTTCTAATTCCCGAGAATAACTGGACTTTACACTGAGTACAGCGAGGAAAAGAATGCCGCGCATATCTCATCCTACCCGAATTTTCCGCTCTTGAATTTCGAGTGCCTAATTCACCGCAGCATCGGGAACGGACGCAATAGCCGGATAGGCGATTGGCGGAAAGCCGGCGGTGCTATTTTCCATGCGAGACGAATATCGACAGCCCCAAGAGGAATGCGCCGACCACGATAACGAGCGCCCCGGCCTCCGTGGTCTTTTGACTCCCGCCGGCACGGGACCAGGTGGAAACGCCCACCAGGGCGAGGCCGGCAACAATCAGAACTGTACCCATAATCGCTGGTAAATCGTTGATGTTCATTACTTCGCCTCCCCGTCTGCCACTACCGCGACGTTCGCTCCACCAATTCCTCAAGCGTCCACAGCCGCCCAGGTAGTGGGATTTCTTTTCCCCTTATGAGTGGGAATCTCCCGAGGCCTAGATACTGAGCGATACGGGGAGGCCAACGAAAAAGATTCATGGGGACCGGGTCACTCTGGCCGACCCATCGGTTTCGGGTCAAATCCGGGAAGTTCGGAGCGGTTTATAAGGAGTGAACAGGCCGGCGGCGAAGGCGGGGCGCGAAGCGAATATGGTGCCTAAAATTAGGATATTGGGCGGACTTCAGTTGGCCAGCGGTAGAACGATGCTCACGATCTTTCGGGAGATTTGATTTTATGCGAGAGCGGGGCGGGCGCAGAACACTGATGCTGACGATGGCGGTTGTGACGCTGGCGCTGCTGGCTTCGGCGGCTGGGGCGCAATCGGCGGCGCCGGCTACGTCGCAGGCGGCGTCACAGTCCTCGGCGCAATCTGCTGCGCAGGCGGCGGCTCCGGCGCAGAAATCCGCTGCGATTCCTTTGGAGAAGCGGCCTTTTGTTTTAGTGGTGTACGCGGACTGGTGCCCTTATTGCCAGAATTTGAAACCGACTCTGGCGTTGCTGAACGACAAGTACCGCGGGCGAATTCGTTTTGTGCGGTACGACATTACTTCCGATGAGACGACCGCGAAGTCGAAGGAAATGGTGACCAAGCTGGGGCTCACCAAGTTGTTCGATGGGAACGAAGAGAAGACTTCTTTGGTTATGATCCTCGATGCTTCACGGCATGAAGTGTTTCGCGCTACGAGCGACAATGATGCGAAGCATTATGAAGCGGTGTTGGATCAGCAGTTGGCGAACGTCGCTGCGCGCTAAAGACTACCCACGATTCACAATCCACCGATCCTGGCATGGCGACTGTTTCGTTAGCGCGTATTGGCGATGCGGCGGCCCGGTTTCAACTTTGCACTTATCTATATCTTAGAGGTCGTCCGGAGTTAATCCGGTAGCCTTGGCAATTTTGGAGAGCATTACTCGGCCGAGTTCAGCAGAATCACTGAACGCCCAGGTATATTCGCCGCGCGTTGGGTGCACGAGCTGAATGTGCGACGAACCTTTCTTTTGATTTGGCTTTGGGATCCAACCGATGCGGTTCAAAGCACTGAGCACGTGCTTTGCTTTAGTACTTCCCCAGCGATTCACGCGCTAGCGAGTTTGAGTTCCAAATCTCGCGCGGGCGGGTTGGCCTCGACCTGATCCGCTAGCACACGGAGTGCCAGGGCCTGAACAGCGCGGGCCGCCTCTTCTTGAGTTTGTCCGTAGGCGAGTACGCCGGGAAGTCCGGAAACCTCTGCGATCCAGCGGCCGTCGTCCTCTCGATCAAAGGAAATTTCGAATTTGTAGGACATTGGGGCGAGCGTACACCCCGGTTCGCGTGCCTGTCAATGACCCGGCCTCCGAGGTTGACACTAATGGTGTTATGGCCGGCTAAGCGGTGCGGACGCGGCCCGGCAACTATCTTTTGAGCGCGTACTGGCGATGCGGCGGGTCGGCTAGCGATTGCGCGAGCATCAGGGCGGAGGCGGTGAAGGCTGCGGTGCTGACGAAATAGTTTAGGCCCAGGAAGATGTCGGAAATTTTCCAGATTAGTAGGGGGAGGAAGACGAAAACCAGGATCGTTAGGCCCATGTAGCTCAGGGCTTGGGCGGCCTGGCGGGATTTTTGGTTGGCTACCAGCGCGAGGCCGGCGGCTAGGAAAACTGCGGCGGCGAAGTAGGACCAGAGGGTGTGGGCTGGGAGCCAGAGGGGCGTGAGCTGGTCGAAATCGACGGCGGGAAGAAATTCGGGGCGCGCGAAATGTGAGACGCCGAAAAAGATGGCGGCGGCCCCGATGAAAATGCGCGCGACGGTTACCAGGGTTGGGCGGGTGCCGGCGCGCCAGAGTTTTGTTTGCATGGCGGCGTAGGCGAGTGCGCCGCCGGCGAAAGTGAGGTCGCGGAACGGAGTGCTCCAGCGCAGGATATTTTTTGGGTCGGCGATGATGTTGGGGATGTGCATGGTGAGGATGAAGATGATCATCATGGCGGCGAAGAGGGTGGCGGCGAGTTGCGAGAATTTTTTGGTGGCGAGGCTGAGGGCGGTGGCTTCGAGCGCGACGCCGACCAGGAGCGTCCAGAAAAGCGGGAATGGGTAGAAGGATGGAACGATGGTCGAGACGCCGCGAGCGGCGGTGAAATGTTGGGAGCCGAAGACGGCCATGGTGATGGCGAAAAAGATTGGGGCGAAGACGAAAAGTTTTTCGGTGGCGCCGCGCGCGCCGGCGAGGTCTTTGCGGTGAGTGAAGAGGCCGAGGAGCAGAATGAGTATGCCGGCGGCGTAGGGGTACAGGAAATTTTCGGGGGTTAGCGCGAAAATCGAGGGCGCTGGGTCTTGGAGCAGGAGGATCGCGATGCGCAAGGTGGGCTCCTTGTGTTTTGGACGCGGCGAGTCTAGGGCATCGATGCGGGAGTAGATGTGGGAAGGCGGCGGTGAGTTGGCTGCGGCCACGCGATGGCGGCGTTATAGGGCGTGGGAGCGCCGAAGAGAGAGCCGGGTGGCCGTCATTCTGAGCGCAGCGAAGAATCTCATCCATTATTGAGATGAGCGACCCATCACGTCGAGTGCGGTTTCGTCGTTGTGGTCTCGGCGCGGGAGCATGGATGAGATTCTTCGTCGCGAGAAGCGCTCCTCAGAATGACGGCCAAGACCAGGACGCTTCGCGATGGGTCTTGGTGCGGGCTTCGCGCCTGCGCCTGCGGCAGCGCCGGATACTTTTCTACGCGCTGCGGATTGGGGCGGGCGGGACGACGACTTCGACGATTCCGGTGGCGACGTCGTAGACCAGGCCGGAGAGGAGCCATGGCGCGGGAAGCGCGGGGATGGCGCGGAGGGCGGCAACATCCATGGCTACGGCCGCGCGCGGGTCTTTTACGGATTTGGCGGCGACTTCGCTTTCCGGGATTTGAAAATAGTGGGCGAGCTTGGCGGGATCGCCGGCCAGGCGGGTGATGCCGCAATCGGTGTGCTGCAGGACGATCAGATGAAATTCTCCGCCGCCTCCGGAACTTTTCCGGCGACTTCACCGATGCGGCCGAGCAGCGCGAGTTCTTCGAGCAGGCCGGGAGTGAAACGGCCACCGATATTGCGCAGCACGACCGCTTCGCCGAGCTGAAGGCCCAGCACGTGGGCGGGATCGACGCGCATATCGGCGCAGCCGATGATGATGCCGCGGACGTTGGGCATGGCGTCGGGCAGCGACACTGCGAGCGTGCCGGCGGCGGATTGCTGCGCGGCGAAATTTTTGTTGCGTTGCAGGAATTGATCCAGATGAGTCATGGGGTCACCTCAATTTATGACGAACTCTGCGCGTGGAAGCGACGCTTCGGCCGCGCGTTCGATAGCCGTTCAAGGCCTCTGTTCAAGGCCTCGACGGGTCCGGACGAATTTTTCCGCACGATGCTAAAATCGGATACGACGCGCGACTGCTCATTCGATGCGCGCGATTTGAGAACGGTGCGAACAATGAAGAAAACTCTGGGGGATGCAGCGAATCGCAGCGAAATTCTGGGGCGGTTAAGAAAGGTGCGGCCGGATAGCCCGCGGCAGTGGGGGCGAATGACTCCGCATCAGATGATCCGGCATTTGCGTGAGTCGTTTTTGAGCGTGATGGGTGAGGGCGAGGTGGTATTGGCGAAGGTTCCGTTGCCGCGCGGGTTGATGCGGTGGTTGGCGCTCGATTTTCCACGGCCGTGGCCGCAGGGCGTGCCGACGATGCCGGAGGTGGATCAGGTTTTGAAGGCGGCGCCGGAGGAGACGCGGTTCCCTGCGGATGTTGCGGCCCTGCAGGAATTGGTCGAGCGGATTTCGGGGGGCGGGACGGCTTGGAGGCCGCATCCGTTTTTTGGAGTGATGACGGATGCGCAGTGGATGCGGTGGGGATGGTTGCACATGGATCATCATTTTCGGCAGTTTGGGGTTTAAGGGGCCGCGCGAGAACGGCGGAGGGGCTTCGCGGTGTGGGCTGGGCAAGAAGGAGATCCTTCGTCGCGGAAGGCGCACCTCTGGATGACGGCCAAACGCGGTTTGGGTGTTTGGATGAAACGGCTAGGAGAAGAGGAGCGATGCGAGAGCGGTTGCAGCGGCGTGTCGCATCTCCGGGGCTCGAGATTGAACGAGCACCCGTAGTGGCCCGTCATTCTGAGCGAAGCGAAGAATCTCATCCAGTGGAGAGTTGAGCGGCGCATCACGTCGAGCGCGGCTTCGTCGTGGTGGACTGGGCGCGGGAACACGGATGAGATTCTTCGTCGCAAAACGCGCTCCTCAGAATGACGGCGGATGTCTCGCGCGCGCTTGTAATCAGTTCGGGGATTTTAGTTGTTGAACCAGCTGACCCAGATTTTCGACGGTGACCAGGTCAGTGAGTTTGCCTTCCTTGTTGAAAGTAAAAAACTCGATGCCATCGACGTGAATCGGTTTGTTGGTCGCGGGGATGACGCCTTCCGGAGTTTTCAGGTCGCCTTTCTGGGTGCCGGTGATGACGAAACGAATCGCGGCGCTATTGCCGTCGACGATGATGATCTGGTCGTCGAGTTTCACGTCGGGAAACGGGCCGACGAACCTAGCGATGCGGCTGACGAACTCCTCGCGGCCGTGGAGTATGGTGCCGTTGGAATTGACGACGAGATTGTCGGCGACCAGGTCGCCATTTTTTTCGAATTCGCGCGCGTTGAAGTTTTTGTGGAATTGCGAAACGTTTTTGTAGATGAGTTTTTCGTAAGGCGTGTAGGCGTGGTGGACGGGCGTGGTGACGATTACGTCGTTTGCGGGTAGCTGCAGCGAGGTTTGGGGACGGGCAAAAGCTATACCAGCAGCCGAAATCGCGAGTACTCCAGCCAGTATTGCCAAAATTTTGAATTTCACGTTGGTCTCCTGATCCTGCGGTTGGAATTGTGCTGCCGATCAGACCTAGATGTTTG
This sequence comes from uncultured Acidobacteriota bacterium, assembly GCA_963835025.1. GTDB lineage: Bacteria > Acidobacteriota > Terriglobia > Acidiferrales > UBA7541 > Palsa-295. Next base: position 34,508 of record CAWIEL010000063.1, read on the forward strand.
AGTGAGGGAGGAAGATACAAAATAATTTAGGGTGCGGCGTGGCGAAGCCCGCGCCGCCGTGGCGCTCCACGCAGGGTCGCGTTGTGGTGCGGTGGCTTGGGAAAAGCGGTGGCAGAGCCACCGCACTCCAAGAGTTCTTGGCGGTTGGGGGCTGGGCAAGAAGGAGATCCTTCGTCGCGGAAGGCGCTCCTCTGGATGACGGCCAAGGGCGGTTGAGTGCTGACGTGAACGGCTAGGTGAAGAGGAGCGATGCGAGAGAGGTTGCCTACGGCGTTTGAGGTTGAACGCTCACCCGTAGTTGCCCGTCATTCTGAGCGCAGCGAGGAATCTCATCCAGTATTGCGTTGAGCGACCCATCACGTCGAGCGCGACTTCGTCGTGGTGAACTGGGCGCGGGAGCATGGATGAGATTCTTTGTCGCAAAAAACGCTCCTCAGAATGACGGCGGCCTTTCGTGCGGTGGAAATGGCGGCGGTGCTGCGCGCTTCGCGCTGGAGAACGCGAGGGGCGCGGGTGGCTGCGGAAAAGTGGCGGCAGATCCGCCGCACTCTATAGTGGGCTGGGCGGCGGTTGCGTCTCGGGGGCTTTGCGATCGTTTTCGGCGCGGGGGGCGCGCTTCGCGGCTTGAAGTCTGCAAGCGATGCTTCGAAGAACTTTGCGCTATTTGAGGCCTTCGACTTCGTAGAGGTCGGAGAGTTGGCGGGTGTAGGTGTAGACGTAGGATTTTTCGTCGGGGGTGATGGACACGCCGCCGATCGAATCGACTCCGGCGGCATCGGCGGGGACCAATACTTTCCAAACGGTACGTTGGCCGGTGGTGAGATCGATGCGGTAGACGGTGGCCGGCAGGCCGGCAAAATTGTGGACGAAGAACGTTTTGTGATCGTCGGAGAAGGCGTCGATCACTTCCCCCGGCTGCATGCCGGGAATCGGGCGCGGATCGCCACCATCGATCGGGTACAGCGCGTGGGTTCCATCCGGCGCCAAGCCGGAAACGTATTTTCCGTCGCGAGTGGAAATCAGAAATACATCGCCGGCGCCTTCGCCGCTGATCGGTTTCGGCGTGCCGTGGTCGAGATCCTGCACGTAGATGCGCGGGCCGTGGGCGCCCGGCTCACTGCCGGCGAAGATGATCTTTTTTCCGTCCAACGAAAATATGGCGCCGATGTGATTGATTTTGTCGCTGCTGATGGTCCGCGTTTCTCCGGCCTTGGTGGGCAGCAGGAAAATTTGTTGGGGCTCGACGTGGGTCAGAGCCACGACCCATTTGCCATCCGGCGAAATGGCCTGCGCGCTGCCCTCGCCCAAGCGCACGGCCGGAGACCCGTCGGTGCCGCGAATGTAGATTCCGTAGCTGGCGCCACCGGCTTCGCCGACTTCGGCAAAAAGAAGTTGCTTGCCGTCATCGGAAATCCACGAAGCGAGCGAATAATCGAACCAGGAGAGTTCCCGGGCGTGGGTGTCGCCGTTGATGAACGCTTTGATTTCCTGGCGGCCGACGGCGCGTTGCACCAGCGCGCGCCCATCGTGCGTGGTGTCCATTAGAGTGAGCGCGCCGGGCACGCGGGTCAGCATGCGCTGACGGCCATTGAGGTCGACGGCGCGGATGGCGCGACCCAGACCTTCGGGCGTAGCGGTGAACCAAATTTCTTCGCCGTCCGGCGACCAAGCGAGGCCGTCGGTGCTGATCCAGGTCTCGGTGAGTATTTTGTGATTGCCGTTCAGATCGACCGTCGCGACAAATCCGCCATCATCGCGCGGGACGGGATGCTCGAGAAACGCGATGCGATCGCCCTTCGGCGAAATGCGCACGTCGCCAATCCAGCCGGAAGTTTTGTACAAAACCTTGCCGATCGGATATTCCAGCTGGCTTACGCCATTTTCCAATCGGGCAATGGCCAGTGTTGAACCATCTTTGGACCAGTCGGCCCAATTCGCGCGATCCAGCATTTCGCGGGGCGCTCCGCCGCTGATGGGCATGCGCGCGAGCGTGCCGAATTGCTGGAATGCGCCGGAGCGGCTGCGCAGCAGCACGGCCATTTCACCCAAAGAGGAAACCGCGAGCAGGGCCGCGCCCGGAACATTCAGCGTGGCCGATTCGGGGCTGCCGACGCGCGCGGAGTAAATGTCCACGGGCGCGCCTTCGAACGCGCCGCTGTAATAAATGGTCTGGCCGTCGGGACCGAAGCGGCCGCCGTAGATCGTGCCGCGGCGGAAAGAAATTTGGTGGTACAGCGGCTGGGTGGCGGGATGCTGATGATGGGCAAAAAATAGTCCGCCGACCAGGCCGGCTGCCAGCGCGATCGCGGCGGCGATACCGGCGATGGTCCAGCCTCGGCTGCGCGGGATTTCCGCGGTGGCGCCAGACGCGGCCTGCGCTGCGGCGGAGCTCGCGGAGGCGGCTGCTGTTGCTTGCGCGCCGGCGGCGACTTGCTTCGAAAATCCAGAGCCGTGGCCGCTGCGGCTGGAATCGGATTCGCGTTTGGCGCGTTTTAAATCCGCGCGCATTTCGGCGGCGGTCTGGCAGCGCATCTCGCGGTCTTTTTCCAGCGACTTGGCCAGAATTTTTTCGAAGTCTTCAGGAATTTCCGGATTGATCCGGCTGGGCGGAACCGGAGCGCGATTTAGAATCGCTTCGGTGATGACGCCGGAAGTGTTTCCGGTGAAGGCCTGCTTGGCGGTGGCCATTTCGTAGAGCACCGTGCCGAAACTGAAGAGATCGCTGCGCGCGTCGAGTTCTTCGCCGCGAACTTGTACCGGAGACATGTAGGCGACGGTGCCGACGGCGGTGCCGGGACTGGTGAGCAGCGGGTCGGCGGCGAGTGTGCGCATCGAGGCGGAAGTGACGTCGGCGCCGGCGTGCGTGGGCGTCGCGAGTTTGGCGAGGCCGAAATCGAGAACCTTGGCCTGGCCGCGTTTGGTGACGAAAATATTGGCGGGCTTGATGTCGCGATGAATGATGCCTTTGGTGTGGGCGGCGTCGAGCGCGTCGGCGATTTGAATGCCGAGGTCGAGGACCAGATCGAATTTCAGCGGCTGTTCGCCGATGCGATGTTTCAGGGTCTGGCCTTCGAGCAATTCCATGGCGATGAACGGCACGGTTTCGCCGTTGTCATTGGCCATGTCAATTTCGTAGATGGTGCAAATGTTGGGATGGTTCAGCGCCGAGGCGGCGCGAGCTTCGCGCTGGAAACGTTCGAGCGCGGCGGGATCTTTGGAGTAGCCTTCGGGGAGAAATTTCAGCGCGACGGCGCGGCCGAACTTGGTGTCTTCGGCTTTGTAAACCACGCCCATGCCGCCACCACCCAATTTTTCGAGGATGACGTAGTGGGAAAGAGTTTTTCCGATCATGGACTGGGCGGCGCAATGCTATGCCGCGCGGACGGGGCAAGTCAAGACGCGGAGCGGAGACGCTGCGGTTGAGTTTGATTTTGAATTTCCGGGTGGCCCATCCTTCGCCGGTTTTGCGAAGGGTGGGGTTTTGATCCGGTGGCGCTCCACGCACGGTCGCTTTGTGGTGCGGTCGGCTTGGGAAAAGCGGTGGCAGAGCCACCGCATCCAAAAGTTCTTGGCGAGTGGGGGCTGGGCAAAAAAGGAGATCCCTCGTCGCGAAAGACGCTCCTCTGGATGACGGCCAAAGGCGGTTTGGGTGGTGGACGAGAAGGCTAGGAGAAGCGGGGCGTTTTGGCGGTGGGGCTGAGCAACGAAAGAGTTAACACAGAGGACACAGAGAAAAGGCACGAGGGCACGGAGA
>CAWIEL010000064.1:0-4174 GCA_963835025.1 uncultured Acidobacteriota bacterium
GAAATTGCCGGGGCGCGAGGTGGGTGAGATTGTGAACAGCGATCCGGTGTTTCACACGGTGTTCGATCTCGACAACCGGGGGCCGATTCCGGGCCAGTGGTCTTTGGGCGGCCGCCCGTATTTATACGACGGCTATGAGCCGCATTGGCGCGGGATTTACGACGAGCGGGGACGGTTGGCGGTGGCGATTTGGTTGAATGTCGACACCGGTGATTCCTGGGAGTGGGCGGACGATCCACAGTATCCGGAGCGCTATTCCGCACTAGGCATTCGTATCGGCGTGAATCACATTATCTATGCGATGACGCACTAACGGAAATCGGTTTCAAGCTCCGCGAGTTCGGCTGCGGTGAAGGGGCGCTGGGCCAGATAATGCGGATGGTCACTGACGAGCGCCGCGCCTTGCATCCAGTTTTTCTGCTGGGCTTCGGTCAGGCGGAATTTTAGATATTGCACGGAGCTGATGCGGTCGGTGGCGATTTGGCGTTCATCGAAGATCGCCGGCGTGCGGCCGGCTCCGGAGACTTCAATCCACAGATGGCGTTCCAGGCCGAGGAGTTCACGCAGTTTTACGTCGCGCTCGGCGGGGGTTTCGTATTCGATCAGCAGGCTGGCGCAGAGGCCGCCTTGCTCGGGGATTAATTCGTTGTAGGTGGCGACTTCGTGGGCGATGTCGTGGGGGCGCACGATGCGTTCGATGCGCATCATTTCCTGGATTTGGTAGCGCACGGTTTCGCGGTTCTCGAAGAGGAACGTGAGGTGATCGCCGAGACGAATCCGGCGGCGTTCTTTGAGCGCGAGCACACGCGGGCGCAGGGTTTCGCGCTCGATTTCGTAGTCCGCGATGTTTTTGATTTCGGAAATATCAACTGGTTGCATTTGGAACTTTCTCGGGGAAGCCATCAGGATCGTAGGCGCGGGCCAGAACCTGAATGGGATGAATGGGACGAGTGCCGAGCGCTTGCTCGAATTGAATCGCGGCCATCGGGCAATCGGACGCGAGAACGTTGGCGGCGGTGTCCTGCATTTCGTCAAAGGCTTTTTTGCCGGCGAGCATGGAGAGCGGGAAGAATTCCTTCTTCATGGCGAAGGTGCCGTCGTGGGCGCTGCACTGTTCGACCATCTGGATTTGCGCGCCGGGGATCAGCTTCATCATGTCGCGCGAGCGGTAGCCGATGTTTTGGGCCTTCAAATGGCATGGCAGGTGATAGCCGACTTTGCCCGGGGTCGACTGGAACTCGCGGTTGAACTTGCCTTCTTTCTTGCGTTCGAAGAGGAACTCAGAAAGATCCATGGTGGCGGCGGCTACACGCGCCGCCGCTGCGGTGCCGACTAACTCACCGTACTCTTTGCGGAGAGTGTAAGAGCACGTCGGATTGATGGCGACGATCTTTTTTCCTTGCTCGACTGACGGGAGAAGCGATGCGACGTTGGAGGCGGCCAGCTTTTTCGCGAGTTCGACGTCGCCAGATTCGAGCGCCGGCATTCCACAGCAATTTTGTTTGGGACAGGTCAGGGCGATGCCGCTTTTGGCGTACACTTTCACGGCGTCTTTGGCTACTTGCGGATTGTAATAGTCGACGAAGCAGGTGGTGAACAGAACCGCCTGCGAAGTGTCGCCTTCGGGGGCGGGCTGCTGCTTCATCCAGGAGGAAAAAGTCTGCGCCTGGAATTCGGGGAGAATTTTGTCGCGATGGATGCCGATGGTGGCCTCGGCGAGCACGCGCAGCAGAGGCTGGCGGTTGGCCCAATTGGCCAAGCCCGGCGTCAGGCTGCCGATGGCGCCTAGCTCTTCGGGATGCGACAGCAGTCTGGCGCGCAGTCCGATGCCGTGTTCTTTTTTGCGCACGGCGTTGGCGCGCAGCAGCAGGCGCGGGAAATCTAGCTGGAACGGGTGGCCGTCATCGGGCGTGTAGGGGCACTTTACGTAACAGAGTTTGCATTGATAGCAGGTGTCGATGACGCGGTCATGCTCGGGCTGTGTGAGGGCGCGCACGTCGCCGTCGTGATTATCGGTGAAGTCAAATAATTCCGGGAACGTCGGGCATAAGTTGAAACACAGGCGGCAGCCGTTGCAGATTTCATAGACGCGATCGATCTCACCTTTGAGGGCGGTCTTATCCCAGTAAACGGGATCGTTCGGGTTGTAAGTGAGCCCGGGCGTGGGCTCGCCTTTGATGACGTCCATGAGATTTTATTGGGAATGGCGAGGCGGATGCTACGGTCCTCCTCGCCGTGAGAAGTGGAAACTACTCGATCGACTTCAGGCCTTGCGCGAAGCGGCCGGCGTGGGATTTCTCGGCCTTGGCCAAGGTCTCAAACCAGTCGGCGATTTCAGGGAAGCCTTCATCGCGCGCGGATTTGGCCATGCCGGGATACATGTCGGTGTATTCATGGGTCTCGCCGGCGATGGCGGCTTTCAGGTTCATGTCGGTGCCGCCGATGGGGAGGCCGGTGGCCGGGTCGCCTACTTTCTTCAAGTAGTCGAGATGGCCGTGGGCGTGGCCGGTTTCACCATCCGCGGTGTCGCGGAAGAGTCCGGCTACGTCAGGGTAACCTTCGACGTCAGCTTGCTTCGCGAAGTACAAATAGCGGCGGTTCGCCTGCGACTCGCCGGCGAAGGCGTCCTTCAGATTCTGATGGGTTTTGGTTCCATTGAGTTGTGCCATATTTTTTTCTCCAGACTTGAATTATGACGCGCAACGCGCGCACGTGCCATGCAAAACAACTTCGGGCTCGCGGACGCGCCGGCCTTGGGCGGCGGCTTTCCACGAAGAAACGGGGATATCGAACCACTCGATGTCTTCGACGCCGCCGCATTGATCGCAAACAAAATGATGATGGCGGTGGAGGTTGGCGTCGAAGCGCGCGGCCTTGCCTTCTCCGGGCGCCTGGCGGACCAGGCCGGTACGGGACAAATCGCGCAAGACGTTGTATACCGTGGCGCGGGAAACACGCGGATCGCGGCGGGTCAAGGCTTCGAAGATTTCATCGGCGGTGGAGTGGACAGGTTTGCGCACTAAATACTCCAACACGTCTCGGCGCTGTGGAGTGCCGCGTAATCCAACGCGTTGAAAGTGCCGATCAAGGTCTATACGCTGATCCACATGTTTAGATTAAATCTAATTTTAGACATTGTCAAGTATCAACCAGTCAAGTTTTAATGATGAAACATTTCAGCGGTAGGATTGTTTATGCAAACTTTTGACTTGGTGGTCATCGGCTCCGGGCCGGCCGGGCAGCGTGCGGCCATTCAAGCGGCGAAATCCGGCAAGCGCGTGGCGCTGGTGGATAGCAGCTTTAGATCTCCTAATATTGTTGCAACTGGTTGATCGGCCCTTTTTAGAATCCATTGTAGCATTTGTTCATGACATGGGCCAGTCAATAGACGAGTTAGAAATGTAGTTGGTTTAGTACTGCGTTTACTACTGATGGCAACATTAACCTTGCCAGTTCTGCTAAAAAAAAATGAACCTCATTTTCATTTTGCTGGAACACTTGATGCCTTCTTTTACGAACACCTTCCGATTCCTTTTTCTGCCTGATGTTTGAAAGCATCGATATCAAACATTCAAAAAGGAAGACGTTTGTTGAATTCGAGCAATTCTATATCAAACCAATTTTCCCTGGATATTTTTGCTTTGTATATAGATACCCCGGTTTCCCCTTTTTAAAATAACCGGAAAAGAAATAACCACTCTCCTGTTCTTCTGTTTCATCAACTTCTCCCTCCTGTATTTCTTCTTCATTAGCAATCTGGTCGGAAAAAGTCTGCCTACAGCCTTCCATATCAATCAACGCAGCCTGCTTTAGATCTTGCTGAATGTTGTTTTTTTTATCGTTGATGAAGTTTTTGACCAACCGGTTAAATGTGCCGTCCAGATCATAAGCTTGCTGTAGCCAAGCTGTCTGGTGCTCTTGGCTGTGGGCTCCCGCGTTGCGCAGATATAATTTGATATCTGGTCTTTCGCATAATTTACTGAAAGTCTCAGGGAGCTTTTCCCGTAACTTCCTATCCTTATAGTGTGCGATTAGCAGTGCTACTTCTTTGCATGTTGGGAATCTCCAGGTAGCGCCTTTAGCTGCTTTTCGTATACGATCTGCTCCTCGTATCGTCCCACCAGCCGTGAGTGTAGCTCATAAGCCGATGCAACACGCCTCACAAAAATCAGTG
>CAWIEL010000065.1:0-23346 GCA_963835025.1 uncultured Acidobacteriota bacterium
TACAAACGGCCGGTAATTTTCGGCCACCAGAAATGCAGGCCGCCGAGGTAGGCCATGACCGCGCCGCCGACCATGATGTAGTGGAAGTGGGCGACGATGAAGTAGGTGCCGTTGAGATGGACGTCGGTGGCGAGGGAGGCCAGGAACAAGCCAGTAAGGCCGCCCATGGTGAACAAGCCGATGAAGCCGAGGGCGTAGAGCATGGGGGCTTCGTAGGAGATGGAACCTTTGTAGAGAGTCGCGGTCCAGTTGAAGACTTTGATGGCCGAAGGAATCGCGACCAGGAAACTGAGGACCGAGAAAATCAAACCGGCGTAAACGGATTGGCCGGTGACGAACATGTGATGGCCCCAGACCAGGAAGCTGATGATCGCAATGGCGAAGCTGGAAAACGCGACGAAGGTATAGCCGAAGATGCGTTTGCGGGAGAAGGCGGTGATGAGTTCGCTCATCACGCCCATGCCGGGAAGAATCATGATGTATACGGCGGGGTGCGAATAGAACCAGAACATGTGCTGGAACAAGATCGGGTCGCCGCCGATGGCCGGATCGAAGATGCCGATGTGCAGCAGGCGTTCGAGGCCGAGCAGGAACAAGGTGATGGCGATGACCGGGGTGCCGAGGATGAAGATCACGCTGGTGGCGTAGATGGCCCAGATGAAGAGCGGGAGACGGAACCAGGTCGAGTCCCGGAGCGCGCATCTTGTGCACGGTGACGATGAAGTTCAGTCCGGTGAGGATGGACGAGAAACCGGTGATGAAAACGCCGAGGGCAGTGGGAATTACTTGCGAGTGCGAGAAAGTGCTGCTGTAGGGCGTGTAAAAAGTCCAGCCGGTGTCGACGCCGCCGGAAATTACGGCGTAGAGAGTGAAGGCCGCGCCGATGATGTAAATGTACCAGCTCATCAGGTTGATGCGCGGGAAAGCCAAGTCGCGCGCGCCGATCATCAGCGGCACGAGGAAATTGCCCAAGGTGGCCGGGATGGAAGGCACCAGGAAGAAAAAGACCATGATGACGCCGTGCATGGTGAAGAGCTTGTTGTAGGTTTCCGGCGCTACCAAGCCCTGGGGTTCGATGAGGTTCAGGCGCATCAAGACGGCGAAAAAGCCGCCAACGAAAAACATCAGAGTGATGGAGATGAGATAGAGGATGGCGATGCGCTTGTGGTCAACGGTCAACAGCCAGGACTTCACGCTGTGATCCACGTTGAGGTAATTCAAGCGTTCTTCGGCCGGACGCTCGTGGCCGGGCATCTCGGCGATCAGTGTGGAGCTCATTTGCTGGTTACGTTCCTTTCTTCCGGACCCAGCGATTTAATATAAGCGATCAATTGCAGCACCTGCTCCTCGTTGACCTGCCCCTGGAAGGTGGGCATGATCGGCGGATAATTGGGCAGCGCAATCGAATTGGGATTGACGATGGCCTGGCGGATCAAGACATCGTCCACCGTTTTGGAACTGCCATCGCGAAGTTTTTCGGTGGTGCCATAGATTCCGGCGAGCGACGGGCCGCGACCTGAATTATCGCTCGAATGGCAGGATTGGCAGCCGAGCTGGGAGAAAAGGCGGCCGCCCATCTGGGCCATAGATTCGTTTTTGGTGCCGCCGGCGAGCCAAGTGACGTAATCGGTGGGCGACATGACATAAACCCAGCCGATCATTTTGGAATGGTCGGTGCCGCAGTATTGGGCGCAGAACAAATGATAGGTGCCCTCTTCGGTAGCCTGGAACCAGAGCGACGAGTAGCGGCCGGGATCCACGTCCTTCTTGACGCGGAAAGCCGGGATGTAAAAGTCGTGAATGACGTCCTCCGAGATCATATCCAGCTTAATGGGCACACCGACCGGGACGTGCATCTCATTGATTTCGCGGACGCCTTCGGGATGCTGGACGTGCCACATCCACTGCTTGCCGACGACGAAGATTTCGGTGGAGGAAGCCGGCGGACGCGAATTCTGCACGTAGAGAAACGAGGCCCAGACGAAGATCACCACGGTGATCAGGGTCGGAATGATGGTCCAAGTTAATTCCAAGATCAGGTGAGTGCGCGTGTCGGGAGGAATTTCGTCCGGCGACTGGCGGTGGAACTTGACCATGAAAAAGAAAATGGTGCCGAAGATCAGGGCGGTGAAGAACAGGGTCAAAACGGTGAGGAAGTAATAGAGCAAGTCGACGTTTTCGGCGATGGTCGAAGCGGTCGGCGGATGCAGCGGGATCAGCCCGGCGATACCGGCGAGAGAATCCAGCCCGAATTGAGCGAGACCAGTCATATGCAATTCAAAAAACCTCAGCGCGCCGGCGATCGTTCCGCCGCGTTCGCGTTACGCTTTATGCGCCGGCAGCTCATACCGCTCGCGCCGGAAAAGAACCAGCATGGTGATGCCGATGGCCAGGACGGTGATTAGGCCGCCAGCCTGAATCAACCGGTTGATGATCAAACCGTATTTGCCGGTTGAAGGATCGTAGTGATAACAAAAAAGCAAAACGGAATCGACCGGCGTGCCGATTTTTTCGGCCGAGGCTTCGACCAGGCCCAGGCGCAGGTCGCGCGGCGAATATTCGATGCCGTAGAAATACTTTGAAATTTTGCCCTGAGGCGTGAGCACCATGATGGCGCTGGCGTGGGCGAACTGTTTGGAATCCGCATCGTAGGCGTAACGGAAGCCGACGGAATCAGCGAGGGCTTTGATTTGCGGCGCATCGCCGGTGAGGAAATGCCAGCCCTGGGCGGCGTTGGGACGGCCGTACATGCCGACGTACATTTGTTTTTTTACCGAGGCCATGACCGGCTTGTCGCTGGGATCGATGCTAACGGTGACGGCTTCAAATTGATTGCCGGCGTCCATGGGCAGGCCTTTCATGCTGGCTTCCTGGCCGTTGAGAACCTGGGTGCAGAGCATCGGGCAATTGAAATAAACGAGCGAAAGGATGACCGGCTTCTGACCGAAGTATTGGCCGAGCTGCACGGGGTTTCCGTTCTCGTCTTTGAAGGTGAGGTTTAGTGGAACCTGCTGATTCAGCTTCTGGTCGATGCCGACGTCTTTGAGCAGGTCGGGGCGCACGCCGACGCTTTGCATGGGGTCGGAGAGCTGGGCGCGCGCGGGTTGCGCGGCACAAGCGGCAATAGACGCCAAGACCGCCGCGCTGAGCGCGATGCGGACTACGCCGAATTTTCCGAAGCGTAACACGTGCTTGCAGCCTCACTCTTACCGATGAAAAACCAAATTCAAAAATTCTTTCCGTCGCGATCGATCTGGCTCGCGGTTACTTCCCGGTTTCTTCTCCGCCCTCTTCCTGGGCTTTCTTCAGCGCTTCGTCGCGTGCGAAGGTGTAACCGCACTGGCCGCTGACATCGGCGGCCGCGGGAGTTACCGGAACTTTTGCGTCGACACCGCCGGGCACTTCGCCGGCGGCGCGGGCCGGGAGCGGATGCTCGACCATCAGGTCGATGGCGCGATCGACGGGAATTTGCACGATGCCGGCTTTCGAATCACGCCAGCTGTAGCCTTCAAGGCTTTTCATCTGGCCGTTGCAGTAATCGCTCAGTTCGGACTGCGGCTCGACTTGCAGGCGCGGCGCGGGCGGCATCTGCCGGGCACTTTCAAGCGGCGAAGCGGCTTCCCCTTCGGGAATCATTTCGCTCATCTGATTAAAGGTGAAGCGCATGGCGACAAAGACCACGATCAAGATGATGGCGAGATAGACGCCGGACTTTACGACGCCACTGACGTCTGCGTCAGTCTTCTCGTAACCGTCGTTGCCGTTGTCGTGGGGCGCGCCGTGCCCCACCTTATTAGTCTCCATGCTCATGATGGAGCACTCCTTCAAATCGCGGGTCGTGCAGCGGCAGCAGCGGCATGCGTTTCAACTGCCACATATAAACGGCGAGCCAGATTGCGCCAATCAGCACGATAAAGACCAGGTCCAGCAGCAGGGGACCGATGAGAATTTTATTTTGATCCTCGGGGAAGGCCGGTTGAATGAGCCAGTACACATCGACCATGCTGAGCACCAGCATCATGCCGGCCACGCGGGCGAGGCGTTCGACGCGGCGCTTGACGTTGCGCTGCAAGAGCAGCAAGAAAGGCAGCGCGAAATGCAGCACGATCAAGATTAAGGCGACCTGAGACCACGGCGCGAGCGAGCGGGACATGTACCAGGGAATTTCGTCCTTGATGTCGCCGGCCCAGATGATCAGGAACTGAGAGAAGTTCAAGTAGGCCCAGAGCATGGTGAAGGCCAGCATCAAGTTGCCGAGATCGTTGTATTGCTGCGGAGTGACGCTGTCGTTGTAGGGCGCCTGACTGGCGCGGCTGCGCAGCAGCACGATGACGAAGGACATCGAGGTGAGCAGACCAACGACCATGAAAATCATGCCGTAGATGGTGGAGAACCATTCAGGCTCGAGAGACATGACCCAATCGATCATGGCGAAGGTCAGCACCACGGCCCAGATGATGATGCCGGGCCCGCTGAGAGCTTCGAAGCGATGCTTCATGGCGAGTTCGGTGGCAGAATCGGTGGCGGCGTCCTGCTGGCGCGACCAGGAATTGAGCAGGAAAGCCAAGCCGAGCAAGATGACGAAATAAATGATGGCGCGGACGGTGAAGCCCTGCTGGGTGAGCCAGCGCATTTTGAATGCGTAATTCGGATTAGCCAGCATTTCGGCGCGATGTTCGTCGAAGGTCCAGGGGTACAGAACCTTGGTCCACATTCCGTAGACGATCGGAACGAAAAGGACGGCCATCAGGCCGAACATGCGGGAACCGGCTTCGAGCATGCGGCGGATGGGAAAGCCCCAGGGGCCGCTGACCAAGTGATGCAACATCAAGATCGCGGTGCATCCCATGGGAATGATGAACCAGTAGATGTAGCCCACCAGATAGGCGCGCAGGATGCGATTGGAGGGTGAAGTTCATCGCGATCCACCTGCTGCGTTTAGCTTTTGACGCTCGGCTTCCGGGACGTCATCAATGGTGGCGTGCTGGCTGAGTTGCAGAACGCGAATGTAAGCGGCGATTCTCCAGCGATCTTCGGGCTCGATGCGCGCCGCGTAGCTGTACATGGAACCGTAGCCATCGGTCATGACCTGGAAGAAATGGCCGGCGGGCGCCTGGCGCAGACGATCGATGTGGAACGAAGGTGGAGGCGGGAAGCCGCGCTGAACGATCATGCCGTTGCCGCTGCCGGTGTAGGCGTGGCACGGAGTGCAGTAAATGTTGTAGCGCTGGCGGCCGCGCTCGATATCGGCGCGAGTCATGGGGAACGGAAACTTGTCGGCGACTTCGCCGTCTTCCTTGCCGGTGTAGAGCAAATCGTCGAGACGCAAGTGGCCGCGGGCTACGGTGCCGGGGACGACCGGGCGTTCGTCGCGTCCATCGGCGAAGAACGACGTTTCCTGATACGGCAGATATTTTGGCTGGATGTGCATGTCCTGACGGCAGCCGCCGGCGAAGATAGACAGCGCAGCGACGCAAAGGAACGCGCGCGCGCGCTTGGCGCGGCGGGCGTTCGGGTTTGAGTTTGGCGACGGCAAACTATTCTTCAACTTCGTAAACTCCAAACGGCCTCAGGGTATCGAGAAACGTTTTCGTTTTATCCAAATCGAAATTCTTGTCTTTGGCTTTGACCACCAGGAAGAAGCGGTCGTCGGAAGCCAGCGCGAAACGGGGCACGTTGAACACCGGATGATAGGGCCGGGGCAATCCGTTCAGCGCGAACATGCCGAACACGGCGCAGAGCGCGGCGCCCAAGACGGTGAGTTCAAAAGTGATCGGGATGAAATGGGGCCAGCTGTTGTAGGGCTTGCCGCCAACGTTCAGCGGGTAGCTGATGACGTTGGCGTACCACTGCATGCCGAATCCGGTGAGGCCGCCGAGCAAGCCTCCGGTGAAAACGATGGCCGGAAGAATGGTGCCGTGGAAGCCGACGGCTTCATCGAGGCCGTGGATGGGCAGCGGCGAGTAGGCGTCGATTTTGCGGAAACCGGCGTCGTAGGTGCGCTGGGCCGCTTCGAGAAGCTGTTGCGGCGTCTCGAATTCAGCGAGCAATCCGTAAATGGGCTTGAGCTTCATGACTAGCCGCGAATCTCCGGATTTGGATTCAGCACGCGCGCGAGATAGGTGGTGCGCGGGCGGGTGTTCAAATCATCCAGCAAACTGTAGTTGCGCGAATTGGCTTTGAGCTTGGCGACGCGGCTGTTCTTGTCGTTGATGTTGCCGAATTCGATGGCGTTGGCCGGGCAGGCACCCTGGCAGGCGGTGACGATTTCGCCGTCTTTCACCTGGCGGTCTTGCTCTTCGGACAAGATTTTCGCGGCGTTGATGCGCTGCACGCAGTAGGTGCATTTTTCCATGACGCCGCGGCTGCGCACGGTGACGTTCGGGTTGCGCATGCCGTAGAGGCTGGGCGTGGTGTAGTCGGAGTACAAAAAGAAATTGAAGCGGCGGACTTTGTAGGGGCAGTTGTTGGAGCAATAGCGAGTGCCGACGCAGCGGTTGTAAACCATTTCGTTCAAGCCTTCGGGGCTGTGAACGGTGGCGCCGACCGGGCAGACGACTTCGCACGGCGCATTTTCGCAGTGCATGCAGAGAACCGGTTCGTAGTAAGTTTCGGGCGCGTCGAGATCGCCGCGGAAGTAGGTGTCTACGCGAATCCACTGCATGGCGCGGCCCTTCATCACTTGTTCTTTGCCGACCACCGGGATGTTGTTTTCGGACTGGCAGGCGACGACGCAGGCGTTGCAGCCGACGCATTTGTTCAGGTCGATAGCCATGCCCCAGGCGTAGCCGTCGTATTTAAAGCCGGGATACAGCGACAGGCCCTTGGTCTTTTTTTCTTCGGGGTCGATGGCGAAATCGGGATCTTTGCGGTACTCGTCGAGAGTCGCTACGCGCAGCAATTCGCGATGGGCGGCCTGGTCGCCTTCCTCTGAAGTTTGATGGCCTTCGCGATCGATGGCGTATTGGTGTTGCGTGACCGCGAAATAATATTTGTCGCCAGTTTTTTCGATGCGCAGGCCACTCGCGATCCACGGAGCGCCGCTGGTGCGAATCAAGTTGGCGTTGAAACCGGGGCCGCTACCGATTTGGCCCGCTTTGTAGCGTCCGTAGCCGAGATGCAGAGTTATAGAGTTATTGGCGTGGCCGGGAACCAGCATGATTCCGGCTTTGACTTCGCGGCCGCCGAGCTGGAGCTTTACGTAATCGCGATCGGCTAAGCCGAGGCGCTGGGCGGTTTGCGGGCTGACCATCGCGGCGTTGTCCCAAGTGAGCTTGGTGTTGGGCTTGGGAACTTCCTGCAGCCAGCCGCTATTGGCGAAGCGTCCGTCAAAAACGGAAGGATCGGGTTTGAAAACGATTTCGAGATCGTCGGCGCCGGCACTGGAATTTTGCGAAGCCGGAACGTCGCCGCGGGCAGTGACGGAAATTGCAGGGAACGCGGTACCGGCCAGCACGCCGTCGTGCAGCGAAGTTTCCCAGTAGGCTTCGTAGGATTTGTCTTTTTCAGTGTGCTGGGACTGCCAGTAATCGCGAACGATGTCGTGCGCGCTCGTGTTCGGGTTGTTGCTGAGAGTGGCGAGGACTTCGTGCGACGAGCGGCCTTCGTAGAGCGGCTGAATTAAGGGCTGGATGATGCTGGCGGTGCCGTCGAAGGCCCGGGCGTCGCCCCAGGCTTCCAGGAAATGCGCGGCCGGAACGTGCCACTGCGAATATTCCGCGGTTTCATCGAAATAGAGGCCGTAATGCACGCGCATCGGAACGCGGCCGAGGGCGTCGCCGAATTTCAGGTCGGCGGGCGCGTCGTAAATTGGGTTGCCGCCGAGAATGAAGAGCAACTGAACTTTGCCGGCGTTCATGTCGGCGACGAGCTGGCGGAGGGAATCGATCCCGGAGACGGGATTGGCTTCGATCGGCTCGGTGTAATAGACGGTTTTGCCAACGTTGCTGAGAGCGGCGTTCATGGCGTGGGCCAGGGCGTGAACGGCGGGCGGCTGTTCTTCTCCCGCAAGTACGAGTGAGGTGCCGCGATGCGCGGCGAGATCTTTCCCGACGGCTTTGGTCCACTCCGCGGCGATTCCGCTCTTGGATGAACCGGCGCTGCCGACGCCAACTGCGGCGGCAAGTTCGCGGGCGAAAGCTTCGACGTCCGTCGAGCGCAGCGCTTTGCGGTGATCGGCAACTGCACCGGTGCTGGTGGTCATGCTTTCGACCACGTAGAGGCGGTTCAATTTCGATTCAGGATTGTCGACGACGCGGCGGGAGGAAAATTCACGCGCGTAGCGAACGTGGCCGGGGCCGCAGGTGAGGAAGTCGGCGTCGAGCGAGACGATGATGTCGGCTTGATCGATTTTGTAGACGGTATTCACCGGCTTGCCGAAGGCGAGGCGCGCACCTTCGCGCACGTTATCGCGTCCGCAGGGCTCGTACTGATGCCATTGCGAGCCGGGATACTGTTTGAGGATGGCTTGAATCTGCGCGGCGAGCGACGGCGACGTTACGGTTTCGGTAAGCAGGCGCAGGGCGGAGCCGTTGGAAAGCAGTCCGGTGCGCGCGTTGCTGATGGCACTTTGGAAAGCGGGCCAGTCGGTAATGCGTCCATCGTGAATCACGGTTTTCGAGCGATCCGGGTCGTAGAGGCCGAGGGTCGCGGCTTGGGCGAAAACGTCGGTGCCACCGAGGCTGCCGGGGTGTTCGCGATTGCCTTCGATCTTGGTGGGGCGGCCCATGTGGCTTTCGACCAGCAGGCCGGAGGCGACGCCGGCGAGAGTCATCGAAGTGGCGTAGAACAGCGGGCGACCGGGAATAATTTCTTCGGGCGGCTTAACGTACGGGACGATTTTTTGCGTGGGCAGCTTGGTGCAGGCGCTGAGGCCGGCGAGTGCAGCGGAGGCGGCGGCGAATTTCAGGACGTCGCGGCGGGCGATGCCGTCGGGATCTTTCTCGGCGTCTTTGGCCGGGTCATGCGGAAATTCGTTCTCGAGAAACTCGCGATATTCCTGGGTTTCGTGCAGTTGTTCGATACTTTGCCAAAAGCGCTTGCCGTTTTCGCGCGCAAGTTTGGCGCGCACGGCATCGAGCTCCAGCGGGTTCGGCAATTTCGGATTGAGGTCAGAACTCATTTTGGTCAGTTCGCTGCTTTTATTTGTCCCGTCAATTCAAATTTTACCGATGGCACGTCGAGCACGTTTGAATATTGCGCGGGCTCTGAATTTTATACTCAGCGACAAGTTTTTTGCCCTGTTCAAGCTGATCAGGCGGCGCGACCCAGTTCGGGTTGAAAACTTCCGAACGCGGGCGAACGTATTTTTCCGGCTGGCGATGGCAATCGAGACAGAACGACATGTACAAAGTTTGCGCGCGATACATCAAGGGCATCTGCGCGACTTGGCCATGGCAGGTGGTACAGCCGACGCCTTTATTGACGTGAATGCTGTGGTCGAAATAAACGAATTGCGGGAGCGCATTGACGCGGGTCCAGGCGATGGATTTATCGGTGCGATAGCTGAAACGCACCGGCTCAAGCATGGAGGAATTGGTCCAGATCTGGGAGTGGCAGGTCATGCAGGTCTGGGTCGGCGGGACACCGGCGAAGGAAGACTTCTCGACGGTGGTGTGACAGTAGCGGCAATCGATTCCAAGTTCTCCGGCGTGGTGCTTGTGGCTGAAGGGAACGGGCTGCTCGCGGGTAACGTTGACGTTGGTGTAGTACGGCGACATGCCGAGTTCGTAGAGGACGCCGCCCAACAGGCCGACCACGATCAACGCGCCAAAGATGGTGACGCGGGCGATGATATTGGACGTTGGTGGAAATAGCTGCGCCATCGAACTCTTAAGCCTTCCTTAGTGTGCCGACTTCTTGCCGGACGTTTCTTCAACCAGCTGCCGCATTTCAGAAATCGAAATCGCGGGCAGGAATCGGATAAACAGGAACAGCAATGTCAGGAACAAGCCGATGGTGCCGGTGTAGGTGGCCCAGTCCCATCGGGTTGGGTAATACATGCCCCAAGACGAGGGCAGGAAATCGCGATGCAAGCTGATGACGACGATGACGAAGCGCTCGAGCCACATGCCGACGTTCACGATGAGCGATATCACGAACAAAAGAGGGACGTTAAAGCGAACTTTGCGGATCCACAAGAGCTGGGGGATGACGATGTTGCACATGAGCAGCAGCAGGTACATATAACGATACGGGCCGAACAGGCGGTTCATGATGAGGAAGTGATCGAATTTGTTGCCGCTGTAGAAGCCCATGAAGAATTCAACAGCGTAACCGTAGGCCACAATGATGCCGGTGGCGAGCATGACCTTGGCCATCACATTCAGATGGCGCATGGTGATGAAGTCTTCTAGATGGTAGAACTTACGGATAGGTATGGCCAGGGTAAGGACCATGGCGAAGCCGGAGTAGATAGCGCCAGCGACGAAGTAGGGCGGAAAAATGGTGGTGTGCCAGCCGGCGACCTGGCCGACCGAGAAGTCGAAACTGACGACGGTATGGACGGAGACGACGAGGGGCGTCGCCAGGCCGGCGAGCAGGATCGAGGCAGTCTCGTATCGCGACCAATGGACGGCGGAACCGCGCCAACCGAGCGACAGGACGCCGTAAATGACCTTGGCGATCTTGTTCGTAGCTTTATCGCGCAGGGTGGCGAGGTCAGGCACAAGCCCAACAAACCAAAAGAGTAAGGAGACGGTGGCGTAGGTGGAGACGGCGAAAACGTCCCAAACCAATGGGCTGCGGAACTGGGGCCAGAGCCACATGGCGTTCGGGTACGGCGTAAGCCAGTAGAAGAGCCAGGGACGGCCCATGTGGAGGAGCGGGAACATGCCGGCGCAAGCGACGGCGAAGAGAGTCATCGCTTCGGCGAAGCGGTTAATGGAAGTGCGCCACTGCTGGCGCAAGAGCAGAAGAATGGCGGAGATCAGGGTTCCGGCGTGACCGATACCGATCCACCAGACGAAGTTGACGATAGCGAAGCCCCAGCCGATGGGGATGTTGATGCCCCAGATGCCGACACCCTTGGTCAGGAGCAGGCCAATCGTGAGGTTCAACAACATGAAAAGCGAGAGCGCGATGGCCAGGCCGAAAAGCCAGCCGGGACGGAAGCCCTTGCCGAGGACGATTCCGCTGATTTTATCGGTGACGGATGAAAAGGAGTGCCCGGGCTCGATGATGGGCGGAGCCGAGAGTGCTGAGCCAGACTTCCTTACGTCGGAATCCACGCGCGGTCCTCAGGTACCGTGTAAAACCCTACCGTGACGAAGGCAACGCTAAAAAGACCAACACAAAATACGATGTTCGACTTCTCCGCCCCTACCACTGCCACTCCGAGTTCCAGATTCCACCATACCGGTGGCGGGTTGAAGCTCCCGCTACCGCCGAATAAATTCGCAGCACTTTCGCTGGATGGCAACCTGAGAGCGCATAGCATAAAACCAGAGAAGCACTTACGCAAGTTGAAAGCCAAAATTTTTTTCCTTCGAATTTTCTGAAGCGAATGGACGCTGTGTCGCACTGGAACGAAATTTTCTTCGATGCTTTGATTTTCGCGGGTGGTGTTGGGATTTTTTGAAGAAAAAATCAGTTGGTGCTGCAGAGTACGGTTAGCTGCGGGTCGATCACCAGGCGGGAGGGGCGCGTGCGAGTGCCAAAATGGAAGTGGGTTTCTTTGCCGGTGGTGATGACGACGCCCAATTTTTCCGGTTTGCCCGGGCCCGGCCCGTGCGCGGCGAAGATCGGAACTGGCGCGGTGAAGATATCGCTGACACCTGATTGTTGCAGGACGCCGGTGACGACAAACTCCGTGCCTTTGGGTTTCACTTCGTATTTCACGGCGTAGTGTGGGATGCCGGTGCCGCGGACCCATTCATCGAAAAACCAGTTCATGCGATGAGTGCCTTCGAGATCCATGGCGGGAGTCATGTGGCGTTCGACGGCGTGCTTGAAATCGTCGGTGGAGAACGGGAGATATTTGTAGTCCTTCAGAATTGACTGCAGCAGGTCGCGAAATTTCGCGTCGGGATCGGAGGACAACGGATCACGCATCATTTCGTGGAGCATGTGAATGACCCAGGTGCCTTTGCCGTAGGTGATGGTGGCGTAGGCGTCCGGCGCTTTGGTGGAAGCGAGGCGAGTGCCGAGAATCAGCGGGCCGGCCTGTTCGGTGATTTCGTTCGAACCGGGTTCTTTGGTCAGAAGGTCAGCACGATAGTGCTCGAGCCAGTCGGCCAGGCGATGCTCACTGGGTTTTTTGCTGTCGGAATAGAGAATGGCGAGGTAGTGGGCGAGGCCTTCTTGGATCCAAGTGTCGCGATAATCGGCGGCGATGGTTTGGTTGCCCCACCATTGATGGGCGACTTCATGAAACGGCATGAGGTTGCTGGACGCGCGCTGGGTCCATTCGGCGATTCCGGCCTGCTCCTGTGTATCGGTGGGGAGAAACGCGAGAGTGGAAAGATAGATGAGCCCGGGCCAACCTTGGCCAAACGAGCCGGGGATTTGCGAAATGTCCAGGTGATCGAGCGGAAAGGCGCCATTGATGCCGCGGAAAAACTGGATGGAATCGAGCACGCGGTTGCCGAGGTCATTGAGCGAAACGGAGGTGCTGGGGAGCGGAGCGGCGGCGACGACGTTACTGGTGGTGCCGTTCAGGGGGTTGGTGAAGCTGGGAGTCGTTTCGAGGCGGGTGGTCTGGCGATCCTGAAGGCGCTTAGTGATGGCCTGTTCCAATTCTTTGTTGGCGTAGATGCGAACTTTCGGCGCGTCGCCGGTGGTGGCGATTTTATATTCGCCGAGGTTGAAGCCGGCGGTGGCGAAGGGAACTTCTGATTTCCATTTGCCGGACCTGGAGTCTGGGTCTTCGTGCGTTTCGATTCGGTCGCCGGTGGCAACCAGGGTGAAGCGTTTGGGCCAGCGGAAACTCAGATCGAACAGGGCGAAATGCTCGCCTTCGAGGTGAGCGAACCAAGTTCCGCGTTCGCCGACGAATTCAACCCCATTGCCGGCATTGGCGATCACGTTTCCGCGGTAGTGAATTTCCAGATGGAATTCTTCTCCGGCGGATTTGGGCGCGGGCAGTACAACGAAAACGAAATCGTTGCCGCGGCGAACCGCTTCCTCGGGGGTTAAATCCTGATTTTGAAAGAAGGGAACCGGGCGGCCATCGTCGCCGAGAACTTCGGAAACGGCGAGATTGCGGGAAAGTTCTAAGTGGACGAATCGCTCGCCGGGGCGGGTGGCTTTTAGAGTGACGATGGTTTTTCCGGAGAGGACGAGGTCGTTGCCGATCACGGAATCGACGTCATAATGAACCGGCTGGAAATATTCGATGCGCCGGGGCGGGGCGTCTTCGGATTTGAACGAGGTCCAGACGTCGTAGAATTCGCCGCCGTTATCGCGGAGAAGTTGGCCGACCATGACTTGTTCGTCGCGGCGAGCGTCAACGATGACGTCGAAACTGCCCACGGAATCATTGCGGAGCAGTGCGTAAAAATATGGCTGGGGATCGGCGGAGAGCAGATCTTCCATGATGCGCAGGGAGTGGGATGGCGCGAAGGAGGCGAGTGGCTGAACCCATTTAGCGGCGAAGGCGGCGTTCGGCTCGACTTCGGATTCGCCGGTTTGAATCTGGTGAAGCAATTCGGCGGCAGTATCGTCGGTGAAGCGAAGGTAGGCAGTGTAGAACGCTTGATCGAGAATCGGCACGCCCAAGGCGCGGGAAAGCGTGCGCCTTTCGCCGGGGTCGCGCGGCGCGCCGGAAATATGGCCGCTGCCGACGAAGACTGCTCCGGTGATATGGCCGTCAATGGGCTGGAGGAAGGCCAGGGAGCCGTCGGTTAAACTGAAGCGGAACGCGTCCCGGCGGAAAGTGAGATCCTTCACGGAATAGACGCGGGTGGCGTCGAGCTTCAGGTCGTTCAGCGTCTGATAGAGAGCGCGGGGATCGGACAAATCTGGGGCGGGTGCAGTTGGCAGCGCCGCGGCAGGCGTGGAACTAGTGTTGCTTTGAAGAGGGGCTGTGGGAATAACGGGATTGGTCTGGGCGCGGAGCGGCGTTTGCTGCGGTGCAACTGCCATCGCGAGCGACGGCAGAAGGAGAAGGCGCAGCGAAAATCGCGCGAAACTTCGCGTTGAATTTGACACAGAGCCCACCCCGAGATGATTGGCCCGACTGTACAACTTAGGGCATCGGGCAGCAAGCTACGCGGAGGACGCCGCAGCGGGCCGCGTTACTATAGTTAGATGCGTCGCGCCCGTCTTGCTGCCGCCTTGGCTCTGCTCGTGGTTTCCTCCGCGGCTGCCGATACCATCGTTTTGAAGAACGGGCGGCGCATTGTTGCGTCCAGCGTGGTGGAGGATGGCGACCACGTCCGTTACGAAACTCCTGCCGGACAGATGTCCATTCCGAAGTCGATCGTGGAACGCATCGATCGCGACAATCTTGGGTATACCTCGAGTGGGTCGCCGGCTTCTTCGGCGCCGCCGGTTTCGGCTCCGGAAATCGATCCGTTGCGCGGGACGGAAGATATTTCAAAGCTGGTGGTGCACGATGACGCGATCGATTTCGCGTACATCGCGCAGCTGGATGGGAGCGCGCGCGGCGGTGGCGCCGCTGCATTGGATAAGGCGGCCGCGGCGCATTACGTTGCGGCGCAATTTCTGGTGAGCAAGGGCGAGACGCCGGCGGCGATCGATCATTACCGGCAGGCGCTGAGTCTGGAGCCGGACAGCGTGCCGCTACTGCTGAATTTGGGAGTGCTTTATTTGCGGCAGAGCCAGTTCACTACGGCGCTGGAGCCGCTGGAGCGGGCGAAGCGCGTTGAGCCGAATTCTCCGGACGTGGCGAAATTGATGGGTTGGGCTTATTACGGCGCGAACAAGATGGATGCGGCGGTGGCGGAGTGGAAGCGATCGGAAAGATTGCGGCCGGACAAGGATGTGGAGCACGCGCTGGAAAAAGCGGAGCGCGATAAGGCCGAAGAGGAAAGTTATCGCGAAGGCGAGACCGCGCACTTCGCTTTGAAATATAACGGCAGCGCGACGCCGGATTTGGCGCGGGGAATTCTGCGGGTGTTGGAGGATGATTTTCGGGATTTGGAATCGCAGCTGGATTTCACGCCGCCGGAGCCGATTGGAGTCATTTTATATACGGAGCAGTCTTTCGCGGATATCACGCGGGCGCCAAGTTGGGCCGGGGCTATCAATGATGGGCGGATTCGCGTGCCGGTGCAGGGGTTGACCAGCGTGACGCCGGAATTAGCGCGGGTGCTGAAGCATGAACTGACGCACAGTTTTGTGGGTCAGAAATCGCATAACCGCGCGCCGACCTGGCTGCAAGAAGGGACGGCGCAATTTATGGAAGGGCGGCGGTCGACGGAATCTGCGGGTGCGCTGCTGAATGCGGCGAGCAACGGGGGCGTGCCGACGCTGCCGGCTTTGGAAGGCTCGTGGTTGGGGCTTTCGGGCGGATCGGCGAGCATGGCTTACGCGTGGTCGCTGGCCGCGGTGGAGTCGATTATTCAGAGTGGCGGCGTTGGGGATGTGAGCAAATTGCTTGATGCGATTTCTACCGCGCCGAATACTGAGGCGGCTTTGAAGGAAGCATTGCACACGGACTACAACGATTTGCAGCAGCAGACGATTACTTTGCTGCGTCATGAAGACCTGCGATAAATTCTTCCGTTTTATTACAGCGTCATTAACAGCCAAGTGAGAAGCGCTGCGCGTTCAGGTAGCGCGTTGACGATTACGTGTTCGCCGGGGGTGTGCGCGCCGTCGCCGACCGCACCGAGACCGTCGAGAGTCGGGATGCCGAGGGCGCCGGTGAGATTGCCGTCGGAGCCGCCACCGGTGGCGGCTTCATCGAGTTTGAGTTTCATCAGCGCCATGATTTCCTGGGCGTGATGGAACAATTTTCCGACGGCGGCGGTGCGTTCTAGCGGGGGGCGATTGATTCCGCCGCGCACTTCGACCTTCGCGCCTTTGGTTATGGGGCGGAGTGAGTGGATGGCGGCGTCGAGTTTTTTGGCGTCGGCTAATTTCTGGAAACGGATATCAATTTGGGCGCGGGCTTCGGCGGGGACGACGTTGGAGGCGGTGCCGCCGGAAATTACGGTGGCTTGGACGGTGATGCCGCGGGCGGGATTGTTGAGCTGCATCAGACGCTGGATCTGCAGAGCGAGTTCGTGGACGGCGTTGATTCCTTTTTCGGGTTCGATGCCGGCATGGGCGGCGCGGCCGCGGACGATGATTTCGGCTCCGCCGATACCTTTGCGGGCTGTTTTTAATTTTCCTTGCGGGCCTAGTGAGGGTTCGAGGACCAGGACGACGTCGCTTTTGCGGGCTTCGCGTTCGATGGCGGCGCGGGAAGTTGTGCTGCCGATTTCTTCGTCGGAAGTCCAGAGAAAGACGAGTCGCTTTTCGGGCCAGGCGCCCATTTCGCGAAGAGCGTCGACGGCGAAGAGGGCGAGGACCAGGCCGGCCTTCATGTCGAAGGTGCCGGGGCCGAAGGCTTTTCCTTTTGATAGGCGAAACGGCATTTGTTTCAGTGTGTGGAGCGGATAAACCGTGTCGATGTGGCCCAGGACTAGAATTTGCGGGGCCGAGGGTGAATGGCCGCAAGGAAGTTCGGCGCGGAGGTGATTGCCGCGTTCTTTTTGGTCGAGGATGCGGACGTCGGCTTTGCGCCATTTCCATTCGCGGGCGACGATTTCGCCGCAGTGGTCGACAGCGCGTTTGTTATGGCTGGGTGATTCGGCGATGACGAGATCTTCGAGCAGGCGGAGCATGGCGGGCTTCTGGCGGCGCAAGTAGTCGAGAGTGCGCTGGAAGGGATCGCTCTTCGATTTCCGGGATTTGAGAACCACACCTTTCAGCTCAGCTTTTTTGCTCATTGAGAGTCATGCTATCAGCGGCATGCATGCGGTATCAATGTTCTGTCTGAAGCGCCGATTCCCACTCGCCAACGTTTCGTATAGAATTGTGGGATTGCGCAGCGGCGAAATGGGCCGCTGTTGACCGCGTAGAAGCGTTTCAAATCAAATTCGACCGCGAAATAGAGGGCGCACAATGATTCTCGATAGCATTGGGATCCAGAAAATTCTGCCGCATCGCTATCCCTTTTTGCTGGTGGATGCCATCGAAGAAATGGAACCAAAGAAGCGCATCGTGGGAATCAAGAACGTCTCGGTGAACGAATATTTTTTTCAGGGTCATTTTCCCGGCAAGCCGGTGATGCCCGGCGTCCTGATTATCGAATCTATCGCACAAATAGGCGGCCTGTTGCTGCTGAGCGAAGTAAAGGACCGCGACAACAAGCTGATGTACATGGCAGCGGTGGATAACGCGCGGTTCCGGCGTCCGGTGGTGCCGGGAGATCAGCTACGGATTGAAGTGAACGTGGTTACGTTTCGCGGGCCTTTTTGCAAAGTGGCGGGCGTGGCCAAGGTGAACGGCGAAGTGGCGGTGGAAGCGACGATCATGTGCGCGATGGTGGATTTGAAACCGGACGGCACGCCGGAACGATCGATGAGTCCGGCTCGATGAGCCTTGGGTCGATGAGTTTAATTTCATGAGTCAGATTGACGCGCGCGCTATTGTTTCGCCATCGGCGAAAATTGGCGCTGACGTTGTGGTTGGCGCTTATGCAGTGGTGGGCGACGAAGTCGAACTGGGCGACGGCTGCCGAGTCGATCATCACGGCGTGGTGCAGGGGCCGGCGCGGCTGGGCAAGAAAAATCATGTGTATGCGTTTGCGGTGGTGGGCGGTGATCCGCAGGACCTGACGTACAAGGGCGAGCGCGTTTCGCTGGAAGTTGGCGACGAAAACGAGTTTCGAGAATTTTCGTCGGTGAATCGCGGGACGGTGAAGGGCGGCGGCGTGACGCGGGTGGGTAGCCGCAACTTGATCATGTCCTACGCGCACATCGCCCATGACTGCATCGTTGGCGATCATACGATTTTTGTGAATGGGGCGACGCTGGCAGGACATGTCACCGTGGAGGATTACGCGCAGGTCGGGGCGTTTTGTCCGGTGCATCAATTTTGCCGCATTGGGAAATATGCCTACATCGCGGCGCATACGGTGATTACGCAGGACGTGCCGCCATTTTCGAAAATTGTGGCTCCGCGCGGGACGCGCTGTTACGGCGTGAACAGCGTGGGTCTGGAACGCGCGGGATTTTCTGGTGCGCGGGTAGAAGCGATCGAGAAAGCTTACCGGCTACTGCTGCGTTCGAAGCTGAACACTTCGCAGGCCTTGGAAAAAATGCGTGGTACCCTCGCACACTCCGAAGACGTCCAAACATTAATCCGCTTCGTTGAATCCGCCGAGCGCGGGCTGACGAAATAGGATGAACGCGGCGGCGCCAGATTCGAAGTTACCCAGCGCAAATTGGGGATTGATCGCCGGCAACGGAGATTTTCCGTTTCTGGTGCTGGAAGGCGCGCGTAGCCGCGGCATTGAGATGGCGGTGATCGCCATCCGCGAAGAAGCGTCTGAAAATCTGGGGCGCGTGGCCAAACGAATTCATTGGGTCAGCCTGGGAGAATTGAGCAAGACCATTGAGCTATTGCATACCGAAGGCGTGAAGCACGCGGTGATGGCCGGGCAAGTGAAGCACAATAAAATCTTCAGTTCCATTCGTCCGGATTGGCGGCTGGCGAAATTGCTGTTTTCGTTGCCCTCAAAAAATACGGATTCACTGATTGGGGCCGTTGCACGGGTGTTGCAGGACGAGGGGATTGAGCTGGTGGATTCGACGAAATTTCTCGGAAGTCTGCTGCCGGAGGCGGGAGTGCTGACGCGGCGGGCTCCAGACGCATCAGAGATGGCAGACATCGCTTACGGACATTCGGTTGCGCGGCAGATTGCGGCCATGGATTTGGGGCAGATGGTGGTGGTGCGGGATCGGGCTTGTGTAGCGATCGAAGCGATGGAAGGGACGGACGAGACGATCGAACGCGCAGCGCGAATTACCGGCGGGCAGCCGCTGGTAGTGGTGAAGGTGGCGAAGCCGCGGCAGGATATGCGTTTTGATGTGCCGGTAATTGGGTTGAAGACGATCGAAGTGATGCGGGCGGCTCGGGTGAGTGCGTTGGCGATTGATGCGCGGAAGACGCTGCTGTTCGACCGCGAAGCCTTGATCCGCGCGGCGGATGAGGCGGGAATTGCGATTCAGGCTTTCGCGCCGGAAGTTGCCGGCGAAGCTAAAGAATCGGCAGCGGGCAAAAGGAAATCGTGAATCAGAACACCATACGAGTGGCGGTGGTTGGCGTTGGCGAATTCGGGCGCAACCATGCGCGGGTGTGGAGCGCGATGGAGGAAGTTTCAGTCTACTCTGTATATCGGGCAGTCCACTTTGTATATTGGGTTCTTTCAGTACACTCTGTATATCGGGCAGGTTCACAAGACCTAAAGAATAGGAATAACATGCTCCCCTGCGTGCCGTACAAGGCAACTAAATGGTTTGGCTCTCAGCACCAGGACGGGAAGACACGCGGGACCGTGGACAGCAGAAATGGTATTGAAAACCTTCTACGGACCCCAGCCTTCAGTCACCTCTCCACTGAGGCTGGTGTCTGAATAGAGCGGTATCTCGACGGTCGATTGAGCCGGCTGTCCTCGCACGGCGAGGTGCCAGTTCTCATACCCCTGCGGACCGCATTGGTCACCGACGCCCGACGATCGATTGTTGCTGGCCATCCGACCCTCCCAGGCCACATGGTTCCTTCGCGAGCACTCTGTTTACAATTCTATCCACTTCATCTGACAGTCACACCTCTGCTCGGGTTCACTCCGCACATGTTCTGGCTCCGGCAAGTCAGCCCATCCCTCACCATTTTACCGGCAGGCTATCCCTTCGGCCCGATGTCCCGCATCGCCTGCTGAAGCATGAACTCGTGGTCGCTCGCCACCTGGCTGTAGTGTCTGTCGATCATCGCAGTGGACTGATGGCCGGCAAGTTTCGCGACGACGTGGCTGTCCACGCCGGCGATAATCTTCCTGGTGATGAACGTCCGGCGAAAGGCGTAGTGGTTGAACCGCTTGCCGTATTTGCGGGCCTGTCCGCGATCAGCTTCTGCCGGGCTTCCTTCCGCAACTCCCACGCCTTCTTCGGCACCTCACTGCCTGTCCCTTCTCCTTCCGGGTCCGCTTCAGCGTCTTGGCCACTGCGGCGATCGATTCCTCGCTCAAATCCAGAGGGATCCCCTGCCGCTCCATCTCCTTCAAGCCGAAGGCGATCTCGATGTCCTCGAAATCGGCATTTCACGGCGTCCCCGGTCCACTGTTGCCCTTGCGTGTTCAAGGAAGATCGGCCCCGTCTGGTTGATCTCGCAGAGCGCAGGACGATCGGCCATACTCCGGTCAGTTGGGAAGTAGACCGTCGCGGGTGTGTTAGCGCCCCTTCGCCTCGTCCGCCGGGATGACCGCACAACGCCTGTCGAAATCCATGTGCCGCCGCTCCAGATCCTTGACCTCGAAGGGCCGGCGCCGCAGTCGTAGGACGGCCAGCAACTCGCGGAAGCAGCCGTCCTCGACCAGGGCCAGGATCTCCTCGAACTCTTCGGGCGGTGACGATGTCGGTGCGCCGCTTGGCCTCGGGCTTCTTCATGCCCCGGATGGGTTGCGGTCCAACCCCGGTTCAGGACCGCCCAGTTGAGGGCGGCCTGCAAGGCGGTGATGGCGTTCCGTTTCGTGGTCGGCCCCCATGCCTCCTCGCCGAATTGATCCAGGCCGTAACGTGCCTGCCGGTCAGCTTCGCCACCGGGAGCTTGCCGACCTTGATCCCGTCCGACCTCGGCCTGGACGAAGCCCTGGCAGAACTCCTCGTAGCGCTTGGCTGTCAGGGTCTGCCTTGTTCTCCTTCGCCCAGCTGATGAAGTCGTCGAGGATGCTGATGATCCGGTCATTGTCGGCGGCTTCTTCCACCGCGGCGGCGGTGACAGGCTCGCCGCGACATCAGTCGGTGAAAGGCGTCGAGGATTGCCTGCGGCGGGTTCCAGCGGCCGGTCTTTTTGCTCTTCTGCGGGGCGGGCGACTCGGCGGGATGCTCGCCGAGGATATGCCGCTCGCCGTCGATTCTTGACGCACCAGAGGTTGCGGGCTTCCCAGAACCACGGATTCGGTTTCTTTGCCATTGCCAGCCGCTCCGTCCCGATTAGAATAAGGGTCAGGCGGATACCGTATCGAGTTTAAGGTATCAATACGGTATCAAGCCCGAAGGAGACGCGAAACACGAATCGACGCAACTCCTTCTCCTGTAATTATATGGACAGATAGCTCAGCTGGTAGAGCGAAGGACTGAAAATCCTTAGGTCGCCGGTTCGATCCCGGCTCTGTCCACTACGAAAGCCGTGAATCCGAAAGGGTTTACGGCTTTTTTCCTTTCCTGGTCCGAAGCGGCTGTTCACTATCAATTGCCGTGTCGAGCCGCACGACCGCCACGCCGACCTTCTTCGACCGATCGGCCCGCACCTTTGGCTGGGCTCCCGCGGAGGCCCTCTCTGGCGACATTCGTCCGCTCCCCGCTTACTCGAGCACTCTTCTCTACCCCGGAAACAAGGACGCGATAGGAATGCGGAAACCCGGCAACACGCTGCCACCCTCGAGTTCGTCGGCCACCCCGAGAATGCGTACCTGTCGCGGCGACTCGTACACGTAGACAAGCCGATGCGTCGGATACACGACCCAGACCAGCTGGGTTCCCGCGGCCCAGTATTCGTCCAGACGGTTCATGATTTCCTCGGCGAGATCACTGCGGGCTGACGACCTCGACCATCAGCTCGGGAACGATGTCCCAGGCATTATCGGAGCCTGGCTGCGGGGGCGCTTCAGCAATGCGCTGGGCCGACACGAAGGCCAGATCAGGACGGCGATTGCGATCGACCGGCAAGGGCAAGCGAACGAGGACTTCCATCAAGGCCTCGCCCAGCGGATTTCCGTCCAGGAAGATTCCCAATTTTCCCATCAGACGCGACGCCACTCGGCCGGCCAGAATGCTCATGGGTGGTAACTCCACGCGAAGGCCATCGATAATCTCGTAGAGCGGCTCGTCGTCGGAACGCACTGTTGCCGGCGAGTGCGGTATGGTGAAGCTGGCTGCGATGCTCATGCGGTTTCTCCCAAGGAATGCTGAGTACGCCCGTCAACGTGGTGTGGAGGTATCGTATCCTCGCCTGATCCGGATTGTCAATCTGCAAAGCACCCCCGACTTTCGCGTATCATACAGGAAGAGATCGTTTCTCCCCCGGAGACGTACCCTCCATGTCCACGCCTCGCACCACAACGCCTTGTTTGCCGATGACGCGCATCTTCCTCTCCTACGGCCGCGGCGACGATGTCCAGCCTTTCGAGCCGGCCACGTCGTTCCTCACCCGCCTCTACCGCGACCTGACCGCCGCCGACTTCGATGTCTGGTTCGACCGGGTGTCGATGCCCTCGCGGCGGCTGACCTTCCACCAGGAGATCCGCGACGCGGTCGCCGCGGCAAGCGGCATCGGCAAATCGGTCCTGGCCGCCGCCGTCGCCCGCGACCGCCGCATCCGCGAGGCCTTCCCCGACGGCATCGTCTGGATCACCCTCGGCCAGTCGCCCAATGTCGTCGCCCTCCAGCGTCAGGTCCACCAGGCGCTCGGCGGGGACGAGGCCTTTGCCGAGAACCAGGGCCGGGCCGCCCTCGCCGAACGGCTCGCGAACCGGGCAACTTTGCTGGTCCTCGACGATGTCTCGAGAACTCGACGCCTCGACGTCAACGCCTTCGACGTCCTCGGTCCACGCTGCCGGGCGCTGATCGCCGCGCGCGACGCCGCGCCCGCATGATCGCCGACGGGATACCGGTCGGCGGTGCGGCCGCGCGCATCGAGGCGGCGAAGGCGCGCGCGGCCGCCTGGCTTGCCGCCGGACCGCCGCCGCTCGACCTTCATGCCATCGAGGACCGCCGCTATATCGTCACCGATCTCGCCGAGGATCTGCGCGGCGGCGGCACGCCGGGCGAGATCATCGCCATCGCGGCCCGGCTCCACGATGTGCTGGCCGAGCTGGTGCTGCGCACGGCCAGGCACTGGTCCGGCACCGGCAAGCAATTGGCCCGCGAGGCTTCGAAACGCTGAACCCGGATCTGGCGCTGCGCTTCGAGCACGCGTTCGGCGCCCTCTTCCGCCACGGCCATGCGGCCCAGCTTCTGGGCCTGGTCGAGGAGCTGCTGGCACCCCTGGGCGGCCCCGCCGCCGCAGAATGGAGACCCGCGAGGCACCGCCCGATTGGCGGACCTAGTTATTTTACCTCAGCGATCCGGCTCCAATCCTGCAGTCTGCACACGGCAACAGCCTGCAAGCAATACA
>CAWIEL010000066.1:0-58626 GCA_963835025.1 uncultured Acidobacteriota bacterium
TTCAACTTGGGTCTTTATTGGTCTTCTTGAAATTAAAAGTTGTAAAAGTGACATTTTCAACTTGGGTCTTTATTGGTCTTTATGTTTCATCAAGCGGGCTTTCCAAATGTGTAATCTATTTTCCGCTCAGAATTTGAATTAGCGAGTTATTAAGCGTTTTGAAACGAAAAGAAAAACGCAAAAGTTTGCCTTTTTCTAGCTGCTTTGTCTATAGCAAACCGAATCTCTACGTTGCCAACTTTTCAAGATCTGACTTTTGGAAACAGAAAGTAAAATGAAATCGAGTAAACGGACAGAAAATTAAGCATCTGGTTAAGGAATTAGAAGAGATAAAGCAGGAATCCTTATCTGAAGATCTTAATTATCAGCTTCTGGAAAGCAATCAGGAAAGACGCGCGCTAACGATCAGCGAACTTGGAAATGAGGTGCAAGATTTTACAAAGCGACTTTCTTCAATTCTAATAAATTACAACTAATTTACACAATTTAACCTCTTTGTAGTTTATTTTAAATGCAACTTCTAACCTGATTTTTAATTCAAAATCAAGTTTCCTTATTTTATATTACTAATAAAGTCCTTTACATGGCCGCGCCATCGCTTTGGCGGAAATGGCCGGCACTCCCGTCTACATCGTGCATCTCTCCTGCAACGAAGCTCTGGAAAAAGTGCGCGAGGGGCGCGATCGCGGCCTGCGCGTTTACGCTGAAACCTGCCCTCAATATTTATATCTTTCGCTCGACGACATGAACGCGCCGGGATTCGAAGGCGCGAAATATGTCTTCACCCCTCCATTACGCGAAAAATGGCATCAGGAAAAACTTTGGCAGGGTTTAGCAAAGGATGACCTGCAGGTTGTCTCCACCGACCACTGCCCCTTCTGTATGAAAGAACAAAAAGAACTCGGCAAAGACGACTTCACGAAAATTCCAAATGGTGGCCCAGGAATCGAACACCGCCTGAGTCTGGTCTACAGCGGTGGCGTGCACGGCGGCAGGTTCTCGCAAAATCGTTTCGTGCAGATGGTCTCGACCGCGCCAGCCAAGTTATTTGGGTTGTATCCACGAAAAGGAACGATCGCCGTCGGCAGCGACGCGGACATCGTCATCTTCGATCCCAACGAAGCGCACACGATCAGCGTCGCCACCCATCACATGCGCGTAGATTATTCGATGTTTGAAGGGACCAAGGTGAAAGGAACAGCCAAAACCGTTTTATCCCGCGGGCGCACGCTGATCGAGAACGGAAAATTCGTGGGGCGCCCCGGCTCTGGGCAATTTCTAAAGCGCGAAAATCCCGCGCGAGTCTAGCACTTCACTCGCGACTCACGCCGGAAACCCACGGAATCCCAATCAGACCGCCGTGGACTTGTACGTCGACCTGATCGCCTGAAGTAAACCGGTCGAAATCGCCGCGATCCACCGGTACGCGCTCCAGGTGACGGTCTTCTCTCCACGACGAGACAATCAGCCGCCGACTCGGAACCGGACCCATCATCGCAAACTTGCCAATCACTCGCGCCGATTCCGTCTGCGGCTTGCTGGTATCAAAAGCACCGTTACCAAACAGCACCAACGCCAAAAGCCAAGGCACTGGAATCAGCGCGTAGTACAGGCGCTTCAGCGCTTCAACTTCCTGGTGCTTCAGCACTCGGCGTTCGACGATCATCCCGAGCCCGAGCGTGAGAAAAAATAACAAACCGATAAAAATCAGGATCGGATCAAGTTCCAGCGCAGGATAACGTCCGCTGGCGGCAACGAAAGCGATTCCGCCCGCAAGAAACACAGCAGTGCGGTTCAGCAGGCTTTTGCGGAGTGAAAATTCAGCGGCGGCGGTGCTGAGCCCGCATGCTTCGCAAGTATCGGCGTCACGCTCAGCCCCGCAGTTCAAACAGTGCGTCATTGTTCGGCCCGGCTCCCCAGCAACGACACTTTCATGCTATGCAGAGCCAACAAACCTGTCAAATCCACGCGTCGGCGTCAGAGCTAAAGGTCTTAGACACCATTTTGGTCTAAAAGGTTTCTGGGGATGCGAGGGCTCAAAGCGTAAAAACGCGGACTTTGGAATTTACTTCACCTGGCGCGTGCTGGTGGGCGGACTACCAACGCAAACCATCGTCTCGTCTCGGCCATTCGCCAGCATCGAGCAATCGATATCCTGCGCGCTGCGAATCGCGTCCGAAGGAGTGGCGCCGGAAGCCGTGGCGCAGTGCACCATGCCCTTGAAATTCATGCAGACCTCGTACTTATTCTGGGTCTGCTCCATCGAAGAATGCAGCAGGTAGCCGACCAGCAACATCGCTCCCACCACCGTGATGATTCGCATTTGCAGTCTTCGATCTGCCATGGTTTCGCTGCGCGGCCCGCTTCTAGCCTAAGCGTGTGCTTTGCGCTTTCCAAGATGAATCGCGATTCTGGCAGCGGCTTCGGCCGGTTTCATCTGCAGGGCCACAACTTTTGCGCGCGGCACCAACCCCGCCAGATGATTATCGATCGCGGTGTCAAAAAATTTGCTGCGACCGATGGTCCCGCCGGACTTGGCGATCAATATATCCCGATCGTGCATTTCGAGCTTTTGAGTCACGCTGGTGGCCAGTTGCGCGAGCGACGCCGCCGCCGTACTTAGAATGTCGCACGCGACTTCATCGCCCTTATCCCCAAGCTCCGCGACCAGCGGAAAAACCCGCGGGAACACATCATCCGGATTCTTGATCACCCAATCCATCACCCGCGTCCAGTCATTGCATCCCAGCCAGCTCAACAGTTTCTTCGATAGCGCGGTCTGCGGGCCGCGCGACTCCTCGGCCCGAACCACCGCCTCCATCGCGCGACGCCCGATGTCGAATGCGCTGCCTTCGTCGCTAAACCAAGGTCCGCGGCCGCCGGCGCGCGCCGTTTTCCCATCGGCATCGCGTCCGAACGCAGCCGAACCAGTGCCCACCACCAAAATAATGCCCTCAGACTTCGAATCGCCTAAAGCAGCATCCAGCGTGATGGCCAGATCGGTCGTCACCAGCACAGCGGCTTCAGGAAACGCACGTTCGAGGAACGTAGCAATCCGCCGTGCCACTGTTTCTCGTCCCGCCCCCCCGATTCCCGCGCAAATCCCGCGAATGTCATCGGCTTTCAGCTTTTGCCTTTCCAAAACAAAATCCGCCGCGTCACTGAGTGTGAACCAGGCCTTCGCGTAACCCGCGCGCAGCGGATTGGAAGGTCCAGCCGTCGCTCGATGCAGCACGGTGCCCGCGGCGTCCACCAGAAAGCAATCCGTCTTGGTGCCGCCGCCATCGAACCCCAGGTAATACGCGGGCTTGTGAGGCTGCTTCTTTTCAGTCATCTTTTCACCGTGGTTGACAGCCTTCGAAATCGCCAGTTAGCATCGCACACCTTGTCAGACGTGAGCCGACGCGTTTGAGTTCCCTTCCGATTGCCCCGGTTGACTGCGCGATTCTCGCGCTGTACCTGATTGCGATCACACTTTTCGGTGCGCGTTTTCGCCGCAAGCAGCAAACTCTTCGCGATTACTTTCTCGGCGGCCGCACCGCGCCGTGGTGGGCCATTATGTGTTCCATCGTGGCCACCGAAACTTCTACCCTCACCATCATCAGCACACCGGGCATTGCTTACGGCGGGAACCTGGGTTTCTTGCAGTTGGTGCTGGGCTACCTGGTCGCTCGCGGGATTCTCTGCGTCGTGCTGGTGCCCCAGTACTTCCGGGGCGAATTCTATACCGCCTATCAGCTGTTAGAGAAGCGTTTTGGTACGAGGATGAAGTCCGCGGCCGCGGTGGTGTTTCTGGCCACCCGAGCGCTGGCCGAAGGCGTCCGAATTTCGGCAATCGGCAAAGTGGTGAGCATCGCATTCGGCACCGGCATGTCGGTTTCGATTTTGATCCTTACACTGCTTACGATTTTTTATACCTTCGAAGGCGGCATGCAGGCCGTGATATGGACCGACGTCGTTCAGTTCGTCCTGTATCTCTCAGGATCAATCGCAGCTTTCTTTCTTCTTTTTCATAAGATTCCCGGCGGTTGGCCCGAAATCACTCAAGTCGCGGCAAGTGCAGGCGGAAAATTTCGCATTTTCGATTTTAGCTTCAGTCTGACGCAGAGTTACACGTTCTGGTCGGGCCTACTCGGCGGAACTTTTCTCACCATGGCCAGTCACGGGACCGATCAGACCATGGTGCAGCGCCTGTTATCCGCCCGCAACGAGCGCGACAGCAAGAAAGCGCTCCTCGCCAGCGGAGTAGTGATTCTTTTTCAATTCACGTTATTTCTGACGATCGGCATCATGCTTTTTGTATTCGCGCAGCATGTTCCGCTGACTTCCGCGGGCGGGGATCCCGACAAACTTTATCCCGCGTTCATCGTTCATCATTTGCCCGTCGGAATTACTGGCATAATCCTCGCTTCGATTTTCGCCATCGCCATGTCCAACGCCAGCGGCTCGCTGAATTCGCTCGCTTCCTCCAGCATCATAGATTTATCGAAACGCCCCGGAGAGAATGCCGCCAATTCCCTGCTGCGCTCCAGGTGGACCACCGCAGTGTGGGGCGTGGTCTTGGGTGCGCTGGGCCTGATCAAATGGGGACCAGTGCTGGTCGCGGGCCTGACCATTGCCTCGATCACCTACGGCGGCCTGCTGGGCGTATTCTTGTTGGGCACCTGGAATCAGAAGGCCAATCAAACCGGTGCGCTGATCGGATTCGTCGCGGGAATTGCGACGATGATTGTCGTGCGTCATCGAAACTCCGCTGGCTTGGACGTGGTATGTCTTGGCCGGAACGCTGGTAACCTTTGCCATCGGATCGTTAGCCAGCGCAGTGTCGAACGGCACAGCAACTGCATCGAACAATCATGCGAGGGATGTCGCGATTTGAACGCGTACAATAAATTGCTCGCGCCGTACTGGTGATTTTTATCGGCTCCCAAACCGTATCGACCAAAAAACTGGATCTGGTGAGAGCGCTCGGCGCCTGGGCCGCGCTGGCGATCGTGGTCGGAACCATGGTCGGCACCGGAATTTTCTTGAAGCCCAGCGAAATGGCTGCGGTGGGCGGATCCACAAGCATCGTATTCGCTGCCTGGATCGCCGGCGGTTTGCTTTCGCTGTTCGGAGCCTTGTCCTTCGCGGAACTAGGTGCCGCACTGCCCGAAGCGGGCGGCCAGTACGCGTATTTGCGCCGGGGATTAGGGCCGGTTTGGGGATTTCTCTTCGGCTGGATGCATTCCACCGTGGGCGAATCAAGTTCGGCTGCATCCATCGCAGCCGGCTTCGCGCGATTTTCGAGTTTTCTGATTCCCGCGATCGGCCTTCCGATATTTTCCTGGCATCTGACTGTTCCATTTTCTGGCAAGCCCTACGATTTCGTGTTCACTTGGGCCCAGCCACTGGCAGTAATCACTATCGCGATTTTCACCGGCATCAATTACCTCGGCGTGCGCCTGGGTGGCCGCGTGCAAATCGCGCTGACCATCCTAAAAATCGCGGCAGTACTGGCCATCGTCGTAGCTGGATTTTGGTTCGGCCACGGCGACTGGAGCCACTTTCAGCCCTTGTGGCCTTCGGGCTCAAAAGCCGCGACGATGGCCGGATTTCTGGCCGCATTGGCGGCTGCGTTGTGGGCATATGACGGATGGGAAGATCTAAATCGCGTCGGTTCCGAAATCGAAAATCCGCAAAGGAATATCCCGCTCGCCCTGATCGGCGGCACACTGCTGGTGGCGCTGCTTTACCTAATCTTCAGCGCCGTTTGCTTCTACGCCTTGCCCTTTTCGGGTGTGGCGAACTCGTCCCACATCGCGTCGGATGTAGTCGCAACCTTCGCCGGCGCCGGTGCCGCGAAATGGATCACGCTGGCGATGGTCGTCTCGGCTCTAGGCACCCTGAACTCATCTTTGCTCAGCGGTGCGCGTGTCCCCTACGCGATGGCCCGCGACGGCCTTTTCTTCAGGGTTACCGGTGTCGTTCACCCCAGATTTCGCACGCCTGCAGGCGCGCTCGTATTCCAAGGTACGCTCGCCTGTCTGATGGGGCTTACCGGGACCTTCGAAGAGCTAACGTCTCTGTTCGTTTTTGCGGCCTGGATTTTCTACGCGCTCTCGGTGGTGGCCATGTTTCGCTTGCGTAAAATCGCACCCGACCTGCCGCGGCCATATCGAACCTGGGGTTACCCGTTGTTACCGGCGTTATTCGTAGCAGGTGCCTTCGCGCTGACTCTAAACATCTGGATTGAGCGTCCGGTGCGGTCAACTATCGGGTTGGCGATGATTCTTTCCGGGCTTTTCTTCTATCGTGCTTGGAGCCGGACCGCTTCCACCGCGGCGGAGCGCTAACGGGCGGCGGGAACTTTCGTCGGTCGCTGCGACCCGCGACCATTCTCAGCGAATTCTAGATGCATCGACGCCCCTGAGGGCAACTCCGATTCATCGAATTGCCCGTGCAAAAGATGCGCCAGTATCTCGACGCCATCTGCCAGGCGCGGTCCGGGTCGAGAAAAATAACCGTTAGCGTCGACGCCGTAAAATCGATTCTTTCGCGCTGCCGGCAAATCCATCCAAGCTTCGGGAATTTCGAACTTCGCGAGTTGTGCCGCGTTTTTCTCGGCGTTATAACCGCAAAGCATAATGAGCACCACATCTGCGCCTGACGCCGCGACATCCTCGCCAGAGACTTTGAACGACGGTTCGAAGGGTTTGCCGAGTACGTCCTGCCCTCCGGCCTTTGCCACCATCTCCGGGACCCAATGCCCCGCGACGTAAAGTGGTTCGAGCCATTCAAGGCACGCAACGCGAGGCCGTGTCGACCTCCCCGCGACGTGCGCTTCGCACCACCGGACGCGTTCCTTCAATCGTTCGACCAACGACTTCGCCCGCTGGGCGGTGCCGGTGGCCTCGCCGACGGCTGCAATGTTCTGCCAGACATCCGCAAGCGAATGTGGCGTAAGCGTCACAATTTGCGGCCGCGTTCGGAAACGCGACAACGCCGCAGCCAAATCATCCGAGGAAGCCGCGCACACATGGCAAAGATCCTGCGTGATGATCAGATCGGGCTTAAGAGAAGACAGCAGCTCGGCATCAACCGCATATATGCTTTCGCCGCGACTGACCAGTTCGCTCACTTGACGGTCGATTTCGGCCGGTGACGCCTTCGGATCGACGCGAGGCCTGATCAAAGCAGGTTTTTGTGAAGCTTCTGCGGGGTAGTCGCACTCATGCGTCACCCCGACGACGGAATCACCCAAACCTAACGCATAGAGAATTTCAGTAGCGGATGGAAGTAGCGAGACGATTCGCATAAATTTGCGGAAAGGCAAAAATCTAGAGATAAGCCATCCCAGACCTACTCATACAGCAGATATTTCGCGCGCATTACCGTGAATTTCGCCAAATCAGGAGACCAGCTGGAAATGATCTGCACCGCCGGGACGTAATTGACCAACGCGTCCACCGTAGTAGCGGAGCCAAGCAGAGCCGTGAGCTTGGTAATGTCAAAACGATCCGGATACAAACGATGCAGCGCGTCCGCCGCTTCGAGCGCCAGGCGAATCGCATCGAAGCTGGCGCGATCGGTGACTTCGATTTTCAATCCGTTGCAAACTTCATTGGCGAAAGGCCCGGCCGTAGGAGTGAACGTTGTAGCGCTGAATCGCACGCCCGGAATATTCCGGGCCTCCATATTTTTCTGCAGCGGCTCCGCCAGAATCCATGGCGCGCCAAACAACTCAAATGGCGTTTCGGTTCCCCGTCCGACGGAAATACCGCCCGGCTGCAGCGTTTCGATACCCGGATAGATAAAATCCTCGCCCACCGTTCGCAAGTTCGGCGAAGGAGCGATCCACTTCATCCCAGTTTGATCGTAAGTCTCGCCGCGGCGCCAATTTTTCATCGCCACCACGTGTAGCTCCGCATTCGTCTTGTTTTCGGCGTTGAACATCCGCGCCAGCTCACCCATGGTCATGCCGTAGACGATCGGCATCGAAAAATATCCGGTAAAAGAAATCCGGCCCTTGTCCAGCATCGGGCCTTCGATTCTTTCTCCGCCCAGCGGATCTGGCCGATCCAGAACGAAAAACGGAATCTTGTGTTTCGCCGCCGCCTCCATGGAGTAACCCATCGTCGATGTAAAGGTGTAGAACCGCACGCCGGCGTCCTGCATGTCGAAAACCAGCGCGTCGATGCCCTTCAACATCTCATCGGTCGGATTGCGGGTGTCGCCGTACAGGCTAAAAACAGGAAGCCCGGTGGCGCTGTCGGTAGAGTTCGCAATTTTCTCGTCCGCCTTGCCCGCGATTCCGTGTTCCGGCGAGAAAATCGCGACCAGCTTCACGCCATCGGCGTGAGCCAAAACATCAATGGTCCGTTGCCCGCGCGAATCCACGCCCGTCTGATTCGTAATCAAGCCGACCTGCTTGCCGCGCAGCGGTGCGAAATTCATTTCTTCGAGTACGTCGATGCCCGGCTTGGTCGCTGCGCCCGACACAGCCGCTGGCCCGGATTCCTGCGGCTCCGCGTAAACCGCGGCACCACAAAACAAAGAGGAGCAAGCCAAGAAAACTATTCCGAGGCGTCGGCAAGTACGAAACATGCGTGTTTGTGATTCGTTGTGACTCATTCGACCGTGTGCTATATACAGCGACGGGATGCGTGCGTCAACATGGAAGGCAACCAACGGATGCGATGCGTAAATTCGGCCCGGCCATATTCGTTCTGCTCCTGCTCATGACACCTTACGCGCGCTCGCAAAAACCTACCGCCAAAGCAAAAGCTCCAGCCTCCAAGAACGCCTGGGTCGAAGCCACGCTGAAGAAAATGACGCTGCGTGAAAAGCTCGGCCAGATGCTGATGCCGCACTATTTCGGCGTTTTTACCTCCGCCGATAGCGCCGCGTACAAAGAATTATTGCACGAGGTCGAAGTCAACCACGTCGGCGGCTTCCTGGTCGGCACCCAACGCGGGCCACTGGGCATCGAACGCAGCCAGGTCTACCCCACCGCCGTCCTGACCAACGAATTGCAGAAGCGCGCGAAAATTCCGCTGCTGATCGGCGCTGATTTTGAAAGCGGCACCGCGATGCGTCTCGACGAAGGAACCTCGTTCCCTTCCGCGATGGCCGTCGGTGCCACCGGCGATCCGAAACTCGCCTACACCGTCGGCAAAATTACCGCGCTCGAAGCGCGCGCTGCCGGGGTCCGCTGGATTTTTGCACCGGACGCGGACGTGAATAATAATCCCGACAATCCCATCATCAATATCCGTTCCTTCGGTGAAGATCCGGCTCAAGTCGCCGCCTTCGTCTCCGCAGAAATCCGCGGAATCGAGGAAAATGGCGGCCTCGCCACGCCGAAACATTTCCCGGGCCATGGCGACGTCAGCGTTGATTCGCATCTCTCGCTAGCCACCGTTCCGGGAAATCGCGACCAACTCGAAGACAACGAACTGGTTCCCTTCCGCGCCGCCATTGCGGCCGGTTCCGGCTCGATCATGCCTGGACACCTTTCCGTACCGGCCTTCGAGCCCGATCCCACGATTCCCGCCACCGTCTCAAAAAATATTCTCACCGGCCTCCTTCGCGACGAACTGAAGTTCAAGGGTCTGGTAGTCACTGACGCCATGGACATGGGCGGCGTCACCAATCTCTTTCCTCCAGGCGAAGCCGCTGTTCGCGCCGTTCAGGCTGGCGCCGATGTGCTGCTGATGCCCCCGGTCCCCGATGCCGCCATTGCCGGCCTCGAACGTGCCGTCAAGTCGAAGCGAATTAGCACTGAGCGCATCGACGATTCCGTGCGCCGCATCTTGCTGGCGAAATATAAACTGGGTCTCGATAAGAATCGGCTAACCGACATCGAGCGCCTGGATAAAACCTTCGGCAAACCCGAATTTCTGGCGCAAGCCCAGAACGTCGCCGACCGCGGCGTCACTTTGCTGCGCAATATCAGCCACACGGTGCCGCTCGACGCCACCAAGCCGATGCGCGTCCTGCTGGTTTCGCTCTCCGCCGACGCTGACCCTTACCCCGGCGAAGCGATCGAACCCGAAATTCGCTGGCGGGTCGATTCGCTCAAGGCGATGCGCGCCGATATGCAATTCGTCAGCGTCACCACGTTGAAGTTGCCGCCGCCTGACACTTATGACGTTGCGATCGCCGCGCTTTTCGTCCGGGTGGCGGACCGCAAAGGCAACGTCGCCTTCCCCGAAGATCAACGCGCCTTCGTGAATCAAATGATCGCCGCCGGAAAGCCCACGGTGGTCATCGGCTTCGGCAGCCCATACTTAATCGCCACATTTCCGAATGCGCCGTCGTGGCTCGGCGAATTTTCGACCAACGATGTCTCGCAGCGTGCCGCCGTCCGAGCCCTCTTCGGCCAAGTTCCGATTCAGGGAAAAATTCCGGTCACTGTGCCCGGTGTAACCAATCGCGGCGATGGAATCCCCTCACCAGCAGTGCCCATGGCTTTGCAACCCGGCTCCGCAGCGATGTCCGCGAAACTGCAGCCAGCCTTCGATCTGCTGGATC
Organism: uncultured Acidobacteriota bacterium; assembly: GCA_963835025.1. GTDB lineage: Bacteria > Acidobacteriota > Terriglobia > Acidiferrales > UBA7541 > Palsa-295. The sequence continues at coordinate 10,516 of CAWIEL010000066.1, forward strand.
GCGCCGTGACCAATGACGCGTTTCCAGGCGGCGTGCTGGCGCTGGGTTATCACGACGACCTGGTCATTCATCCTTTCGGCAAATTGACGCGCGACGCCAAAGCGTCCGCCGTAACCGAAGACACCATCTACGACGTGGCTTCGATGACCAAAGTCATGGTCACCACCACTGCCGCCATGATTCTCGAGCAGCAAAAGCGCCTGGACCTCGACGCGCCAGTTTCGCGCTACTCGCCCGAATGGCTGGATGCGATAAATTTCGACCCAAACCCATCCTGGCGCGCGAAAGTCACCGTCCGCATGTTGCTGCTCCACGATTCCGGCTTGCCGGCGCATCGCGATTTCTACAAGCAAGCCAAAGGGCACGACGCAGTGGTCTCGCTGGTCGCCGCCGAGCCGCTGGTCCGCGAACCCGGCACCGAAGTCGAGTACTCCGACCTAGGAATGATTCTCCTCGGCGAAATCATCGAACGGCTGACCGGCGAAAGCCTGGACGCCTTCGCGCAAAATCACATTTTCAGTCCACTAGGGATGGAAGATTCGTTCTACAACCCGGCAGTCAAGCTCCGCGCCAGAATCGCCCCTACCGAAAACGACTCCGACTTTCGCCAGCGCCTGGTCTGGGGCGAAGTGCATGACGAAAACGCCTGGGCCCTCGGCGGCGTCTCCGGAAACGCTGGTCTGTTCTCCACCGCGGGCGACGTGGCGATTTTCGCGCAAATGATGCTCAACGGCGGCATCTATGCCCACCATCGCATCGTCTCGCGCGCCACTATCGAGAAATTTACCGCCCGCCAAACCATCGGCACCTCCGCCCGAACCCTGGGCTGGGACGTCCCCACTCCTCCGACCTCCTCAGCGGGCAAGTATTTCGCCAGCACCAGCTTTGGCCACACCGGCTTCACCGGAACGTCGCTGTGGATCGATCCCGAACGCGACCTTTTCGTAGTTTTGCTGACCAACCGCGTGAATCCTACTCGCGCTAACGAACAAATCCGCCAAGTCCGCCCCGCCCTGCATGACGCAATTATGGAGTCTTTGGGCCTGACCAAACCTGTACCTACGTCTCGATAACTTCCTCGGCACAAAGCTCGCCAGATTCGCTCACCCCTTACAAACCGGGCTGCGCCTCCCGGTATAATTGGATGAAGACTGAGGGCGCGTTGAAATCCGCCAAAACCGAACAGCAGAATACGCGGACGCGCGGCCTGGACCAGAAATCCGCGCTCGAAATTGTACGCATCCTAAATCGCGAAGACGCCATGGTGGCGGTCGCGGTGAAGCGCGCATTGCCGCAGGTGGCTCGGGCGGTTGATGCAATCGTTAGCAGTTTGAAGCAAGGCGGCCGGCTTTTTTATGTGGGCGCCGGCACCAGCGGTCGGTTGGCGGTCTTAGACGCGTCGGAAATTCCGCCGACCTATGGAACGCCTCCAGAAATGATTCAGGCGTTTATCGCCGGCGGCGACAGGGCATTGCGCCACGCAGTCGAGGGCGCCGAAGATTCGTCCTGGCACGGAGCGCGCGTGCTAGCACGAGCCCGGCTGCGCAAGAAGGACCTTGTAGTGGGAATCGCCGCGAGCGGCGGAACTCCTTTCGTGCTGGGCGCGATTGAATATGCAAAAAAACGCGGTTGCGTAACGGCGGGGATTACTTCGAATCGGAATTCCGCGCTGGCGCGTGCGGCGCGCATCGCCATTGTGGTGGAAACGGGACCAGAGCCGATTTCCGGCTCGACGCGCATGAAGGCGGGAACGGCTCAGAAAATGGTTCTAAACATGCTTTCTACGGCGTCGATGGTGCGGCTCGGCCGAGTGTACGACAATTGGATGATGCGCGTATCACTGACCAATCAGAAGTTGCGCGCTCGTGGCGTCAGAATTTTGCAGGATGCTTGCGGCGTTGACGCGTCCACGGCGGAACACGCCTTGCGGCTGGCTGGACACAATCAGCCGACCGCTTTCGTGATGCTAAAGACCGGAGCCAGCGCAGCCGATGCAGAGAAGCGGCTTGCAGCGGCGCAAGGCAATCTGCGCCAGGCGATCGAATTGCAAAATATTTCGCGGAAAACAGCTCGCAGGAGCAAGGGTCACTAACATGGATCGATTTCTTATTCACGGCGGAAAAAAATTAAACGGCACGGTGCAGATCAGCGGTGCAAAAAATGCGGCGCTGCCGGCCATGGCCGCAGCTCTACTCACCAGCGATCCAGTCACGCTACAGAATATTCCGCGCGTTCGCGACATTATTACCATGGCCAAGCTGTTGGCGCACATGCGCTGCGTGGTTTCCAGCCCGGACCTGCCGCCCAGCGAATTCACCATCCGCGCGGAAAATGTTTCGATGCAGGAAGCGCCTTATGAACTGGTCAAGACCATGCGCGCCTCGGTTTTGACTTTGGGCCCGCTGGTCGCGCGTTTTGGCCACGCGCGTGTTTCACTGCCCGGAGGCTGCGCCATCGGCGCGCGTCCGGTCGATCTCCATATTCAAGCCCTCGAAGCACTCGGCGCGGAAACAAAGGTCGAGCACGGCTACGTCGAAGCCAGGGCCAAGCGCTTGCGCGGAACAACTTTCCGGTTTCCGAAAATCACCGTAACCGGCACGGAAAATATTCTGACCGCAGCGGTTCTAGCCCAGGGCGAAACGATTCTGGAAAACGCCGCGATGGAGCCTGAAGTCACCGACCTGGCCGAAATGCTCATCAAGATGGGCGCGAAAATCGAAGGCGTCGGCACCGCAACCTTGCGAATTCAAGGCGTCGACAAACTGCACGGCACTACCCATGCCATCATTCCCGACCGCATCGAAACCGGCACCTTCCTGGTCGCCGGAGCATTGACCGGCGGCGAGCTGCTGCTCACCGACTGCGAGCCCGGCCACCTGAAAACCGTCATCGAAAAACTGAAGTCCTGCGGAGTTGAAATCAAGTGCGAGGGCAACGGCAAACTTCGCGTCCGTGCCGGCAAGAAACTCGTCGCCGCCGACGTCACCACTGAAGAATATCCCGGCTTCGCTACCGACATGCAGGCCCAGTTCATGGCTTTGGCCACCCAAGCCGAGGGCGTCTCGAAAGTCCGCGAAACAATTTTCGAAAATCGCTACATGCACGCCAGCGAAATGGTACGCATGGGCGCCAACATCGCCATCGATGGCAATCTCGCCATCGTAACCGGCCCAACCCCGCTCAGCGGAGCTCCCGTCACCGCTTCCGACCTGCGCGCGAGCGCTGGCCTCGTCCTGGCGGCGCTGGTGGCCGACAACACCACTACCATCGACCGCGTATACCACATCGACCGCGGCTACGAGCGCATCGAAGAAAAGCTAACCAACGTCGGCGCCCATATCGAACGCGTCACCGACTCCCGCTAAACCCAAAAAAAAACGGGAAGCGACGAATCGCTTCCCGTTTAATTTTCAAATTGACTCGTTTCCGAATCAATTCGGAATTAGGTGGTTGGTTGCCCGCCAGCCGCAGCCTGCTTGTCGCGCAAAACAGCCTTGCGGCTCAGGCGCACCTTGTTTCCTTCGATCGCCAGAACCTTTACCAAAATCTGGTCGCCTTCCTTCAGTTCGTCGCGAACCGCCTTAATGCGCGCTTCCGCAATTTCGCTGATGTGCAGTAAACCGTCGGTGCCCGGGAAAATTTCGACGAACGCCCCGAATTCCGCGATGCGCACCACGGTGCCGAGATAGGTCTTACCGATCTCGGCGGTCGCGGTGATGTCGCGAATCATCTTCAGAGCTTCTTCCGCCGCCTTTCCGCTGGAAGCGAAAACGTGAACCTTACCGTCGTCCATCACGTCGATCTTCACGCCAGTCACTTCGATAATCGACCGAATCTTCTTGCCGCCCGGCCCGATCAAATCGCGAATCTTGTCGGTCGGAATGTTCAACATGAACAAATGCGGAGCGTAATCCGAAATTTCCGGGCGTCCCGCCGCCAAAGTCTTGTCCATGATGTCCAGAATCTGCAGGCGAGCCTTGCGAGCCTGGGCCAACGCCTCACGCATCATAGCGATGCTCACGCCGCTCACTTTGATGTCCATCTGTAACGCGGTAATTCCCTCCCGCGTTCCGGCCACTTTGAAGTCCATGTCGCCGTAATGATCTTCCGCTCCGGCGATGTCGGTCAGGATGGCGTACTTATCGCCTTCCACCACCAAACCCATCGCGATGCCGGCGCAAGCGGCCTTCAACGGCACGCCCGCGTCCATCAAAGCCAGCGAACCTCCGCAAACCGTGGCCATCGAGGAAGAACCGTTCGATTCCAGAATGTCCGAGACGCAACGAATCGCGTAAGGGAATTCCTCAACCGTCGGCAGCAGGTTGGCCAGCGCGCGTTCGGCCAAAGCACCGTGTCCGATTTCGCGGCGGCCCGGCCCGCGCAGGAACTTCACTTCGCCCACCGAGAAAGGCGGGAAGTTGTAATGCAGCATGAAGTTCTTGTAGACGTCCTTGGCGAAGAGCAGATCCTGGCGCTGCATGTCTTCTTTCGTGCCCAGCGTGCAGGTCGAGAGCGACTGCGTCTCACCACGAGTAAAGAGCGCTGAACCGTGCGCTCGGGGCAGAATCTTGGTTTCGCAGGTGATCTGGCGAACCTGGTCGAACGCGCGAGCGTCCGGACGGCGCCTGCGGGTCAACATGTCGTCGCGGAAGATGAATTCGCGCAGGCGTTCGAAAGCGCGCCCCGCCAGTTTCTTCTTCTCCGCATCCTCGGCCGGTATCGCCGCATAAATCTCGGCCTTGATGGCATCGACCAGCGCGTAGCTGTCGGTCTTGGAATGCTTCGCGGTATCCACGGCGTCGCGCAGCTTCTCGCCGTAGGTCTTCTGCATTTCCTTGTACAAATCTTCATCGAACGCGGGCGGCTTGGCCGCGACCTTCACCGGCTTAACCTTGTCGTGCAGTTCTTGAATCGCCGCGACGATCTTGCGAATCTCGCCGTGCGCGAATTCCAGAGCTTCCGCGTATTGATCTTCGGAAACTTCGAGCGAGCCTGATTCAACCATCACCACGGCCTTGTCTGACCCAGCCACAATCAAATTCATCTTGCTGATTTTCTGGTCGGCGACCGAGGGGTTGACCACCAGCTTACCTTCGAGCAATCCGATGCGCACGCAAGCAATCGGAGTGGTGAATGGAATCTTGGAGATATACAGCGCCGCCGAAGCCGCGGTCACGCCAATCACGTCCGGGTCATTCTCGCTGTCGGCCGAAAGCACCTGCGAGACGATCTGCGTTTCGTTCGACCAGCCTTCCGGGAACAGTGGCCGCAGCGGGCGGTCGGTGAGGCGGGAGGTCAAAACTTCCTTTTCCGACGGGCGCCCTTCGCGCTTGAAAAATCCGCCCGGAATCTTGCCCGCGGCATACGTGAATTCGCGGTAATCCACAGTGAGTGGCAGAAAATCTTTTTCGGCTGCTTTGGAGTCCATGCAGGCCGTGGCCAGCACGATCGTGTCGCCGTAGCGCGCTACCACCGCGCCGTGGGCCTGACGAGCCATCTTGCCCGTCTCAAACGTTAATTTGCGGCCGCCTACTTCCAAACTGACTTGTTCAAACATCACTTCACATCCTTTTTGCTCCGGATCACCGGAGACGCTGGTTCAGATACGAGTAAATGCTCTCGAGAGAAATTCGAAGGAGTCGACGGCAAGGAATGCGAGGGGAGGGAGCGGAAAATTACCGCAGTTACGATCTCGAGCGACTTGGCGCCGCAAAATCCTGTGCTCCCGCAAGTCGCCTGAAAATGCCGGTTTTTGCGGGTCGGGTAAATCCAGCCTGAAAAGGCCGTCAGGAATTCCGTGCTACTTGCGCAAACTCAGTCGTTCCACAATCTCGCGGTACCGATCCGGGTCGCGGCGGTTCAGATAGTCCAGCAGGCGCCGGCGCTTGTTGACCATCATGATCAATCCGCGACGGGAGGCGTGATCCTTTGCGTGGGACTTAAGGTGGCTGGTGAGGTAGCTGATGCGCTCGCTCAAAAGAGCGATTTGCACTTCCGGCGAACCGGTATCATTCGTGTGAACCCGGAACTGCTCAATTAATGCTGATTTGGCTGCGCTCAACTCTACCCCTCCCCTGAATCGTCGTGCCCTACACTATGCTCTTGGTCTCTTCTTCGACGTAAAATGCTAACACACCATGAATACGCCGCAAAGGAATTTTCCGCGCGGCCCAAAATGCGGAAAAACCGCCGACGAAGACGCGCAGACAGGCGTCTAGACCGTAGCGCGAGCGTCTTGCGGGTAGTTGACTAGGACTTGATCGAATTCACCAATGCGAGAAACTCATCGCGGGTCTGTTTATTGTCGCGGAATGCGCCGAGCATCGCGCTCGTCGTAGTCGTCGAATTCTGCTTCTCTACGCCACGCATCACCATGCACAGGTGGCGCGCTTCGAGAATCACGCCAACTCCCTGAGGATGCAGCTGTTCCTGAATGGCGTTCGCGATTTGGCTGGTCAGCCGCTCCTGAATCTGCAGCCGCCGCGCAAACATATCCACCAGCCGCGCCACCTTGCTCAATCCCACCACTTTCTTATTCGGCAGATAAGCCACATGGCACTTGCCAAAAAAAGGCAGCAGGTGATGCTCGCACAGGCTATAGACCTCGATGTCCTTGACCACCACCATCTCGTCGTAAGCGACGTCAAACATCGCGCCATTCAGCAACTTCGCCGGGTCCTGCTGGTAACCGCTGGTCAAAAACCTCAGAGCCTTCTCGAATCGCTCGGGCGTCCGCTTCAATCCGTCGCGGTCCGGATCTTCGCCCAGCTCACCCAAAATTTGCCGCACCTTGTTTGCGATGTTCCCGGAGGCGCTAGCCCCATTTTCGGGTACCACAATCTCATCAGCTTTTGGCATGGTCAGGACTCCTTTCACGCAGCTTCGTCGGCCACTTCATCCACTTCGAAACTATTGTTGCTCGTCTCTTCGATTCTCACGCGTTCCAGCAGCGCAACCGGAAACTTCTTCAGTCGCCGGAAAATCACCCGGCACAAATTTTCAGTAGTCGGCACCAGCGCCGCCTCCGGCGCAAACTCCGCAACTTGCTCGTTCAAGTATTTCTGATCGAACGCCTCAATCACCTGTTCCTGCACAAATGGATCGAGCACGCCAAGATTCGCGATCATTCCTGTTTCCGGGTCGATCGGCCCTGAGATCGTGACTTCCACATAATAATTATGCCCGTGGCCGTAGGGATTGCTGCACTTGCCGTAGATCTGACGGTTTTCCTCTTCGCTCAACTGCGGCGTATACAACCGGTGCGACGCCGCAAATCGATACCGCCGCGTCAACGAAACCTTCATGCCCGCGCCTGGCCCGAAACTGAGTTCCCCGCCGTGCAATCCGCGAAAAGATCCGCCGATTCGTAAACGCGAACGCGGTCGAGCTTGCCCTTCGTGATCCGCGGGAGCAGCAGCTTCCAGATGGCCACCGCCAGATTTTCACAGGTCGGAATTTGCCCCGACAACTCGGCCACTTCGTAATTCAGGTGCCGGTGATCCATCCGGTCGATCACTTCGGTCTGCAGAATCTCTTTCAGTTCTTTCAGATCCAGGATCATTCCAGTCGTTACATCCGGCTCGCCCGCAATGGTCACTTCCAGCGCGTAGTTGTGCCCGTGACCGTGCGGATTATTACACTTGCCAAAGACCCGCAGGTTCTCCTCCGGCGACAAATTCGGATTGTGATAGAAATGCGCGGCCGAAAATTCAACCCTGCGAGTGATCCGGATCATTGAGCCTTCAAAAATTGCAACCGCACGTGGATTTGAACCGCGTTTAACGCCGCGAAGGGTACGTCCTACCCTTCCAGAGTACCGCCCCTCGCGTGTTCTTCCACCACGAAGATATTAGGACCGCGGCATACAGACAGACACCCGGTACTACAAATTTGATGTTCCCGAGAGGATTGGGATTCCTGTAAAGACTGAAATTCGCCCTGAGACTGCGGAATAAAAGGGCAAGAAACGCTAGGGCGAACAGCACCCACACCGGCGCCCGCTGCGTGCGAACCAACAGCCACCAGAACAGCCCCAGCCCCAGAACCTCGGCGCACGGGAGCACCTCCAGCAGTTCCGCCACCACACGGCCGGGCGTACCTCCCATTAGTGGATACAGATTCTTGGTCCATCCTTCCCACATCGCCGGAAAGCTGCGGTACATCCGGGTCTGCACCGTTCCCATCGGGGCGGTGAAGTAAATCGAAAATCCCGCAGCCTTCACTTTCCGCGCCAAAGCCACATCCTCGAGCACTTGATCGGCGACAGCCGCGTGGCCCCCGACCTTCTCGTAGGCGTCGCGCAAGATCATCAAAAACTGCCCATTCGCCGCCGCATCCGGAAATTCCGGATTATTGATCCGGGCAAACGGGTAATGCGCTGCCAACCGCGCATACACCACCGGAATCAGCGCCCGCTCCCAGAACGACCCCAGTTCCTGCTCCGGCGAATACGAAACCAGCACGGCGTTGTGATCGACCGCGTCCGTCAAGGCTCTCCGCGTCGATCCCAACAGGTGATATGTGTCCGCGTCGGTGAAAAGCAGCCATTCCCCGCGCGCCGCCGCAGCGCCCAGCGAAACCGCGTAGTTCTTCCCAACCCAGCCAGGCGGCAAATTTTCTACATTCAAAATCTTCAGCTTGGAAATGCGCCCTGCCAGCTCGGCCAGAATACCCGCAGTCCCGTCGGTCGATTGGTCGTTGACCACAATGACCTCATCAACCTCCGCCTGCGCCGCCACCGATTCCACCGCGCGCGCAATCGCCGCTTCCTCATTGCGGGCCGGAATGATGGCAGAGACCATGAATGATCGAGTATCGCTGATCGGGCTAGGAACATCTCGAGGCGGCAAACGTCTCGCTTCGCTGCGCGGATATCATTATTATAGTTGGCTTGGGTACCGGATTAAAACGGAACATCACCACGGTCCTGGTCCTCGCCTTCATCGCCGGGCTTCTTTTTCTGTTCGCGCGCCCCGATTATCGTCAGGGCGAACCCAGTTTGCGCGGAACCTCCGAGAAAGACTTCCCTCTCGTTCTCGATGGCAAGCCCGCCCACCTCTCCGACCTGAAGGGCAAAGTCGTCCTGCTGAATTTTTGGGCCACTTGGTGCCCGCCCTGCGTCGATGAAGCTCCTTCGCTGAACGCCCTGCAGCACCGCATCGCGCCGCTGGGCGGAACCGTCCTGGGCGTCAGTGTCGACGACGACCAACAGGCCTACCAAGATTTCATCAAACGCTACGAATTGTCGTTCCCGACTTTTCGCGACACCACCAAACAGATTCCATTAATGTACGGGACGACGATGTACCCGGACACTTACATCATCGACCGCAACGGAAAACTCGACCGTAAAATTGTTGGCCCACAAGATTGGAGCAGTCCGGAGATGACTCAATATCTAAATAACCTGCTCAACGCGAAGTGATCCGTCGCCGCACTGATTCTTCCGGCGAACATCAAGCATCAAACAGCTAGTGGCTACCGTCTCGATGGAAAAAGACCCAGTCTGCGGCATGTCGGTCGACCCGCTGCGCGCCCGCGCGCAAGAGGAGCACGCCGGAAAGAATTATTTTTTCTGCTGCCCCGGCTGCGCGACGAAGTTTCGCGCCGATCCCGCTAAATATCTAGACCGTCCGCAAGAACCAGCGCAGATTGCGAAATCGCAAGTAATGGTCAACGTCGAACCTGGTGCAGTTGCATCTTCCAAAGCCGCCCCCGAATTCATCTGCCCGATGGATCCCGAGGTCAGCCAAGATCACCCCGGGGCTTGCCCGAAATGCGGTATGGCTCTCGAACGCGCCGCCGGCGCACCGCTGGCTCACAAAATCGAATACACGTGCCCGATGCATCCTGAAATCGTTCGCGCCGAACCCGGCTCCTGCCCCATCTGCGGCATGGCTCTCGAACCTCGCACCGCCGTGGCTGACGAAGAAAATCCAGAACTCGTTTCCATGACTCGCCGCTTCTGGATCAGCGTCGCGCTCACCGTCCCCATTCTCATCCTCGGCATGTCCGAAATGATTCCCGGCAATCCGCTAGCGGGATTGATCTCGATGCGGGCGACCGGCTGGGTCGAATTCGTCCTGGCCACGCCCGTTGTCCTCTGGGCCGGTTGGCCGTTCTTCCAGCGCGGCTGGGCCTCGATCGTAAATCGCAGCCTGAACATGTTCACGCTGATCGCGCTCGGCACCGGCGCCGCCTTCGTCTACAGCGTAGCCGCAGTCCTCTTCCCCCAAATTTTCCCCGCCGCGTTTCGCGATGAACACGGCGCAGTCCCGGTGTATTTCGAAGCGGCAGCGACCATCACTACGCTGGTCTTGCTCGGCCAGGTTCTCGAGCTCCGGGCGCGCGAGCCAAACTTCAACCGCCATCCGGTCGCTGTTGAAATTGTCTCCTCGCACCGCGCGCCTCGTTCGCGCCGACGGAAACGAGATCGATGTTCCAGTCGAAAGCCTCGCAGTCGGCGACTTGATGCGCGTCCGCCCGGGAGAAAAAGTCCCAGTCGACGGCGTCATCGCCGACGGCAATAGCTCTCTCGACGAATCCCTAATCACCGGCGAATCGCTTCCCGTCGAAAAACAGACCGGCGCTCGCGTCATCGGCGGCACCGTCAACGGCACCGGCAGCTTCGTGATGCGCGCCGACCGCGTCGGCAGCGAAACGACTCCTCGCGCAGATCGTACAAATGGTCAGCGACGCTCAGCGCAGCCGCGCCCCGGTCCAACGCCTCGCCGATAAAGTCGCCGGCTACTTCGTGCCTGCCGTCGTCCTCATCGCGATCCTGACCTTCATCGCTTGGGCCGCCCTCGGCCCAGCCCCGAAGATGGCCCACGCACTGCTAAGCGCCGTCGCCGTGCTGATCATCGCCTGCCCCTGCGCCCTGGGCCTAGCTACTCCCATGGCCATCATGGTCGGCACCGGACGTGGCGCGCTAGCCGGCGTCCTGATCAAAAACGCCGAAGCCCTGGAAGTCCTCGAAAAAGTCGACACGCTGGTAGTAGACAAAACCGGCACCCTTACCGAAGGAAAACCGCGCGTCACGACCATCGTCCCCGCCAACGGTCAAAGCGAAGCCATCGTCCTAAACGTCGCCGCCGGCCTGGAAAAAGCCAGCGAGCATCCTCTGGCAGCCGCGATTCTGGCGGCGGCCGCTCTGCGCAGCCTGCCGGTAAAAACCATCAACGCATTTCAGTCCGTCACTGGCAAAGGCGTCATCGGCAACGTAGATTCGCACCCGGTGGCCCTGGGAAATCGCGCGCTCCTCGAGCAATTGAAAATCATCGTTCACCGCGCTGAACGAGAAAGCACACCAGCTTGAAGCCGATGGCCAAACGGTGATGTTCGCCGCCTCCGATGGCCAAGCCATCGGCATCATCGGCGTAGCCGACCCAATAAAATCCACCACCCGCGACGCCATCGACCTGCTGAAGCGCGAAAAAATCCAAATCGTCATGCTCACCGGCGACAGCCAAGCCACCGCCGACGCCGTCGCAAAGAAACTCAACATCGACCGCGTTATTGCCGGAGTGCTGCCCGACAAAAAAGCCGACGCCATCCGTGCCCTGCAAGCCGAAGGAAAAATCGTAGCCATGGCCGGCGACGGCGTGAATGACGCCCCAGCCCTGACCCAAGCCAACGTCGGCATCGCCATGGGCACCGGCACCGACGTGGCCATCGAGAGCGCCGGAATCACTCTACTCAGCCGGCGACCTCCGCGGCATTTCGCGCGCCCGCAACCTAAGCCGCGCCACCATGCGAAACATTCGCCAAAATCTCTTTTTCGCCTTCGCCTACAACTCCATAGGCGTTCCAGTCGCCGCCGGACGTCCTCTACCCGTTCTTCGGAATATTACTAAGCCCAATCATCGCCAGCGCGGCCATGACCTTCAGCTCCGTCTCGGTCATTGCCAATGCTCTCCGCCTCCGCCGCGTCCATCTCTGACCGGCGCATCGCGCGCGCGTAAACTTCCGCATAACGCATCGGCGTGAATCGACCTACCGGTCCTGCTATAATCCCGTCCATGACGCTCATGACCGTAACCTACGAATTGCAGGAACCGCTGAAGCCCGCGCAGTTCAAAGCTCTAGGCCAGTTCGCCAATACCTATGGCTTGCAAAGTTTCCGGCTGGATGAAAAAACAGGCTACCTGCACTTGGATTACGACGGGTCGCGACTGAAGGAAATCGTGGTGGAACACGTGCTCCGTGGCGCGCGCATTCCGGTATTGCGGAAGTTAGAACCGGGAAACAATTAGCAAGCCGCAGCCAATCGCAATCGCGTCTTCAAGCAGCGCCACCGGAAAATCGGGAATTTTCAGCCCTACTACGATTTGGTGTCGCACGTAATATCCAACGAACGACCCCGCCAGCGCCCCAATCACGCCCAGCACGATCGCAACCAGCCACGATTGTCCGGCAGCGACCGCCAATCCGCACGCCGAGAAAGCCCCGGTCACGGATCGAATCGCCAAAGAAGGCGGAGCCAGCCGGCTCGGCGTCGCCGGCAACTTATCGTTAATGATTTCAGCCAGCGCCAGAATCGAGAAAATCGCCACCGCCGCCGTCGAACCCATCCACGCCAAATGCGAATTCTGCAGATTCAGCCAGCCTAGATGAGCCGCCCAGCAGACCACCGCCGGAGCAGTCAGCGCTCGAAGTCCAGCGATCATGCCAATGGCGAACATTAGAAACAGCGCGATCGAGGGTGTCATGCGCAGAAGTTAACACAAGCCAATCAGATAATGAGAATGGAAAAATTTCTCAAATGGGCAGACGAGGTTTTTGGGGGCCACTTTCTAGAAAACGCCTGCAAAAAAAAGGAAGGGCCCCCGCTTGGGATCGGGAGCCCCAAAGGCCGCGTTCCGTTGACTCGGCTTAGGCGAGCCGAGTCATGGGGTCATCCATCCTAGCTTCCCTCTCAGAGGCAGGTGGGAACGACCCATACCATCCTGTAAGTGGGCCCCTTCCTCCCCATTTACAGAACGATGCGGATCGTGTTGGAACGCGACCCACGCCGTAACCATTGCAAGTAACGTACCCAAACTCGCAACACCGGTCATCCCAGTCGCGGCCTCATTCGCAAGGACTTACCGCTCGCCAACCTCGCACCCCGGCTCTCGGCTCTTAACCAACGGTCCGAATCGGGAATGCCAGTCCCGCATTGAAGTACCTCGAGCGGTTATCGTCCCGCTAAACTTGCGACAATTTTCACGCTACGAACTTGCCCCACTAACTCCGCCTGCCTCATAATTCATTTGGCGCGTATTTCGCATGAAACGACCTTTCATTTTCTTCCTGGCATGTGTTGCCTCCCTCACCGGCATAGCGATCGGCATGGGTGCCGCGCGCACCACCAAACCAATCGTCGCCAAAACGATTCCATTGCTTCCGCATTTTTCTGCCGCCGCGTTTCACGGCGCCCCCGCGCCGAAAAAAGATCCTGCGAACTTGCAATCCAGCGGTGGCTCCGGACGCGTCGTGCGCTTCGCCAGCAATCCGCAACCAATGCCCGCGTTTCTAGTCAATGACATCGCCGGCAATCCCGTTTCTACCGCCAGCTGGAAAGGTAAAGTCGTCCTGCTGAATTTCTGGGCCACCTGGTGCCCGCCCTGCCGCGCCGAAGTTCCGGTGCTCGTCGATCTGGCCAACCGTTACAAAGATCGAATCCAAATCGTGGGCGTCTCGCTGGATGACGAACCCGAAGAAGTAAAAGAATTCGTGAAAGACCAGGGCATCAATTATCCAGTGGTCATGGCCAGCCGCGAAATTGTCGCCGAATACGGCGGAGTTCCCGCGCTACCGACTCTTTTCGTGGTCAATCCTGATGGCAAAGTTGTGCAAAAACACGAGGGCCTTTACTCGCGTGAATTGTACGAAACCGAAATTCGCCTGCTGCTGGGTCTGCCCTCGGAAGCCACCATCGAAACCTTTCAAGACACCGGCCAGATCTTCCTGAAGAACGCAGCTCTCGCCACCGAACTGCCCAACGTGGATTTCACCGGCCTGACGGCCGAACAGAAGAAAATCGCGCTGAGAAAAATGAATTCCGATCACTGCGATTGTGGCTGCCGGCTTACCTTGGCGCAATGTCGCATCAACGATACTTCCTGCGGCGTAAGCAAAGCCCTGGCGGCAAACGTGGTCAAAGAACTCCGCGCCTCGACTCCTCCGGCCCCGGCAGAAACTCCCGCCCCGATTCAGCAGTAAAGTTCAGTTTGCTAGGTCCCGTTTTTAGGGCGCCAGCGGCACCACATTTGGAACTTCCGGCAGGAAGTCGACAGTCGAATTCAAAATCACCAAGTCCACCCGCCGATTCTGCGATCTACCCTCCGTGGTGTGATTCGATGCCACCGGATAATACCGCCCCAAGAAAACGGATCCGCAATTTTCCCGCGACCGGCAAAAAGAAAAGGTTGGCCGCGCCTACCCCATAAATTGTCCCACAAACGCCACCGCAATCCCCCGCCCCACTGCTCCGATGTCGTCGAGGTGCTGCATCACCTGAATCAACCCCAGCACCGCCCCGATAATTCCGATCGTGGGAGAAAATCCGCCCGCAGATTCGAACACCCGGAGAGAGCCAAACGAGGGGATGCTACTGAATTAGAAAAATCGCCAGGTCATCGAAGATTTACACGGAATTTCGACGGGTCGTGCGCGTGGAAGCGGGCAGGCCGCGCAATTCCTGCGCGGCAAACTCACGCGGGCGGCAAAACATGCCATCCCCGCAAATAAGAAATTGTTTTGAATGGAAGCAGCGCCTAACGATCCTTAATCTTGCCGGCGCCATCGCGCCAGTCGAGCAACAAAGTCCGCAAACGGTCTTTACCCAAAATTACCACCGCTTCTTCCACCGACGTAATAAACGTACCCGCGGAAATCGACGCCGACTTTCCCGCCCGCAGCAAGAACGACTCAAACTCCGGGCACTCCCGAATGGCTTCGCTGATCTGCCGCAAGTCGATCGCGCTCTCGCCCAATAACGAATTTAGCCGCCCGCCAATCTCGTCCGAGCGACCTACCGAAGAATACCCATCAGCAGGCTCGCGCAGCTCCGCCACGCCGGTAAATACAGATATCGCCCCCTGCCGCCGCGCGCCAGGAAAGTCTTTTCGTGGGGTCTGAAACTTGCTCGCAAGCGGACTATCAAGCACGTGGGGCATGCCGCAACCAGGACCGCCGGAATTTCGTTCACTAGAATTATCGGCAACGCAGGTCAAGGCTTTAGCAGGCTCAGCAGGTCAATGTTCAGGATTAGCACACGAAAAGCAGCTCAAAACGCCGCATCCGGCCGGTTCGCCAGCCGAAACAAGAGGTCCCAGGGCTCGCGTTGGGTCTTCAGCCGGATCCACAAAAAGCTCCGCGGCCGCGCAATCAGCAACTCCTCCGCATCCACCTTCGCCGCCTGATCGCGAATCGTCCGCGCAATCGAAGCCGCGTCGAAAATCGTCTCAAAGACCATCTCCGATGGACGGTTCAACCCGCGAATCCGATGCATCGCCGCTTCCATAGCGGAGTCCGAAACCACACAGGCTTTCGCCCTTCGCCCCACCAGTTGCTCGATCGCCCGAATCGTCGAATGGTCGATCTCCTCCGAAAATCCCAGAAACAATAAATCCTCGGCGCTCGCGTAACACACCGGCAGCATCCGCGATGATTCCAGCAGCGCTAGCGGCAAAGTCCCCGCAATCCCCAAATAACGATCATCAAACTCCAGCGGAAACGTGCCACATCCCCACTGCGCCGCCAATGCCGCCGAAATATCCTGTGTCGAAGCCAGCCCCAGACGCACCAGCGAACGCCCGAACTTTTCATGCGCTCTTTCCCGATGCATCCGCAGCGCCTGCTTCAATTGCCCTTCGTCGATCACCCCGCGCCCCAGCAGCAACAATCCGATTGGCACCCGGTGCGGTCTCGGACCAATCTCCTCCATCGGCTGTATCAATTTTTCGAACAACTGCGCCATGGCCTGTTCGAAACAATCCAGGCTGCAATACCAGCGCCCCTGCAGTAGCACCCCGCCACTTCGCTTGCGCAACATCCGCCGCCAAAACCCCTGCACCGGACACGCCGGATTTTCGCATTTCTGCTCGGTCGAGTTCGCGTAGAACTCCGGCAGCCGCATCGACGACAATTTCTCAAACGTATTTCGTGGCTCGGTCTGGTTCACTTTTCGGATCGCTCCCCGCCGCCGTCGGACACCTGCACTTCCACGAGTGATTGCGCGGGGCGAGGTGGTGATTGTGGACGGGAACTATGGGCTGCGCAACTTCCGGTTTTAGCTTTTCCTCTATGTAGCCATCTCCGGCGCGCGCGGAACGAATGCCCCCGGCCCTGTACCATTCATCGCCCGATCGATCGCCTGGAACGGAACCATCGGCGTCTCACTCGCGCGCTCCGCCCCGGGTGTCGCCTGTCGCGCGTTGAGCAAATCGTGGAGGCGAGCCCGCAGCCGCAACAGCGCTGTCGTATGAATCTGCGAAACCCGCGACTCGCCGATTCCCAACACCGCACCCACCTCTTTCATGGTCAATTCTTCGTAGTGATACAGTGCCAGCACTTCCCGCTCGCGCTCCGGCAGCTCGCCCACCGCGCGCCCCAGCAGCGTGGTCATCTCCGAACGCAGCGTTTGATGGTACGGATCGTCCTCCCCAGCTCCCGGCCGCGATTGCAGAAAATCATCGCCGAATCCAGCCTCATTCGTCTCGGCCTGCAAACTTCCAATGTCCAGGCCGCGCAAATCTCCTAGTAAGTGTTGCAAATTTTCCAGAGTGACTCCCAGTTGCGCCGCGATCTCCGGTTCGCTCGGGTCGCGCTTGAATATCGCTTTGCACTCCGAAATGGCCTGCTCCAAACGACGCGCTTGCCGTCGCAAGGTGCGCGGGCTCCAATCTACCTGCCGCAAACTATCCAGAATCGCGCCGCGAATCCGAAACTCCGCGTAATGCTTGAGCTGCACATTCTTGCTGGGGTCGTATTTTTTCACCGCGTCCATCAATCCCAGAATCCCGGCATGCACCAAATCCTCCAGCAGCACCTGCGGAGGCACCCGGTCATGAATCCTTCGCGCGATGTATTGCACCTGCGGCAAGTGTTCCAGCAGTAGTTTCTCGCGCTGCGAATCGTCGAGAGCCACGGCTAGCGTTGAAATCGTCTGCGACGCGTTGCTCACTGTGAAATTCCCCCCGCGGCGGCCCGCCAAAAAATGCCCGTCCTTCCAGCAGCCGACGTGTCTCTGAATTCGCTAACAACCACACTGGTCGCGAGGTCGCGATTCTTCACCGTGAGTTCCGCGCGCAAACGCAGCACTTCGCCCTGCAAATGTCCGTAGGATTTTTCCAGCGATTCCGCCGCCTGTGTGAAGGTGCGAAACGCCAGCTCCAGGCTGCGCTTCGCCGCGGTCGGAGCCTGCGGGCGCGCCTTCTGTGACGCAAGCGCACGATGCGCATTCGGTTTTTTGGCTGATTGCGGTGGATGCCATGGCAAATACTTCCATGCACGGCAGCTTCCACCCGGCAGCAGGGGTTCTTAAAATACGCTTAGGTCAGCTTTGGGAAATCGCTCGAGTAAATAGCGGGAAAATGGTCTACGCCAGCTGCGGCAGCATGGCGTCGCCCATCGTCAAATGTTCCGGTTCGATCTCTTCATCCGATTCCGACAGCACCACCGCGCGCTCGATCCAGTGCTGCAGCTCGCGCACGTTCCCTGGCCACATGTGCTGCCGCAACAATCCAATCGAAGCGGCGCTGAATATTTTGTGAGCGGTGCCGGATTGCCGGCACAGCACGTCCAGAAAATGCGTCGCCAGTTGTAAAATATCCTCGCTTCGCGTACGCAGCGGCGGCAGGTCCAATGGAAAAACGGCCAGCCGATAATACAAATCTTCTCGAAATTGTTTTTCTCTCACTCGCTGCATCAGATCCACATTGGTCGCCGCGATCAGCCGCGCATCCACCCGGAATAAATCCGCGCTGCCCAGCCGCTGCACTTCACCCTCCTGCACAAAACGCAGCAGTTTCGCCTGCATGCTCAGCGGTAATTCCCCAATCTCATCGAGCAACAAAGTCCCGCCGTGCGCCGCATGAATTCGCCCCAACCGCGCCTGAAACGCCCCAGTGAATGCCCCGCGCGTGAACCCGAATAACTCCGCTTCCAGCAAACTCTCCGGAATCGCCGCGCAGTTGACGACGATGAACGGCCCGCGGCTCCGCCGGCTCACCTCGTGAATCCCGCGTGCCACCAACTCCTTGCCGGTGCCCGTCGGACCCATGATCAACACCGCCGTATCCCGCGGCGCCACCAAACGCGCCAGACGATATAGCCTTTGCATCTGCGGACTCGTGCCGATCATCCCCGGTAATGCCACGCTATTCTTCGCTACCGGCAAAGCTGGCAGCTGCCCGGCAACACACTCCACCTGTTCCACGGCCGGCTCGGCAATTTCCGCAACACCTACCGTTGACGATTCCGCCGATTCTCCTTGGGCCTCCCGTGCTTCCGACTCTTGTTCCAGAAAATCGATCGCCAGCTGCTCCACGCTTTCCGTTTTCTCCATCACCACCACGCGCGTCTCCGGATACCGCGCATGCACCGTATCCACCAATTCGCTGACGTCCAAATCTTCAATCAACGGATCCAGCAGCAGCGTCTGGAACGGACTGGTCGCCAATTGCAGCAACGCATCCGCCCCGCCTAGCGCCTCCACCGACTTCCCCGCCGTCGGACCCAGCCGCTCCATCAGCCGCTTGCGAAACGCCGCCTGCGAACTGGCCACCAGAATCTTGCCGTATTCTTCGTAAAGAGTTGACGCAGTAGCCGCTCCCATTCGAAGACCCCTTCTCCAGCAAATAATTCACTGAAGCTGACTCGCCCAAAAGTGTTTCATCGAAAGAAATCGCGCACGCCTAAATCGAGAAGCTAAACCGAACTACCCGCCGCCTTGGCCAGTGCGCTTTCCGCCGGACGCATTTCGTACCCCACCCCGCGCACGGTATGAATCAGCCTCCGCTCCGTGGGTGAATCAATCTTCTTGCGCAAATAATTCACGTAAACATCCACAATGTTGGTCATCGTGTCGTGCGACAGGTTCCATACATTCTCGATAATCTGCGAACGGCTGACCCGCTGACCCGCATTCCGCATCAAGTATTCCAGCAGACCGAATTCCTTCGGCGTCAGCTCGATCAATCGCTCTGCCCGCCGCACCGAATGTTCCACGCGGTTCAATTCGAGGTTGTCCATGTGCAGCACTGACTCCGGCGAACGCGCCCCACGCCGCAGCACCGCGCGGACTCGCGCTGAAAGCTCCGCGAAAGAGAATGGCTTGAGCACCAGATCGTCTGCGCCCAGATTCAGCGCCTCGACTCGCTCCTCGGCCCGATTGCGCCCGGTCAGGATCAGAATTGGCAGACGTTCGCGCTTGCTGCGGAAGTGCTGCAGCACTTCCATTCCGTCGGCCTGCGGCAGATTCAAATCCAGAATCGCCGCGTCGTAATCGTTCTCCTGCACCATGGTTTTGGCTTTGTCGCTGTCGTAGGTCAGGTCGACCGCGTAATGCTCCGCGCCAAAACCATTATTCAGAAATACGGCGAGAGACGGGTCGGTCTCAGCTATGAGCAATCTCATGGGAATTCTCCTGAGGAAGGGGGGAATACCTCAAGTACAAATGACATGAATGTTATAAAAGAAACGTTAGAAGGGGCTTTGAACGTAGCAGGGTTTCGGAACGAGTGTCAAAGCTATTTTTCATTAAGTATTGCACTATGCTGAGTAGTCAACAGAACTGCGCCAAAGTGGAACAGTTCGCGCCGAATTCCTTTCGAAAATCTTAAGGCCGCGTCATTCTTTCCGGCTTGACCCACTCATCGAACTGTTCCGCCGTCGTATGGCCCAGCTTCAGCGCCGCTTCCCGCAGGCTAGTATGCTCGTGATGCGCGGTGTGGGCGATTTCTGCCGCCTTGTCGTAACCGATTTTCGGGCTCAACGCCGTCACCAGCATCAGCGAATTGCTTAACATTTTCTTCAATGCGCTGCAGATCCAGCTGCATGCCCTGCACCGCGTGATCCACAAACGAGCGGCAGGCATCGGTCAGCAGCCGCACTGAATTCAGAAAATTGTGGATCATCACCGGCTTGAACACGTTGAGCTCGAAGTTTCCCTGCGAACCGGCGAATCCGATCGCCGCGTCGTTTCCGAAGACCTGCACCGCGACCATCGTCATCGCTTCGGACTGCGTCGGATTCACTTTTCCCGGCATGATCGAAGATCCCGGCTCGTTCTCCGGCAGAATCAGCTCGCCGAGGCCGGCGCGCGGCCCGGAGGCCAGCCAGCGGACGTCGTTGGCAATTTTCATCAGCGTGCCGCCGAGCGTCTTGAGCGCGCCGCTGACGCGAAGACGAAATCGTCATGCGAGGACAGCGCCGTGAACTTGTTCGGGTGGGAACGTGAACGGCAGGCCGGTCAGCTCGGCGATTTTCTGCGCCGCGCGCTCCGCAAATTCGGGATGCGCGTTCAGGCCCGTTCCGACGGCGGTGCCGCCGATAGCGAGATCGTAGAGGCCCGGCAGCGCTTCGCTTGCAGCGCCAAGTCGCGGTCCAGCAGCGTTGCACCTACCCTGAAAATTCCTGACCGAGCGTGAGCGGGGTGGCGTCCATGCAGATGCGTCCGGCCGACCTTGACGATATCCGGCAAAGCCGCGCGCCTTTGCCGCGAGCGCGTCGCGCAAGCGCTTCGACGGCGGGCATCAGGCTGCGACATCCCGCGAGCCGCGGCGATATGCATCGCCGTCGGAAACGTATCGTTAGACGATTGCGACATGTTCACGTCGTCGTTGGGATGGATCGGTTTTTCGCTGCCCATCTCGCCGCCGGCGATTTCGATCGCGCGATTCGAGATCACTTCGTTGACGTTCATGTTCGTCTGCGTGCCCGCTGCCGGTCTGCCAGACCCGCAGCGGGAAATGCGCGTCGAGTTTTCCGGCGATGACTTCGTCCGCGGCCTGCGTGATAAGATCGCGTCTTTCTCCGCCGAAAGCTTGCCCAGATCTTGATTGACCAGCGCGGCCGCCTTCTTCAACACGCCGAAGGCGCGAATCAGCTCCGGCGGCATGGTGTCCCGGCCAATATCAAAATGAATCAGCGACCGCGCGGTCTGCGCGCCGTAGTAGCGGTCCACCGGGACCGCTATTTTGCCCATGCTGTCCGATTCGATTCGGGTTCCCGCCGTGCCCAAAGCCGACGCCTTTGCGTCCAAATCAGCCTCCCCTGCGATTCTTCGGTATCGTTATGTGCCGGACCGATCCCCGAGCTCAGATAGCTAATATAAGGATAACGCCAAAACTATCCTCTTCACCCGGCAGTTTCATCCTCGCGCGAAGCCTGCCAGGCCATCGCCCGCCCAGCTCCGTTCGTGTATCAACTGGAAAAATCGATGGTCCAAAGAATTGTCGATTCGAAAAAGGAGCTGTATCAACTGGGGGAAATGGGGTGAAAAAGTTACCATTTACCGGCCTATTAGAAATCATGCCGACCTTTTGTTTTCAGTGGGTTAGGACGATTCCTAATCGCGGATTGCGTTATTAGAAATTCGGGGTGGTGTATCAACTGGGATTGGAGGGCGTCGGCTACGGCCTGGTTCATGGTGGCGCCCTCCTGGCCGCTCTGGCGGCCTGTTTTCAGACGAAAGCGATGCATGATAACACGATGGTACGGGGTCCGGACAAGTACACACCGTCAAGAGATCGCGGCGCGCGAGCATGGAAAGGCGGCGGTTGTTTGGGTGGGGCGCGCTAAGCGGTCAAAAGCGGTGCAGAGCCACCGCACTCCAAAGGTTCTTGGCGGTCGATTGTTGAGGGTGGTCTGAAGACCGTGCTAGAAGCACACCCGGCTAAGGGCCGGGTTAGACACGCTGAGAGACTATCCCGCGGCAGCGATGCAGACAGGGTGGCGTCCTGTCCTGCGGAAACTGTACATCCTCGTGGCCGTTCGTACAGGGTCGATTTCGGAAACGGCGACGCACGATGTGGGCTGGGCGTGGGTCATTCCTAATAAAATTGGCTTGCGTAGCCGCCGGGACATTTGCGTCCGGAAGGCGCGTCGACCATATGAAGGGACTCAAACTATCGATGGCGTTTCTGTTCAAACCGTCCATGCCGACGAGCGACATGGATAATTTGAGCACGGCTGCCGATCCTACGCCGCTGGCGCCGCGGCCGGTGCAAGTGGCGGAGCCGGAACCGGGAACAGAGGCGGAAACGTCAAACGTGACGCCGCAGGACGACGCCACGCTTCAGGAGTTCCTGCTCAAGAATTTTCTCACCCAAGAATCCCAGCCGGATACCCAGCAGATCGGCGTCGAGGAAATTTTTCCGGCCATCGACAACCACGGGTCGACGGCGAACAACTTCACTCTTGATCTGCCGCGCGCGGAAGACGTCGACGCCGCCATCGAGAACATCACGACCACGCCGGCGCCCGCATCTGAAATTAGCGAAGCACCAGAAAATTCGACTGAAACATTCGCCGCAATTCCAGAAATCGACGCTGCGAATCTTTTATCCGATCTGGTCGTTCCCGACCCTGCCGCGGTCCTGCCCAAGCCCGAATCTGTCGAATGGGCTTTTGAAGAAATTCTTGCCAATCACAAAGAGTGGCTCGATTCCCACGGCGAAACCGGCAAACGCGCCGATCTGCGTAAGGCAAAACTCTACGGCATCGAACTGATCGGAGTGAATCTGCGATACGCCGATCTCCAAGACTCAAATCTGAAAGAGGCCGACCTGCTGCTGGCCGACCTGCGGGACGCCTGCCTGGGGCGCGCCAACCTGCAGGAAACGTGTCTGGTCGGTGCGAATCTCGAAGGCGCGAATCTCGAAGGCGCCTCGCTCGAAAGCGCCATGGGCTTGCTGCCCCGGCAAGTCGCCGGCTGCAACATGCACGAAGCTTCGTTGCCGCCGCAAATTTTGGATTTCGCGGCGTTGCCTGCCTTCCAGAATGGCTCAAAAAGCGTCGCGCGCCTCTTCGCCACTCTGATGATCGTCTCGTTTCTCTCGGTGGTGATGATCTGGCAGACCAAAGATATTCAGCTGCTCGCTGACACCGCCATCATTTCGGTTCTGCATTCACCCGCGGCAGCCGCGGCTATGCCGACTGATGAAATTTATTTGCTGGCGCCGTCTATTCTGCTCGCTATGTTTTTGTTCTTTCTCTATCGCCTGCAGGAACTGTGGGACTCGGTGCTCGAACTTCCCGCAGTTTTTCCCGATGGCCGCACGCTGGGCCAAAACGGTCCCCGCATCGTCCGCGGCCTGCTGCGGACCCATTTTCGCTGGATGGATCCAGACGCACATTCCACCCGCTTGATCGAAAAGAGTTTCTCGGTGCTGCTGGCGTATTGGGTGGTGCCGCTGGTGCTGCTGATGTATTGGGCCCGCTACCTTACCGCGCAGGAATTTCACGGCACCATGCTCCATCAGGTGCTTTTGATCATCGCCGCCGGCGTGGCGTTCTACTGCTCCACCCGCATCGGCCGCCCGAAAGAAAAATGGGCCATGGACGAAAAGCCCACGCCTCCGGTTCTGGAAAAGCTTCGCACGATGCGTCCGGCTTCTTTGCTTGGCACTATTTTCGTGGTGATGTCTCTGCTCGCCGGCGGCATCATCGCCGGAGTGCCGCACGATCGCCAGCGCGCACCGCAATTTTTCTCCGCCGATCCGCGCCGCTGGGCCTCGAGCGCTTTGTGGCTGGTGGGCTACGATCCCTACGCCGAACTGACCGAAGCCACCATTTCCCGGCGCCCCAGCAATTGGTCCGGCGCTGACGCCGAAGTTTCCTCGGTCAGCGGGGCGCATCTGAGCAGCACAAAATTCCGTTACGCGCAGGCCTACGAAATTTTTCTGGTCAACGCTCATCTTTTCAAAGCCGACTTGCAGGGCGCGTTCCTCTCCGGTGGCGATTTGCGCAATGCCGACCTGGGCCAGGCCAGCCTGAAATACGCGATTCTCGACCGCGCCAATTTGCAGCACGCCAATCTCGATCGCGCGCAGCTCGACGGCGCCAATCTTTCACGCACCGATCTTCGATCAGCGAATCTTTCGTACGCATCACTCGCCGGAACCAGCCTGCCGGATGCGCGTCTGGAAGGCGCCAGCCTCTACAGCGCGAATCTGAACGACGCTTCGCTGCTTCGTGCCAACCTGGAAAAAGCCGACCTGCGAGAAGCCAAGCTGGCCAATGCGAATCTGGAGGGCGCGGATTTGCAGCAAAGCTATCTGTGGTCCGCCAAACTCGCCGGAGCCAGCCTGCGCAAAGCGCAACTGGGCAACGCCATCTTCATCGATGCCGATTTGTCGGGCGCCGATCTCAGCGGAGCGCAACTCAACAGCGCGGTGCTGAATGGCGCGAATCTCCAAGGCGCAATTCTTGATGGCGCGGATTTCCACGGAGCCTTGCAGCTCTCCGCCGCGCAAGTCTGCTCCACGAAATCCCGCAACGGCGCGACGTTCGATGACGCGCTGCGCATGCAAATCGAATCGCAATGTGGCGGGCTAGGCTCGCAACAGCAGCCCGCTGCGGCGGCGGCAACGGCAA
Source organism: uncultured Acidobacteriota bacterium (assembly GCA_963835025.1). Taxonomy (GTDB): domain Bacteria; phylum Acidobacteriota; class Terriglobia; order Acidiferrales; family UBA7541; genus Palsa-295. Next base: position 35,101 of record CAWIEL010000066.1, read on the forward strand.
CTACACCCGCAACAGCCACTGCAAACCGTTAAGCGCCAGGCGCGAATCTAAGTTTCAAACCGCTCCATCCCTGGACTCAGTTACAATAAAGGTCTACCTGCAAATGAATTCCCTGCCCAAAAATGAGACTTCGAGCGGATTTCTGTCGAGTGCCGTAGCGCTCGGTATCGCCGTGGTCACCTGGGCGCTGATTTACATCCCAGGCCTCTCCAACCCCGGTCTGCTGGACGACGCCGATTCGATCCACGCCGAAGCGGCGCGCGAGATGGTCTTGAACCACAACTGGGTTACGCTTTACATCAACGGCATCCGCTATCTGGAAAAATCTCCGCTGATGTATTGGTCGGTCGCCACCAGCTACAAGATGTTCGGCGTCGGCGAATGGCAGACACGGCTTCCGCTGGCGCTGGCCGTGCTGGGACTGGCCTGGTGCGCGTATATTTTCGGCAGGCGCAATTTCGGCAAAGAAACTGGATTTTATGCGGCGCTGATTCTGATCACCGGGCCCGGTATTTACATCTACACACGGTTCCTGATTCCCGATGTCGTGGTTGCCATGTGGCTCACGTTGGGACTGTATCTTTTTCTCATGGCCTACGAACAAGAAAGTCCTTCGATCTGGGTTTGCTGGGCTTTCGCCGTCACCGTCGCATTGAACGTGCTGACCAAGAGCCTGATCGGGATCGTCTTTCCGGGTATGATCATTTTTGTTTTCGTGCTGCTTACCGGCGAATTCAAGAAACTGCTGAAGATGCATCCGGTTTCAAGCACGATCGTTTTTCTGATGGTCGCGGCGCCGTGGCACATTCTTTCCGCTATTCGCAGCCCGGCGCAGCCGTCGGGTCCGGAGCGCGGATTTCTGTGGTTTTACTTCATCAACGAGCAATTCCTGCGCTACATCAATAAGCGCATTCCGCGCGATTACGACAAAGTGCCTTTGGTTTTGTTTTGGGTACTGCTGCTGGTGTGGCTGATTCCCTGGTTCGTTTTTTTGTTTCCGGCGTTGAAGCAAGTTCCGGTGCGGGTTCGAGCCTGGCGCGAAGGTCTGGACGCTCGTACGCGTGCGAATTTGCTGCTCGGGGTTTGGGCCGGCGTGATCATGTTGTTTTTCAGCTTTTCCACTCGCCAGGAATATTATTCGCTGCCGGTTCTGCCGGCGCTCGCGCTGTTAATCGGCGGCTGGCTGCAGGGTGAACGCGAATCCTCCGCAGGCAGCGCCGAACGCCAGAGCGGCCAACGCGCATCGCTTGCCTTGCTGGTGGTTGGCTTGATCGGAGCCGCAGCCGCGTTCGCTATGCTCGCCGTCACTCATCCGTTTCCTCCCGGAACTGACATCGGGAGCGTGCTGGTCTCTCATCCTGGTCAGTACAAGTTGTCGCTTGGTCACATGCAGGACCTGACCGTCGAATCGTTCGGCTTGTTCCGCGAGCCGTTGCTGCTGATCGGCCTGGGGCTTCTGCTGGGTACCGTAGCGAATTATCTTTTCCGCCGGCGTGATGCGCTGATCGCCGCGAATATCGCGCTCACCGCCATGATGATCGTCTTCCTTTACTGTGTGCATCTGGGCTTCGTCACTTTTTCGCCGCAACTGACGTCCAAAACCATGGCGTTGCAGATTCGCGATAAGCTGCAACCCGGCGATAGCATTGTCATCAATGGGAAATACGAACGCGGTTCGACCTTGAATTACTACACCGGCCGGCAGGTCGACGTGCTGAACGGCCGTGATGGAAATCTTTGGTTCGGCTCGTTTTTTCCCGGCGCTCCGGATGTTTTTCTCGACGATCAGTCGTTTGCGCGCCTGTGGGCCGGCTCCAACCGCGTGTTTTTCTTTACTCCGGACTATCTCAAAGATGAAGCGATGCAAAATATCGATCCATCCAGGGTTTTTGTTTTCATGAAAGAAGGCGGGAAATATGTGCTGACCAACCGCCCGGTGAACTAGGTAAACGAAACTATTCTTTGGAGAAAAAAAAATGCATCCATGGCATGACCTCAGCCCCGGCGAAAATGTTCCTCGAGAATTCGATGCGGTGATCGAAATCCCCACCGGCTCCAGCGTGAAATACGAACTGGATAAGACCAGCGGCATTCTGCGCATGGACCGCGTGCTATATTCCGCCGTGATCTATCCGGCGAATTACGGTTTCATCCCGCAGTCTCTCGCGGAGGATCACGATCCGCTGGACGTGCTGGTGCTCTGCCAAGTTCCAGTGGTGCCGCTGACGGTGATGCACGCGCGGACGATTGGGGTGATGGCCATGATCGATTCCGGCACGCTCGATCACAAAATTATCGCGGTCGCGACCGCTGACCCGGAGTACAACACGTATCACGAAGCCAGCGAGTTGCCTCCGCACAAGCTGGCGATGGTTCGGCGATTTTTTCAGGATTACAAACAGCTCGAAGGCAAAATCGTGGAAGTGGACGAATTTCAGCCGGCGGCGACCGCTTATCCGATCATTGAGAGCGCCTTGGCGCGTTACGACAAAAAACGCCGGGCTGGGCACCACAAAAAGTAGACGACTGGGTCCGGCACCACGCTTCGCCTGGCGCTGCATGGCGCTGAACGCGAGGCGGCACTAAAGCGAACTGTCCCGCACTGCCCCATTTCTGTACGTTCGTTCAGTTGCGCTGCAATTTCGCTACCTTTCATACTGAAGGAGCCGTTTCTTGCGATTTGTGAGCGATTAACCTTGGGGATCGCCGTGCGACTCTCGCCTAGTCCGTGGATTTACGATTCGACTCGCCATCCGCGCAGAAGCTCGCCTCAGGTATCCGGGCTCATGTTCAGCAAATTCGCATAGCTCTGGAAATTTTTGGTTGGGCTGACGGCACGGACGCACGAAACGCTCGGCGATTCGCTGAGCGCGCAAATGTAGGCGGAGGAACCATGAGTCGGACGCTTGCGGCAGTTTTGATTTTGGTCGGTCTCGGTTGCATTCCCAGCGCACAAGCTGCCGGCACGAACGTCAAATGCGCGATGAACGAAGATCGCGTGTGGGTCTACGAATCTGTGGTCGATTTCAATCTTGCCGCCAAATTGAAATGCGGCGAACCGGTGGAAATTACCGGCCGGGTGAAGGGCTATGTAAAAGTTCAGACGCAGAGTGGAGTGGAAGGTTTCGTGGCGGACAGCGCGATTCCGAAAGCGGCGCTGCCTCCTGAGCCGGCCGAGAAGCCAACTGACGTGGGATCTGCTTCGGTCGCGGCTTTGGCGCACCATGCCGCCGCGCCGACGGTCGATGCGCCGGCGCCTCGCGTTTCACCTGCGACAGCAGCCGCTATGTCGGCCGCCAAACCGGCACCGGCTGCTGCGCCCACGGCACCCGCTGCTTCGACGAACACGATCGTTGCGTCCAACGTGAATACTGCGGCCGCTGCGCCAGTTTCCAAAGCGCAGCCGATGGTCGTCGCTGCACCGAAACCCCAGCCGGTCGGCACTCCGGCTCCGGTTGCTGCTCCGGCAGCGGCACCCGTTGCGGCATCCGTTGCGGCAACGACCGTGCCAGCGCAACCGGCGGAAGTGGAAATTACTTTGTCTACTGCTTCGTCGACACCTGCAGCAGCTCCGGCGCCCACGCCTGTGGTTGCGCCAGCGCCCGCAGCTGCTCCGGTTGCCGTTGCTCCGGCTCCGGTGAAGATTGCGCCGCAGCCAGCTGCTGCGCCTGCCGTCGCGGCCAGTCTGCCTTCAAACAATACGCAGCCTGCGCCCGGAGCCGAGATTCGTGCTGTGTCTGACGCTGCCGCGCAGCCGGCGGCGCGCCGAGTGAATCCTGATGATGAGGAAGATTCTGCCGTCGCGCGCCTGGAACGCGAGGACGCGGCCTGCACTCACTATTTTTCGGCCTACGGATTGTCACCGAACCAGTACAAGTGGTTGGCGCAGAATCGCAAGAAAGCTTTCCCCAGCGTTTGCCCGGCGCCGACGCCGTCGATGGTGGATTTCGTGGTGATCTTCACCCACGATGTTGCGTTCTACAACGTGACCATGCCGACCGCGGTGCACGTCGATAGCAGCGGGTTATCCGATTACACGCCGATGTCCACCGTGGATAACGCGGTGATGAATCAATCCGAAGCCAACAGCAGCCATCACGAATACGTTTGGGTGTTCCACACCAACCGCGGGGCTTTCGATCCTGCGAAATTCTCGTCGCACCGTAAGCCGCTCTTTTCTAAAGGTGAGACGAACGTCCTGGGCTCGCACGGCGGATATAAAACGGTGATGGAAGCGCTGACGTTCATCGAGTCGAGCAACGGAGAGCCGGCCAATCCGGCGTCCGCGTTGAATCGATAGCAAGAGATACGCGTTGCCTCCGCGTGCAGATGCGTGTTTCGTTATGCGCACCTCTACCGCCGTCCTTTGTTGTGCCGCACCTCACAACCATGCGATAAGCGAAGTAACGCGGATCCTGCAAATCCGTTGGTACTTGGGAGATTTCCTGATGAAAAAGCTTGTCGCTATCGCTCTGCTCACACTGCTCGCAGGCGGCATGCTGTTTGCCCAACGCAATCAGCCGCCGTCCGCTGACGAATCGAAAATTCTGGCGCTGGAAAGCGCGTGGAACCTGGCTGAAGAAGAAAAGAACACGGGTGCCTTGGACCAGATGCTGGCCTCGACTTTTGTCTACACTGAATATGACGGTTCGTTCTCGGACAAGGCGCAATTTCTGAAAAATGTGAAGTCGGCGCCGATCAATTCGGATCAGATCACCAATCAAGACACCGCGGTCACCGTCTACACCAACAGCGCCATCGTCACCGGGATCTACAAGGAAAAGGGAGTGGAAAACGGCAAGGCGTTTACGCGGCGCGGTAGATTTACGGACACCTGGGTCAATCAGAACGGCGTCTGGCTTTGCGTCGCGAGCCAAGCCACGTTGATCGCGCGCTAAATCCGCCGGGCCGCCGGGTCAGGCGAATTTCACAAATTTCAGCGAAGCTGAATTGATGCAGTAACGCAGGCCGGTCGGCGGCGGACCGTCGTTGAACAAATGCCCCTGATGGGCGTCGCAACGCACGCACAAAACCTCGGTGCGACTCAGCCCAAAACTGTGGTCCGGGCGCGTAACGATATTTTCCGGCGCTAGCGGCTGCCAGAAACTGGGCCAGCCGGTGCCGGAGTCGAATTTCGCGGCGGAGCTGAACAGCGCGGTGTCGCAGCAGACGCAGCGGTAAATTCCTCGGTCTTCGAGATTCCAGTACTTCCCGCTATAAGCGAATTCGGTGTCGCCTTTGCGCACAATTTCGTAGAGGCCACGACCGAGTTGATCGCGCCATTCTTCGTCGGTCTTCACGATTTTCGGGACTTGCACCGTTCCCAAACGCTCGCCCGCGTCTGAAAAATTTACTATCGGTACTAGCTGCGGTGGCGCCAGTGCGAGCGCCTTCCGCCGGGCGGCCAACACATTCTGGGAGTGGAGGTACCAGCCGGCCGCGCCGACGGCACCAACCGCGCAGGTCGCGAGGAAAATTCGGCGGGACCAGACGGCCCCTGCTAGTGTTTTTTCGTTACTCGAATCGAACATTGCGACACCTCAGGATCGTGCTTGATGGTTTGGCGGGCTGGGCAAGAAGGAGATCCTTCGTCGCTTCGCTCCTCCGGATGACGGCTAACGGCGGTTTGGGCGCTTGGATCGACCGACTAGGAGAAGCGGATGAGGCGGAGGATGGGATCAGCCCCCTCCGCGAAGCGTTCCGCTTCCAACCCTCTCACCGATTGTTCCGTTCAGAACATCAGGCTTTCAGCCGATTGTTCCGTTGGGAACATCGCGCCCGCTTCCACTCCTGCTACAAATACTAATCAGTCGACTGCCGTCATTGGAGGCCCGCGTTGGACCGAGAATACGACATCTTCGAGAAATTCCCCGACGGTTCGCACATCTGGAGGGCGTTCGTAAAGGGCCTGCTTGATGCCCGCGCCCGCGTTGAGGAACTTGCCGAATCATCCGCCAACGAATTCTACGCCATTCACACTCCTTCCAAGGAGGTCGTTGCTGTTTCCCAACGGCGTAAAGAATCCGTCTAACTCTAAACAACCCCAGCCCTTAGTCGATTCGCCGCCAGCCTGCTCAACACCCCACAAAAAAATCCCGGTAAGCCCGAAAACTGCGTTAGCATCTTTCGCGAAAGAATCTAACGGAGCGATATTCGATGAAGACGACCTGGATCCTGAGTGGCGTTGTGCTGGTGGCGGTGGCGGCTGCAGGTATTTCCACCCGCGCGTTGAAGCAGCAGGCGGCGCCCAAACCCGCGTCCCACGGCGATGTCGCCCGCGGCAAATATCTGGTGGAGCAGGTGGCCATGTGCGGCGAATGTCACACGCCGCGCGACGCGTCCGGGAATCTCGTCGCCGAACGTGAACTGCAGGGCGCGCCGACCTGGATCGCTCCCGTTCATCCCGATTCCAATTGGGCTTGGAACGCGCCGACGCTCGCCGGCTGGCCTGGTTATTCCGAAGCCGACGCTGTGAACATCTTCGAGAGGGGCATTGGAGCCAATGGCCAGCCGATCCAGCGTCCGATGCACATCTATCATATGTCTCACGAGGATGCGCTCTCGATCGTGGCGTATTTGAAGTCCTTGCCGGCGAAGCCACAGTAGGCGGCGTTTTTTGTCCGCGGGCGGCGGAAGATATCGCGCCGTATTCGACGTGGCGTGTAGCACCTCCGGCGGTCGGCGTATTTTGGCTCGCGTTCCCAGCCATTCCGGGCTGGGCTAGACTTTGCCGCGCCTACGGCGCCGGTGTTTCGCCTTAACACCTACCGAGCTTTGACCTTTTTGCTCCCAGTCGTCGATCTGACAACGAATCGCTCTCGTGGCTGGCTACGGCACCCGATTTGCGCATATCGGGTCTTGCATGTATTCCTCCCACTTTAACAATCGCCGACTATACTCGCGGCTGAAATTCTGATACTTCATAGTCGAGATGAAAAAGTCCGCCTCCAAATCCGCCGCGCCAGCTAGACCGCGCGGCAAACCGGCGAAGAAAGTACCGGCGCTCAAGATCAAAGCGTCCTCGCCCGCCGGACAAATTCCGCTGGGAGTGAACGACGCTGAGATTCAGGTGGAAGGCGGCACGGCGAAACTGACCAACCTCAATAAAATTTTCTGGCCCAAGCTCGGCCTCACCAAAAGGGATCTGCTGCAATATTATTTGGACGTCTCGCCCTACCTGATGCCGCACCTGAAAGATCGGGCGATGGTGATGAAGCGCTATCCCAACGGGATCGATGGCGAATTTTTCTTCATGAAGCGCGCGCCGGAAAACCGGCCCGCTGCGGTTCCGGTTTGTGCTATCGAACACGAATCGGGCAACGTCATCGATTTTCCGGTGATTCAGCACGTGGCTTCGCTGATGTGGGTGGTCAATCTCGGATGCATCGATCTGAATCCCTGGTATGCGCGGTGTGACGACGTCTATCGCCCTGATTTCCTGCAGTTCGATCTCGATCCGGTCGAAGGCACCAAGTTCGAACGCGTGCTCGAGACTGCGCTGGTGGTGCGCGACGCGCTCGAATCGCTGAAAATTCCGAGCTACGCCAAAACTACCGGCTCGCGCGGGATTCACGTCTACGTTCCGATTGTGCGCGGCCCGTTGCAAAAACAGGTTTGGACCTTTGCCAAAGCTCTATCGCACGAACTGCTCAAACGCAATCCCGGACTGATCACCGCCGAGTATCGCGTGGCCCACCGCCCGAAAAATCACGTTCTGGTCGATTACAACCAGAATGCCTGGAACCGCACGCTCGCCTCGGTCTATTCCGTGCGGCCAAAACCGGCGGCCGGAGTTTCCACTCCGGTGACCTGGAAAGAAGTCGAAAAAGGGTTCCGGCTCGAAGACTTCACCATGCTCAACGTTCTGCCGCGTTTCAAGAAGCTCGGCGATTTGTGGGCGCCTCTACTCGCGCCCAAGGGCCGCACCAATCTGGAAAAATTCTTGTGAGCCTGCCGGTCGCCAAGACGTATTCGCCGATGGAAGCGTTGCCAGCGGCTGAATTGCCTTCCGGCGCGAACTGGCAGTACGAACCTAAGTGGGATGGCTTTCGTTGCCTGGCGTTTCGCGACGGCGCCAAAATTGATCTCGAATCAAAATCCAGCAAGCCGCTGACCCGCTACTTTCCTGAGCTGGCCGCCGCGCTGGTGTCACTGAAGGCGAAAAAGTTCGTGCTCGATGGTGAAATCGTGATTCCGGTCGACGGCAACCCCTCGTTCGATCATCTTTTGATGCGCATTCACCCCGCGGCCAGCCGCGTTCTTAAACTCAGCCAGGAAACTCCCAGCGTCTTCATCGTGTTCGATCTGCTGGCCGATGATCGCGGCGTATCGTTGGTCGGGAAACCTCTGCAGGACCGTCGCGCCGCACTGGAAACATTTGCGACCAAATATCTGGCCGAGGATGGCTCGATCCGGCTGTCTCCTTGCACCACCGATCTCCCTACGGCACGCAAATGGTTTCGCATGGGCGTCGGACTCGACGGCATCGTGGCCAAACGCACCGACCTTCCCTATCAATCCGGCACTCGCAGCGGTATGCAGAAAATCAAGATTCAGCGCACGGCGGATTGCGTGGTCGGCGGTTTTCGTTACCTTGAAAAAGCGAAACAGGTTGGTTCGTTGCTGCTCGGTCTGTACGACAAGAAAGGACTGCTCGACCATGTCGGCTTTTGCTCTTCGATCACGGACGAGGAACGCCCGGCGCTGACGAAAAAACTCGAAAAACTAATCAAGAAGCCCGGTTTCACCGGAAAGGCTCCGGGAGGACCAAGCCGCTGGAGCACGAAACATTCTCTGGAATGGGAGCCGCTGGCCACCGAGCTGGTGGTCGAGGTGCAGTTCGATCATTTCACCGGCGGGCGCTTCCGGCATGGGACAAAGTTTCTGCGCTGGCGACCGGAGAAGACGCCGAAGAGCTGCACGATGGATCAAGTTCGCCGCGAAACGCGTGCTGCTATGAATTTGTTGTAAGTGATTCTTGTGTTTTAGGTCGCGGGAAAAAAGCGAGGACTTATGGCTGCTTCTGCTTGGAAGGGTTTTATTACCTTTGGACTCATCTCGGTCCCGATCCGCATGTTTCCCGCTGCGCGCTATTCGCATATTCGTTTCCACGAAGTTCATCGCAAATGCGGGCACCGGGTGCAGCAGCAGCTGTACTGCCCTTACGATGAAGAGGTGGTGCCGCGCGATGAAATCGTAATGGGCTACGAAACGGAAGACGGCAAGATGATTATTGTCGATCCGGCGGAGTTGAAGGCGATTCTGCCGCAATCGTCGGCCGAGATGGAGATCCTGCAATTCACCAAGCTCGATGAAGTGGATCCCATTTATTTCGAGACGTCGTACTTTGCCGTGCCGGAGGAAGCGGGGCGACGGGCTTACGGTTTGCTGGTCGATACGATGCGGCACATGAAGGTCGCGGCGATCGCGCGGGTTACCATGCACCAGCGCGACCGCACGGTGATCGTGCGTCCTTACGACAAGGGGCTGGCGGTGCATACCATGTACTATCCCGACGACATTCACGAAGCTCCCGGCTTCGGCAAAGATTCAAAATCGCAAAACCGGCAGGAACTTTCCTTAGCGGAGCAGTTTGCCAAGAGTTTGGTGAAACCTTTCCGGCCGGACCAATTTCATGATGGGTATCAGGCGCGTTTGCGCGCATTGATCGAAGACAAACGCAAAGGCAAGAATGTGCCGCGGGTGGAGAAGGGCAAGAAATTGGCGCCGGTGATCGATTTGATGTCGGCGTTGAAGAAAAGTTTGGCGAATGAAAAGGCTGCGGGCAAATCGCCAAAGAGCGCCCGTCCGCAGCGGCAGCGAAAATCCGCATGATGGCAACTAAGAGCTAGAAGGCGACGGCAAAGGCAAAAGCTCCCACCCTTCCAGAGGCGGGAAGGATGGGCCACCCGGAAATTCAACGGCAACGTCGTTTTGGCGCGATACAATAAACAGATGATTTCGCGCGACGTGATTTTTTGGGAAGTTGATACGCAGGCCGATTTCATGCTGCCGGACGGCAAACTCTACGTTCCGGGCGCTGAAAATCTGCTGCCCAACTTGATCCGGTTGACCGATCAGGCGCGCGAAGGCCGCGTACTTCTAATTTCTCACGGCTGCATCCATCTCGAAGGAGATCCGGAATTCAACCAGTTCCCGGCGCACTGTCTGCGCGGAACTCCCGGGTCACATTTCGTCCCGCAGGCGCTGGCCGATAAAGTGGTCACGGTAGCCAACACTGCGGACGCCCGCCTGCCTGAAGATCTTTTTGTGCAGCAACAAATTCTGCTGGAAAAAGACACGCTTGATATTTTTCAGAGTTTACATGCGAAGGAATTGATTGACCGTCTCGATCCCGACGCTGAAATTTTCGTTTTTGGCGTGGTCACTGAAATTTGCGTGCGTCTGGCGGCACGCGGGTTGCTGGAAGAAGGCCGGCGCGTTTTTATCGTCGAAGATGCTATCGCTACTTTGAATCCCGCAGAAGGTCAGCGAGCCATCGATGAGCTTCGCAAGCTGGGCGCGAAAATCGTCACCACCGATTATGCCGTTCGTCGCGCCATCGAATCCTCAGCGGCGGCTTCGCGCGGCCAAGTGGCGTAGTCGCCCTCCCTTACAAGCAATTTCTGGAGCCCAAAAAAAACCGGGCAATCGCGTCTCCGCGGCTGCCCGGTTTTTCTTAGCAAAAGCTGTGAAGCGATTTACTTGGGTTTACCGCCGCTCTCATGCTGAGCCGGTGCCGGCCGCGGAGCTTGCTTCGCCGCCATTTGCTTCTGCTGGGTTTCATGGCGTTGTTGCAATTGCTGGGTCTGCTGTTGATGCTTCTGTTCCACTTGCTGGGTCCGCGCGTCAGAAGCCTTCTGCGCGGCCAAGCGCTGGTGATCCGCTTCCTGCTTGTTCTGCAGCGACGTGCGTTCTTTTTCCTGCTGGGCATACATCTTGTCCTGCTGCGCCTGATACTTCTTGTCCTGCGCCGGATTGCCCGTGTTGGGAGCAGTGCGCGTTGCGGCCGGAATGTCCTTCACGTGCGTCGGCTTGGCCGGCATGTTTTCGGTATGTGCCGGTGTCGCGCCGCGTTCCGGAGCCTTGTAGGCTCCGCCTGCTTCTCTGGACGCCACTACGCCGTTGCCCTTGAATTCACCGGGGCGTTGGGTAGCTGCGATCGGCGGCTTGCCTTGATTGGCGGAAGCGCGAAGCTCCGGATTCCGGCGAGCCTCCTGGACGTGCTGCTCCTGCGCTGGTACCGGGGCGAGGTGCTTTTCGCGTTCGTACGCTTCTTCCTGCGGCGTCGGGCGCGCTTCCACTCCGCCGTTTCCGCCGTTGTAGCTGACGCGGGTGTTGTTGACGATCACCGTCTTGTTGTAGACATTGTGAATCACGGTGACGTTTACGTTGGTCACTTCGCGGTTATAGAAGAAGTGGCCGCTGTTCCAGTAGCCGCCCTCGTAGCCGCGACCGCCGTAGCCAAATCCATAATTGATGCCGCCGTAGAAACCCACGGTTGGTCCCCAATATCCGCCATGCCACAGGAAGGCGCTGCCGCCCCATCCCCAGTATCCCGGGGTCCACAAATAATTCGGTTGCGGCGCTTCGATCCAGGTGCCCGGAACCCAGTAATATCCGCCGTCGTCTTCATAGGCCCAATAGCCCGGCGTCCAGATGTAGCCATCGCCGGGGCAGACGGGCTGTTCGTAGACCGGAATGGCCGGTGGTCCGAATGATACCGAAATACCAATTTGGGCGAACGAAGGCGCGGCGAAGAAAAACAGCGCTCCCATCAGCAACAACAACGATCGAATTGACGACTTGATTTTCATCGAGAATCCTTCCGCCAGCTCATTCATAGCGCCCGGTCGAGCTTTACATCTGCGGGCTGCGTGAAACGAGCGGCGTTGCCTGCCGTACTGGAGCTTGAGTAAGTGCCGTGCAATTCTAAAGCCGAATATACGGCGAATCTTATGTCTGTACCACTTCGAACCTCTATCGGGGTTTGCGTGTATAGACCCCACAAAAATCTCTGTAGGTAAATCCTGGCAATTTTGACCAGTCCGGGTCGCCGCTTGCGCCGTTCGTTGACTTGGCTTCGGCGCGCGGACTAAACTGTCGCCACATGGCGGATCCCCAGCCTCTCATCGGCCGTATCGTCTCCCATTACCGCATCGTCGAAAAACTCGGCGGCGGAGGCATGGGCGTGGTCTATAAGGCCGAAGACACCGAGCTTGGGCGCTTCGTGGCGCTTAAATTTTTGCCCCTCGATGTGGCTCAGGATTCTGCCGCTCTCGAACGTTTCCGGCGCGAAGCCCGCGCCGCTTCTGCTTTGAATCACCCCAACATTTGCACCATTTACGAAATCGGCCAGCAGGACGGCCTGCCCTTCATCGTCATGGAATATCTGGAAGGCGCCACTCTGAAGCATAAGATCTCCGGCCGTCCGCTCGATCTCGAATCGCTGCTCGATCTTGGCATCGAAATTGCCGATGCGCTCGACGCGGCACACTCGAAAGCGATCATCCATCGCGACATCAAGCCGGCGAATCTATTCGTTACAACCCGAGGACACGCAAAAATACTCGATTTTGGTTTGGCGAAACAGATCCGCGACGCGTCGGACGAAACCCTCGGCGCCAACGCTTCTTCCGCCTCGACGCACGACACGCCGATGGTCAGCGAAGCCGACCTCACCAGCCCCGGGACCGCCGTGGGCACCGTGGCTTACATGTCCCCGGAACAAGCGCGCGGTGAACAGCTTGATGTGCGCAGCGACCTTTTCAGTTTCGGGGCGGTCCTGTATGAAATGGCTACCGGTGCCGTGCCCTTCCGCGGCGCCACCACCGCTGTCATCTTCAATGCCATTCTGGAAAAGGCGCCGGTTCCCGCCGTGCGCCTGAATCCGGAAATTCCTGGGCGCCTCGAAGAAGTCATCACCAAAGCGATCGAGAAAGATCGCCGGATGCGCTACCAGCACGCGGCCGAATTACGCACGGATCTCGCCCGTCTGAAACGCGACACCAGCTCGACCCGTATTTTGGCAGCGACACCGGCAGCGGAAAGCGTGGCAACGCCGGCCGAATTCGCCCAACCTTCCGCTTCGAGCCGTGCTTCGGTGGCCGCCGCATCGGCGACTCCGCTGAGCGGCACCGGAGCGGCGTCAACCGTCGCCGCAGCTACCGCCAGTTCGACCAGCACGCCGTTCCCGGCGTCAACAGCGCCCGTCGCACAGCGCAGTCGTGCGCCGCTTTATCTCGCGCTGGCACTGATTCTCGCGGGTATCGGCGCCGGGGCGTACTTCTTCACGCATCGCGCGCCGAAGCTCACCGCCCAAGGCTCCATCGTCCTGGCCGATTTTACCAACACCACCGGCGATGCCGTCTTCGACGGCGCACTGCGCCAGGGCCTCTCCTCGCAATTAGCTCAATCGCCGTTGCTGCACGTGCTCTCCGACCGGCAGGTGCAGCAAACGCTTCAATACATGGGCCAACCGGCAACCGCTCGGGTCAGCAACGAATTCGCCCGGCAGATTTGCCAGCGCACGCAAAGCGCGGCAGTGATCGAAGGCTCCATCGCGCAGATCGGCAACACCTATAATCTGGTGCTCAACGCTGCAAACTGCGCCACCGGCGATACCTTGGCCAGCGTCTCCACCGAAGCGGCCGATAAAGATCACGTGCTCGACGCTCTCAGCAAAGCCGCCGAAGATCTTCGCCAGAAACTCGGTGAGTCGATGGCTTCCATTCAGAAATACAACACTCCGATCCAGGCGGCTACCACCTCCTCACTCGCGGCCCTCAAAGCCTACAGTCTCGGTTTGCAGGCCCGCGCCAATAAAGGTGAAACGGACGCGGTTCCGCTTCTAAAACAGGCCATCGCTGACGATCCGAATTTCGCCATGGCCTACGCCAATCTCGGACAAGTCGAAACCAATCTCGGCGAACTCCAAGTGGGCGCGGAGTACACCGAAAAAGCCTATGAGTTGCGCGATCGGGCCAGCGAGGTGGAACGCTTCTACATTGATTCGCATTACTACGACAACGTCGACGGGAACCTGGAGAATGCCATTCGGGTCTACCAGCTCTGGATCGACACCTATCCGCACGACACTATTCCCAGGAATAACCTCGGCGTCGCTTACCAGTTCATCGGCCAGTGGGACAAGGCGATCGCCCCGGGACTCGACGCGATGCGCATGGGTCCGGATGAGAGCATTTACTACAGCCAGGTTTGTACCAGCTATATGGGCCTGGGCCGGTTCGACGAAGCTAAAGCCACCATCGCTCAGGCGAACACCCGCAAGATCGATGTTCCACTCTTCCACCGACTGCTCTACTTGTTGGCTTTCATCCAAAACGATTCGGCCGCCATGGCCCGCGAACTCCCGCTTCTTTCCGCTTCCGCGCCGGAATCGGCCGCTCTGGCCCTGGCCCTCGAAGGCGGTTCCGAGGCGTACGTGGGGCACTGGCAGAAAGCCCAAGGCTTGTTTCAGCGCAGCGTGACCGGTTTCGAAGCGGTCGGCCAAAAAGAATCCGCCGCCACCGTACTGCTGAATCAAGCGTTCATGGAAGCCACGGCGGGCGATGCTGTTTCCGCCAAAAAAGAGATCGTCGCAGCGCTGGCCCTGGACTCATCCCGAGGTATCCGCTTGCTCGCCGCCGACGTTTTGGCCCGCAGCGGAGATCCCGCGCGTGCCGAAGTCCTGGCAGCTCAGATCGCCAAGGAACGCCCCAACGCCACCTTGGACAAGAATTACGACCTGCCGGTCATTCGCGCTGCAATCGAATTCGATCGCAACAACCCCGCCAAGTCCGTCGACCTGCTGCAAACCGCGCTTCCCTACGATCTCGCCGCCCGAAGACTCCTGCTCAGTTCCTACCAGCGCGGCCTGGCTTATCTGGCTCTTCATCGCGGCACCGAATCCGCCGCTGAGTTTCAAAAAGTTCTGGATCATCCCGGAATCGTGATGAACGGATTTACTGGCGTCCTGGCCCGAGTAGCCCTGGCCCGAGCCTATGCAGCGCAGGGCGATTCCGCCAAAGCCCGGGTCGCCTACCAGAATTTTTTCGCATTGTGGAAAGATGCTGACCCGGACGTCCCACTTCTTAAACAGGCCAAATCCGAGTACGCCAAACTGCAATAGCAGGAACTTCAACTACACGACCCCCACCCTTCCAGAGGCGGGACGGGTGGGGCACCCGGAAACTCGGATTCGACGGCGGAGGGTCAACTCGCCTACGCTTTTATCAAGCCGTTGATGAACCAGCCAAGAATCAGCGCAATGGTGTTACCGACCAAAGTTTCAATTACCATCCAACTGGGAACGTCGGTTGTTTCCTTGTTGATCTCTCTGAGTTCGTCAGCCATGGCCTCACGCTGAGAGTCCCGCACGCACGCGTCGAGCATTATCATCAGACGCTTGTATTTCAACTCTTCCGATTGTCTTGGTAAGGCTCGGAACAGCTGGACGATTAAAAGTAAACCGTACACCGTTAGATATCCGATTGATGTCTTGCAGCAGCTCGACCAAGAACCCGCGCCACGCCAAGAAACCGCCGTTGCAGTTGCCGTCGCCGTTGGAGTACCAACTCAAGCACCGCCGAGCGCCGTAGGGTCGGGCGGCGGTGTCCAAGTCACTTGTCCGGTAACGCGACTAATCAGGACTTGCGCTAAATATGTGATATTAGTTTGCGATGAGTGACGAAAGCCGGGGGTCCAACAAGCTACGACTACGGAGGTCCGCTACACTATTCAGATTGGCAGGCACACTGGGGCTTTTTGCGTTGCTATTTTGCGCGGCCCTGCTGATCGCACTGGGGTTCGCCAGCGTTCCGCGCAGCCTGTGGATCTCCAGTTTTGTACTTAACATCGCGGCGCTGTGTGGCCAGCTTGCGGCTTGGTTGACCCTGTCGTATCGCTCAGGCGGGTACGGAGTATCAGGTTCATTCTTGTATTGGGAATATTGGCTTTTATCGATGGCATCGTTTCTATCTGCGTCACTAACCTTCACTGGTTATCAGCGCTATGTCGCCTTCGTCGTGCTAGCGATTGGGGTTCGGTTTTCAACTCAACTCGTTCCCTTGCTCTGGTCAGTTCCTTACAGGTCTGCGATGCGATTCTTTAAGCTGGCCAGCGGGGAGAGCCCACATGTCCGGTAACGCGACTAATCAGGCTCTGGGGAGCCAGAGTCTCCGAACCTTTTCTCCGTGAAGTCGCCACCAAGACCGAATTGGATGGTTCCTCCGCGTTGAGATGCAGTGCAGTCTTAAGGCTCCAACTGTCATGATCTGGCATCGAGGGACCTCTGGCGCGCGAACGCGAATGCTGACTCGATTTCGTAAGTGTTTGTCTCTGCCAACTTTCCGAGTCAATTCCTGAGTAGCGCGCTCCGAACCGTTGGCATCGCGTGTGCAAGCGGTGACGGCTAAGTGGAGGCCGGAATTCTCATGCTCAAATACATTTTCAACTTAACTGTGGTTGCGTTTCTCGTGCTGCCCATTCAATCGCAGGCGCAGGGTTTTTCGGTGCGCGCCATCGATGCCAAGAGTGGCAAAGTCTTGAAGAGTTTTAAAATCACTATGAGATACAACTGCGCGGCACCGAAGACCGGTACGAAAATAGTCGACATGCATTGTGAGCATGTCTCAAGAAAGACTGGATCGGATGGGATAGCCAATTTCACCGAGGCCAACTCTCAATCGGCGATTGACGCGTTCTATCCCTCGCGCGTCGATTACAAAGCGGGTGAACAAGTACGAGAGCCAGTCGTCCCCGGAATGGAAACCATAAAGTTCCACCATGTGTCGCTCGGCGAGCTGCTTTATGAGATTTTCAGAGGGTAGTCGGGCGCAGCAAATCGGCGCAAGACAGGGTGGGTACTTGTCCGGTAACGCGACTTATCAGGAATTATCGAGCGGAGTGTCGCACCGAGACCGCTGCGCAACCATTACGAACGGCTCGCGTTTATCGAGCTACGCGCAATCCCTTGAACAAGAGCAAAAAGCTGAGTGCTAGTTCGAATAGGACTAAGGGAGAATCGAACCACGAGCGCCCCACCACTTTTTCGAACGTGGGAAAAAGATAGAAAGTGAAGGTGCAGAAAATGCACCAGACGCTAGCGAACACACCGAAGATGGCGAGACTCGCCGGCACGTATTTCGATTTCAACCACAATACGCTGCATGCTGCGGATCCCAACCCCCAAAACAGCAAGCCAATGTAGTAGGCGTCGTAACCGCTGAGGTATATCCGCAGCAGGCTTTGCGTTTGCTCCGCGCCAAACGCGCGCGAAAGGTCCGCGTCGGTCAGGAGTCGGAGCGCGGTGAACAGGTTGAGCGCCACCGGGAGCCACATGAGAGCGTAGACTAATCGCGCGAGCGCAGCGAGCAGAGCGAGGTTCGTGCTAACGGGCTTAAGGATCACGTACAGCGCCCCCAAGAGCACGATGATACCGGCGCAGTAAACGAGTACACCGGCGATGCCGACGCGAAACGATGTCTGATGCGCCAGAATATTTTGAGCGGATTGAACCGGATCGGTGCGGACAATCAAACGCGCGAAGATGCCGTAGTTGACTGCGACTAGTATGGCGAACGAAAGCAGCCCGGCAAGACCCGCAGTCTTCGCAGCCCGACGCTGCGATCCGTCGCTTGGCATGATTGCCATTTGTAGCGTCACTTCGCCGAGTGTGCGGATACCGTAACACAAAAACCCGGTAATCGGACAGTGAAATTCGGTCAAACCCACTTGTCCGGTAACGCGACTTATCAGGCCTTGAAACGAACGATTTCAAATTTGAGGTTGCGAAGATTCAGAGTAGAATCCGGCGCACCGGTGAGTCGCTTTCGGGCCATTCTCGCGTTTATTTTTAGCGGCGGATTACTAATATTCGCCTCGCCTTACTTCATCTATCAGGCGGCGGTCAAACGACTGCCATGGTCCGTCCCCTTAGTAGTGATTCCGCTGTACGTCCTGCTGTCATACGGTGCCTTCAAGGTCTACTGGCCACGTATCAAAAAATAATTCACATCGATCTGGCTAGGGTCGGACCCCAGGTCGACGTGCCTATCCCTCGTTTCGACCCAATGTCCGGTAACGCGACTGACCAGGCACTACGCAATGCAGGGCTCAACGCGGCTCCCAGAATAGAAATCACGCACCGCCATCATGTTAGAATCCGGCAAATGATCTGGAAAAAGCCGCTCGCACAGTTTTTCGTGACAATCCTGATGCAGTTTTACACAGCCTTCGTGGTAATGAACTTATGGAACTGGTTCGTCACCCGTGCGGTTCATGCACCCTAGGCCTTCTGAGAAGCGAAGGGTGGGGCCCCCGGAAGTTCCGTTTCCCCTCTAATTTCCCGTTTTGTCCCGAATTGTCCTCTAATGTCGCTTCCCTAAAGCCCGAATTCAGCCCATCATATCCTTCTCCCAGCCGTACATTTGTGGCTGCAATGTTCCCAAAATTATTACTTGACCAAAAAACGAACCGGGCCTCAGAATTCCGGCTGGCTCCTCCCGCATAGAGCTTTTTCCTTGGGCAACCGGGACATCTCGAGTGGTTAGGTCCTGGGCGGCCAGGGTTTCTCTGCCGCTCCCGACATAATTGTAGACGGGTTTTGTTGAGGAGATTGTGGTGACCGATTATAAGAACCGCGCCGTGTTCTTTCTTATTCGCGTTCTTCCTTTTTTGGTATTGCTATCGTTCGCCAGCACCGTGCAGGCCCAAAACACCATATCCACTTACGCTGGGGGGCCACCTCCCAACAACGTTGCGCCTACAGCCGCACCCATCGAAGGCCCGCAATCGGTCGTCCGCGATGCCGCTGGAAATCTCTACGTGGTCACCGACGCGGGGGTCGTCTACAAAATCACTCCCGGCACCACCGCGCCAGGCGTCCTGACCATCCTCGCCGGAAATAACACCGCCGGATTTTCGCCGAATGGCACCGCCGCCGCGCAAACTCTGACTTGGGAACCCTATGGCGCGGCGCTCAACGCGAATAACGATCTCTACTACTCCGACGCTAACAACTGCGTGGTCCGCGAAATCGTGGGCGGTGCGGTTCAAACCATCGCCGGGACCGGCGCCTGCAAGCACACCGGCGACAATGGCCCGGCCACCAGCGCTACCCTGAACAATCCCCAGGGCATCGCCTTCGACGCCTTCGGAAATCTTTTCATCGCGGACAACGGCAACAACGTCATCCGCCGCATCGACGCCAACGGCACCATCACCACCTACGCCGGCGACGGCACGCCCGGCAATTCCGGCGACAACGGAGCGGCGACTTCCGCCGAGCTGAATTCCCCTGAATCGGTCGCGCTCGATACGGCCGGAAATCTTTTCATCGCCGACACCGGCAACAACACGGTTCGCCGCGTCGACGTGGGCACCAAAATTATTACCACCGTGGCCGGCAACGGCACACAAGGGTTCTCCGGCGATGGCGGGGCGGCCACGGCTGCGATGTTCAGCAATCCCGACGGCCTGGCCGTGGATTCAACCGGCAACATCTATATCGCCGACTCGACGAATTCCTTGGTTCGCGAAGTTTCTTCGGCTACGAGTCCCACTCCGGGGATCATCACCACGATCGTGGGCAACGGCACTTTTGGATTTTCCGGCGACGGCGGGCCGGCCCTCAGCGCTGAACTCACCAATCCGGCCGGGCTGTTTGTCGATTCCTCCACCGGCAATCTTTGGATCGCCGATTACTGGGCCAATCGCATCCGGGTGTACAACCCGGCGAACAATAAGCAAATTTCCACTGTGGTCGGCAGCGGCCAGGTTGGCGACGGCGCCGCCGCCACCAGCGCCAGCATGTATTTCCCCCGGACGCCTGGACTGGATGCGCAAGGCAACTTGTTTATCGTCGACGCCGAAAACAATCGCATTCGCAAAGTCAGCGCCACGGATCAAACCATTTCTACCGTGGTCGGGACCGGAATCCCCTGCGCCCAACCGAAATTTGTCTGCGGTGATGGCGGACCGGCCACCAGCGCTCAGTTGTTCATGCCGCGCACCGTAACGATCGAAGCGAACGGCACCTTGATCGTCGCCGATGACGGCGATAATAAGATTCGTCAGGTCGACGGCACGTCCGGCGTGATCACCACCATCGTCGGCTCCGGTAACCGGTGCGGCACTGCCGCGGGACAGACTCCGTTGCCTTGCGGTGACGGCGGCCCGGCGCTTTCCGCCAGCGTGAACGACGCGCGCGGCGCGATTCACGATGCCGCTGGAAATCTTTATTTCGTCGATGCCCAGGATAATCGCGTCCGCGAAGTCGATACCACCGGAGCGATCACCACCATCGCGGGTGGCGGAGCGGACAACACCGCGCCCACCGGCTGCGGCAATGGCAGCTACACCGGCGACGGCCAAGCCGCCGTGAATTCCACGCTCAGTTGTCCTCTCGGTCTGGACATCGATGCCGCCGGCAATCTCTACGTCGCCGACACTTTCAATAACGTCATCCGCAAAATTGATACCGGCTCGCCCCGCATCATCACCACCGTGGTCGGTAACGGAGTTGGCGGATACTCCGGAGACGGCGGGCCGGCCACCAGCGCCAGTCTGAATTCCCCCGACCGCGTCACCGTCAATGGCGCCGGAAATTTCTTCATATCCGATTCCGGCAACCAGGTCATACGCCGCGTCGACGGAACCACCAAAAACATCGCAACCTTCGCCGGCAACGGACAATTCGCCTTCGCCGGCGATGGCGGTCCAGCGCTTTCAGCCAGCTTCGCCACCCCCGTGGGCGTGGTCGTCGGCCCTCAAGGCAATCTTTACGTCGGCGATTTGTACAACAACCGCGTCCGAAAAGTGCTTCTCAATCCCGGGGTAAACCTTTCCGTCGCCACCCTGCCCTTCGCCAATCAACCGATCAATGGAAATTCGATGCTGCCCGTAACGCTCACCAACAACGGCGACGCGCCGCTGGCCATCTCCAGCATCGCGATCACTGCTGGCGCCTTTACCATCGCCAACAATCCGTGCCCTGGTACGCTGGCGGTCGGCGCCAATTGCATTCTCGAAATTCAATTTACTCCCACGCAATTTATTTCGTACACCGGCACTGTCACCATTACTGACAACGGCCCCACGCCGGGCAGCACACAGACGGTTGGCCTCTCCGGCACCGGAGGCGCTTCGCTGACCATCAGCGCCACCGGAACCGGCACGGTGACCAGCAATCCCGCTGGGATCAATTGCCCCACCACCTGCGTCGCTACCTTTGCCGGAAACAGCCAGGTGACTCTCACCGCCGCGCCGGGTACCGGCCAATCCTTCACCGGATTCAGCGCCAACTGCACATCGACGAGCGCCACCACTTGCACCATCTCGATGAGCGCCAACGAAACCGTTACCGCAACCTTCGTCGCGGGCACCAATCCCACGCTCACTGTGACCAAGGGCGGCACGGGCACCGGCACAGTCACCAGCAATCCCGCCGGAATTAATTGCGGCGCGACTTGCTCGGCAAGTTTCGCCAGCGGGACTCAAATCACCTTGACCGCCGCGCCTGCTACTGGTTCGACTTTCACCGGCTGGGGCGCCGGACCCTGCGAAGGCACCGGCACTTGCACCCTAACGCTCAGTGCCGCCACTACCGTCGTTGCGAATTTCGCCGCGAGCACAAATAATTTCACGCTGACCGTCGCGAAGAGTGGCAATGGGACCGGCACGGTCACTAGCACGCCCGCCGGAATCAATTGTGGTGCAACGTGCTCTGCAAGTTTTGCCAGCGGTACCCCGATTACTTTGACCGCCGCACCTGCTACCGGCTCGACGTTTACTGGCTGGAGTGCGCCGTGTTCAGGCACGGGCACTTGCGTGGTAACGATCACCGCGGCCACAACGGTGACCGCTACCTTCACGGCGGCCGCAAATAATTTCACGCTGACCGTCGCGAAAGTCGGCACTGGGACCGGCACGGTCAACAGCGCTCCCGCCGGAATCAACTGCGGTGCTACCTGCTCGGGAAGTTTCGCCAGCGGGACTCAAGTCACTCTGACCGCCGCGCCCGCCACCGGATCAACTTTTACCGGCTGGAGCGCGCCGTGCGAGGGCACCGGCGCTTGCGTCGTAACCATTACCGCCGCTACCACCGTCACGGCGACCTTCGCTGCCACCACGAACAACTTTACGTTGACCGTTGCAGAAACCGGATCAGGAACCGGCACAGTAACCAGCGCTCCGGCGGGCATCAACTGCGCGCCGACCTGCTCGGCCAGTTTTGCCAGCGGCACTCAAATTACGCTTACTGCCACGCCCGCCGACGGCTCCAGTTTCGCCGGGTGGAGCGGAGCCGGCTGCAGCGGCACTGCCACTTGCTCCGTCACGCTGACGGCGGCACAGACCGTCACCGCCACATTCAATTCCAGCAACTCGCCAGTGACCATCACCGTAGCTCCCGGCTCGCCGACCAGCGTCAGCACCACTCCCGGAGGCACCGCTGTCTTCGGCCTGCTGCTCACGGCGACTCCCGGCACCACCGGCACCGCGACGCTGGGATGCACCAGTCCCTCGGCCGACATCACCTGCCAAATCGTTCCGGGCACCGTGGCGCTGACTGGCAAAGGAACGAACATCGCCATCGTGCTCAATACGTTTTGCACCGCAGGCGTTCCGCTATCGTCGCCAGAGCCAGGAGGACCAGCTGGAGGAATAATCGGAGGAATGACGCGAGGAATGATTGGAATATTGACGCTGCTGCTCGCGAGCCTGACTCTGTGGAGCCTTACCTCGAAAAAGAAATCACAACCGCGCTGGGCGGTGTCGTTCGCCGTGCTGATTCTGGCCGCGGTCGGCCTCTCCGCTTGCGGCAGTCTGCCAAAATCACCGGGAGGCCAAGCGACGCCGCCAGGCAATTACGCGCTGATCGTCACCGCGACAGCCCCCAATGGCGCCAGCTCCTCGGTGCACCTGACGCTAAACGTGCAGCCTTAAACGCCCCACGACACGTCGCAAACTTCTTGGCCACCGGCTTCAGCGTCGGATAAAACTGTATGAAGGTGTGCTCGATCGCTGCGTGCTGATCGTGGCACGACCAGCAATTCACCTTCGGTTGGATTTCCGATTACACATGTGAATTTCATTCCGGCGCGATAATGCCACTGCGGCGGTTTATTCTCCGCCTTGCTCGACGACGAGCCGTTTTCGGAAGTTGAGTTTTAGCGGCGAGGCGTCTAAGCTCCGGCAATTCGAAGAATTTCGATCACGGAGGAGCGTGGTGGCTAGCGCAGAAAAATCTGTAAGCGTTGAATGGTGCGTGGCCGGGGCTCTCGCGCTGGTGTCCGGTTACGTGGATTCCTACGCGCTAATCAACTTCGGCGTCTTTACTTCGTTCATGAGTGGAAACACCACGACCGGCGGGTCACAGGCCGGCCATGGCAGCTGGGCTGCGGCGGGACACGATTTGCTGCCGATTCCGTTCTTCGTGCTAGGAATTTTTTTCGGCACGCTGATCCCGCGCAACTCCGAAAATAAAGAAGACCGGCGACCGTTGTTACGACGTTCCATCACAGTCGC